>WFVH01000078.1 GCA_015491735.1 Gammaproteobacteria bacterium
CTCGTAAATCCAGCTGCACTCAAAGATAGTTGCCAACGACGACAACTACGCTCTGGCTGCTTAACCAGCCAGCCTCTGGCCCGGGCCTGTGCTTGTGCACCCGGATCCAGGGGTCGACTCTCACAAGCTCGCTCTGAAGCCCGTCCGGGGCGGATGAGCTAAAATCTTAACCGGACTCGCCGTTTGTTTTCCCTGCCTGTCGGGTAGCAAGCGGTCAAATCCAAAGACCAGGCTAAGCATGTAGAGCTGACGGCGGAGTGCTTGCGGACGCGGGTTCGATTCCCGCCGCCTCCACCAATACCACAAGGCCAACCCGGACGGGTTGGCCTTTTTCGTTGCCGGAGGGTAACTATTCAGCTTGTAGTGGTCAACGTGTCCGGAAACAGTTGACCACTACAGTTCCGGGCACGGGCCATTAACGAATCACAAAACCTCGGCCGCATGGTCTGCCAACCGTGAACGCTCGCCCCGTAGCAGGGTGATGTGTCCCGCATGTGCCCACTGTTTGAATCGATCAACCACATAGGTAAGACCGGAGGTGGTTTCGGTGAGGTAGGGGGTGTCGATCTGGGCGACGTTCCCCAGGCAGATCACTTTACTGCCCGGACCGGCGCGGGTGATCAGGGTTTTCATCTGTTTGGGGGTCAGGTTCTGTGCTTCGTCGATAATGATGAATTTGTTGAGAAAGGTGCGGCCGCGCATGAAGTTGAGTGAGTGGATGCGAATGCGTTTCTGCAACAGATCGTTGGTGGCGGCGCGTCCCCACTGGCCGCTGTCGCCGGGTTGGGTAAGCACCTCCAGGTTGTCCATCAGGGCGCCCATCCACGGGGTCATTTTCTCCTCCTCGGTTCCGGGGAGGAAGCCGATATCGTCTCCCACCGGGATAGTGGCGCGGGTCATGATGATTTCGGTGTAGCGGTTTTCATCCAGGGTCTGTGCCAGCCCGGCCGCCAGGGTGAGCAGGGTTTTTCCCGTCCCGGCCTGGCCCAGCAGGGTAACAAAATCGACGGACGGGTCCATCAGCAGATTGAGCGCGCAGTTCTGCTCCCGGTTGCGTGGTTTGATTCCCCATACCGCCTGGCGGGTGTAGTCACGGGTCAGTTCGATGGTGGCCTGCTGATCCTTCCGCTCGCGAACAATGGCCAGGAAATCGTCATCGGCAAGGGAGATAAACTGGTTGGGGAACCATGACTCAACATCGGGGCCGGTAATTTTGTAAAAGGTACGCCCCTCTTCGTGCCAGGAGTCCATCTCCTTGCGGTATCTTTCCCAGAAGTCATCCGGCAGCTCCAGTAACCCCTGGTAGAGCAGGTTGACATCCTCCAGCACCTGATCGTTGTAGTAGTCTTCCGCATGGACGCCAAGCACCGCCGCCTTGATACGCAGGTTGATATCCTTGGATACCAGGGTGACCTTTTTGCTGGGGTGCTCCTGCTGCAGGGCGATGGCGATGCTGAGAATGTTGTTGTCCGATTTGTCACCCGGCAGGGACTCCGGCAGGTTGGAGGGTACGATATGGGTCTGGAAAAACAGCCGTCCACCGGCACCCTTTTCCGGTATGTTGTAGTCGGGGAAACGGAGTCCCTTGTCGATGGCCTCCTTGCTCGCTCCCTTCATCATCTCGTCCAGAAAGCGGCTAGCCTGGCGTGCGTTGCGGGCCACTTCCGACGGGCCGCGCTTGTGGTTGTCCAACTCCTCCAGTACCACCATGGGCAGAAATACACCGTGCTCCTGAAAATGAAACAGCGCGGTGGGATCGTGCATCAACACATTGGTATCCAGCACGAACAGGCGCTTGCCGTGAATGGTTTTTTTGCTCATGGCTGACGTCCTAAATTACGCGCACTGCCTCGAGCACCTCTTCCACATGCCCGGCCACCTTCACCTTGCGCCACTCCTGCCGCAGTATGCCCTCTTGATCGATAAGAAAGGTGCTGCGTTCGATGCCCATCACTTTTTTTCCATACATGTTCTTCTCCTTGATGACATCGTACAGTTTACACACTGTTTCGTCGCTGTCAGAGAGCAGCTCGAACGGAAACTGGTGCTTGGCCTTGAAATTTTCGTGGGTTTTGAGGCTGTCACGGGAGATGCCCAGAATAACCGTGTTCAGTTTTTCAAACTCGGCGAAGTGATCACGAAAGGCCTGGCCCTCTTTGGTGCAGCCGGGAGTGTTATCCCGTGGATAGAAATAGAGCACCACGTTGCTGCCTTTCAGCTCTGACAGAGTGATTGCCTGGCCACCCGTGGCTGGCAGGGTGAAGTCGGGGGCGGGTTGTCCGGTTTTGGTCATCTGGATACTCCAAAAAAAGTTGGAAACTTCAGTAAATAGCGCTATAGTCGATAATAACGAATAACCAGCTTGAAATTGCTATCGTACAATGTCCTGTTCCGCAAGCCAAAGCAATACCAGCAACTGTGCCGCCCGGCGCGGTGGCTTGCGCGTGTCTGCCGCCCTGCTTGCCCTGCGACTGCTACTGCCTTCGGGCAGTCACTGAATACCCCTTCAAGGGCCGTAAGGCCTGTCCCGAAATTTCCATACCCGACTTTGTGAAGTGGGGCTTTCTCATTTTGTCTGGCGTCTGTAATATGACGCTGGAGTTGCGGAGACAATAATGAACAAAGATAAATTGATTATATTTGATACCACCTTGCGTGATGGCGAGCAGAGTCCCGGCGCGTCCATGACCCGTGATGAAAAGGTGCGTATCGCCAAGGCGCTGGAGCGGATGCGGGTGGATGTTATCGAGGCGGGGTTTCCCGCCGCCAGTGTGGGTGATTTCGAGTCGGTGCAGGCGGTGGCGCAGGCGGTGCAGGAGAGTACCGTTTGTGGCCTGGCGCGTGCGCTGGATGCAGATATCGAACGTACCGGTGAGGCGCTCAAGGGCGCCGGGCGGACACGTATTCACACCTTTATCGCCACCTCGCCCATCCACATGCAGAAGAAGCTGCGCATGACGCCGGACCAGGTGGTGGAGCGGGCGGTGCATGCGGTGAGGCTGGCGCGGCAGTTTACCGATGACGTGGAGTTCTCCCCTGAAGATGCGGGCCGCTCCGAGGTGGATTTTCTGTGCCGGGTGTTGGAAGCAGTGATTGATGCCGGCGCCGGAACGGTCAATATTCCCGATACCGTGGGCTACAATGTTCCCGAGCAGTTTGGCGGCCTGATCCGGATGCTGCGCGAGCGGGTGCCGAATGCGGACAAGGCCATATTCTCCGTCCATTGTCATAATGATTTGGGTCTGGCGGTGGCCAACTCGCTGGCGGCGGTGGTGAACGGTGCGCGTCAGGTGGAGTGCACCATCAACGGTCTGGGTGAGCGTGCCGGTAACGCCGCACTGGAGGAGGTGGTGATGACGGTGCGCACCCGTCAGGATGTGTTCCCCTGCACGGTGGGTATCGATACCACCCAGATCGTGCCCACCTCCCGGCTGGTCTCCAGCATCACCGGGTTTGCCATCCAGCCCAACAAGGCCATTGTGGGGGCCAACGCCTTCGCCCACGAGTCCGGGATCCACCAGGACGGGGTGCTCAAAAGCCGCGAGACTTACGAAATCATGCGTGCCGAGGATGTGGGCTGGTCCGCCAACCGTATGGTGCTGGGCAAGCACTCCGGCCGCAACGCCTTCCGCAGCCGGTTGCAGGAGCTGGGTATCGAGTTCGGCTCGGAGGAGGAGCTCAACGAGGCCTTTGCCCGCTTCAAGGCGCTGGCGGACAAGAAGCATGAGATCTTCGACGAGGATCTGCAGGCGCTGGTCACCGAGGCCAGCACCGAGGCGGAGAACGAGCGGGTCAAGCTGGTCGGCCTGAAGGTCTGCTCCGAAACCGGCGAGACCCCGGATGCCAGTGTTACGCTGACGGTGGATGGCGTCGAGCAGCAGGGCAGGGCACAGGGTGGTGGCGTGGTGGATGCCAGCTTCAAGGCGATCGAAAACATTATCGGCAGCGGCACCGAGCTGCAGCTTTACTCGGTGAATAATATTACCAGCGGTACCGACGCCCAGGGCGAGGTCACCGTACGGCTGGAGAAGGGTGGGCGCATCGTCAACGGCCAGGGGGCGGATACCGATATCGTGATCGCCTCCGCCAAGGCCTATGTCAACGCGCTCAACAAGATCCTGACGCCACAGGATCGGGCCCATCCCCAAGCAGCGGACGTGTAGCCGCCGGGATGGATCCGCAGCGGCGTCACCACTATCTGCAGGCGATGGGCATCGTCGAATGGCAGCGGCGGGAGCGGGCCGCCGAGCCGGCTGCGCAATCTGCGCAGATGGTTGGTGCCGCTCCCCCCGAGGGTGCCGGGCCGACCGATCAGCCGGTTACGCCCGTCGACGAGATCACCCGGCTGGACTGGGATGCGCTGCAGGCGCGCGTGCTGGCCTGTACCGCGTGCGACCTGCACAAGACCCGTACCCAGGCGGTGTTCGGCGTCGGGAACCGCAACGCCGACTGGATGGTTGTTGGAGAGGCGCCGGGAGCCGAGGAGGATCGCCGTGGAGAGCCCTTCGTCGGCCGGGCCGGCCAACTGCTGGACTCCATGCTGCTTGCCATCGGCCTGGATCGTAAACAGGTCTATATCGCCAACGTGCTGAAGTGCCGGCCGCCCAACAACCGTGATCCCCGCCCTGAAGAGGTGGAGCAGTGCGAACCCTATCTGCAGCGTCAGGTGGCGCTGGTGCAACCGCGGCTGATTCTGGCAGTGGGACGGATCGCCGCCCAGAACCTGCTCAAAACCAACGCCCCCCTGTCGCGCCTGCGCGGCCGCCGGCACAGCTATGGTGAAGCCAATACGCCGCTGGTGGTGACCTATCATCCCGCCTATCTGCTGCGCTCGCCACTGGAGAAGCGCAAGGCGTGGCAGGATCTCAAACTGGCCCTGGAGGTGGCGGGGCAGTGAGCACGATAGTCAAGCCCTTGCTGCGGAACCGCCCCATGACTGAACAGGATCTCTCTGCGGTAATGGCGATTGAAAGCCGCGCCTATCCGGTGCCCTGGACCACCGGCATCATGCGGGACTGTCTGCGTGTTGGCTATCACTGCTGGGTCTATGAGCAGGATTGGGAACTGGTCGGCTATGCCGTCATGTCTGCGGCGATGGATGTGGGCGAGGCGCATATTCTCAATTTATGCGTTCGACCCGAGTCGCAGGGAGTGGGTGTTGGCCGGCGGATACTGGAGCACATGCTGGATCTGGTGCGGGAGTCCGGTTGCCATCTCATCCTGCTGGAGGCGCGGCCATCCAATCCTGCGGCGATACGGCTCTACCGATCAGCAGGTTTTGAGCAGATTGGTCGGCGCAAAGCGTACTACCCGCTGCCCGATGGCCGCGAGGATGCATTGGTCTTTGCGCTGGACGTCAGTGGCTCAATAGATTAGATTATTATTGCCGGATTAATAACTTGAACTGTATTGATGCCGGCAGGCTCCCGGGTTAACAGAATCGAATGTTGCGGCCGACCCGCTTCGGTTTGCGCCTTTTGGGGTGATTCGTATCCCTGTGCGCCTCCGGGATAAACCCGGACGGTGAGATAGGGGTATCGAATGATGGCCGTTGAAGCGGTGGTTGTTTTGGGGTGGCGGTCGCGTGCTTCCGGTGAGGGTTCGCGCGGGATCTCTGGCCGGGTTGATGACAACTGCCGTTACTGCCCGGTTCGCCCCTGAAAATCCCGCCATCTGCTGAGTACTGAACAGTTACAGGCTTCCAATGAAAAAGAGTGAATCTTTACGAGCCATCGCGACCATTTTTTGTGTTTTATGGCTGAGTGGTTGCAGTTTCGAAGCTGTCCGGCCTTGGGAAAGGGGCGCACTGGCGCAGAAAA
Source organism: Gammaproteobacteria bacterium (assembly GCA_015491735.1). Taxonomy (GTDB): domain Bacteria; phylum Pseudomonadota; class Gammaproteobacteria; order Thiohalospirales; family Thiohalospiraceae; genus DRMK01. The sequence goes on from WFVH01000078.1 coordinate 5,820, forward strand.
AAATGCAGATTCCTGCAGACAAGCTGGAAGCGTTCAGTGATGAGCATATCTATTTCAGCAAAGAGGCCGCCAGTGGGGGGCAGGGGATAGGGGGGGGAGGCTGTGGTTGTAACTGATGATGAGTGAAGAAGAGCGTATCAACAGTAACAAACCCTCTGCCGTTCGCCGGGCGCTGGCGATGGCGACATCGTCCTTGTTGGCTGCACCCTTGCATGCTGTGGAGGAGAGCGAGCCACCCAGCCCGTGGGAATTCGACAGCTCGATTCTCTACTATGATGAGCAAGATCGGGTAAGGGTTGTCAAACCGGTGCTGGCGGCGCGCAAGGAGGTCGGCGAAGAGCGCTTTCTCGATGTGCGGGTTGTGTTTGATGCGATGACTGGCGCCTCACCCAATGGCGCAACTCCCTCATCAGAGCCGCAAACGTTTACCACGCCGTCCGGGGAGGACGTTTACACCGTCGGCAGGAATCAATATCCCATGCGTGATTTTGAGGATGAGCGGGTAGCGGCCAGTATTGCCCTCGAAACCCCCGTCAGCCGGATGGTAAGAATGGTACTGGGGCTCAACGGCTCTGTGGAGACAGACTATGTCGCCCTGGGAGGGTCTGCCTTACTGCAGAAAGATATCAACAACCGTCTGACCACGCTCTCCACGGGTATTGCCGTCAGCTACGAACTTGTCAAGCCTGACGGCAACATCCCCGGGGAACTGGATACCATTGCGCTCACGGCAGAAAATCTGGCGCAGGCTGCCAGTGATGATGACGATGATGATGACAACGAAGAAGGGGGGGATGACGAAGAGCAGAAGGTGATTGTCGATCTGCTGTTTGGTATTACTCAGGTGGTCAACAAGCGCACCATCTCTCAGTTGAACTACACTTTGGGCCTTAGCTCCGGTTATCTGACGGATCCCTACAAAATCGTCAGTCGTGTCGGCGCCACCGATGGTTTGCCGGTAGAGTATCTGTATGAAAAACGCCCGGGCAGCCGTCTGCGGAACAGTCTCTATTGGCACACAGCGCACCAGTTCGATGAAGACAGCATCCACTTTTCCTATCGCTTTTTCTGGGATGACTGGGGGATCGTCGCCCACACGGCCGATCTGAGGTACCGCTACGAACTGGGTAGTGGTCACTACCTGCAACCCCATCTGCGCTATTACACCCAGACTGCTGCTGATTTCTATCGCCACAGTTTGGTGAGCGGCGAGCGCACCCCCCGCTATGTCAGCGCTGATCTGCGTCTGGGGGAGTTTGTTTCCACCACGCTGGGTCTGAAGTATGGTATGCCGTTACTGGATGGTGAATTGAGTTTGCGAATAGAGCAGATGCGCCAGCAGGGGGATAGCTATCCAGGTGACGCAGTAGGTGATCAAAAAAACCATGATCTGTTTCCCACATTGGAAGCGGCTATCGTCCAGCTGAGCTACTCGTTTATTTTCTGAAGCGGCCGGATACTCCTGTCCACGGGGAGGGTTGCTGATTGGGACCTTTTCCAGACCGTGAAGCTACGCTTGTCCAAGGCCAGCAGGTCGGTGTGATTGCTCCTTTGTGTGATCGAACATCGGCACATTTCCCCACGGTTGTGGATCGTTGATGGCAAACCCCTGGGCGTAGTCGATACCCAGCTCGCGCACTTTCGCCAGAATGGTTTCATTCTCCACCCCTTCAGCGATGGTCTGGAGACCCATGACGTGACCGATGTGGTGAATGGATTCTACCATTGCCTGGCTGATGAGATCGCTGGTCATGTCCCTGACAAAACTGCCGTCGATTTTCAGATAGTCCAGCGGCAGCGTTTTCAGGTAGCCAAAGGAACTCAAGCCGCTGCCAAAGTCATCCAGGGCAAACCGGCATCCCAGCTTTTTGAGTCGCCGGATGAGGCTGGTGGCGTAGCCAAGATTGTCGATGGCCGTGGTTTCTGTTATTTCGAAGCAGATGCCATTGGGGTCGATCCCGGTTTCCTCCAGTTGGGCGATGATGAAGTGGTAGGCTTCATCGTTCAACGAATGGCCCGAAAGGTTGATATTGTACAGCGGGGGAACGTGGTTGCTGGCGCAGGCCATGCGGGACTGGCCCAGAATAAGCTCGAAAGAGCTTTTGATAACCCAGCGGTCGATATCCCGCATCATGTCATAGCGCTCCGCAGCCGGAATGAAGTCGCTGGGAAGAATGTGTTTGCCATCTTCGCTCAGCATGCGGAGCAGGATTTCATAGTGCGGCCGGCTGCTTGCGTCAGCGCTGAGAGGAAGAACAGACTGGCGGACCAGATAGAAGCGCCGTTCATCGAATGCCTTGCTGATGCGGTGAACCCAGTGCATCTCCCCCTGGCGCAGTGCAAGGGCGCTGTCATCGGGCTGATAGACATGCAGACGGTTACGCCCTTGATCCTTGGCTATGTAGCAGGCTGAGTCGGCTGTGCGCATGATCTCCTGCAATCCACCACTTTGGGCATCGAACGGCACCAGTCCGATACTGACACCAACTTCAAAAATTTTGTCCTCCCAGACGAAACGGTAGCTGCGGACCACCTGGCGTATCTGCTGAGCGGTTTCGATACCCTGCTCCAGGGCGCAGTTGAACAGCAACACGCCAAATTCATCACCACCGAGCCGCGCCAGCACGCCGTCCTCGCCGACCTTTGGCTCCATCAGAATGGCCAGTTGCTTCAGCAGCTTGTCTCCGGCAATATGGCCACAGGTATCGTTGACCACCTTGAACTGGTCAAGATCGAGAAAACAGAGAACATGGTGGCGGCCGTGAAATTTGGCGCTGTGGAGGGCGTGCCCCAGTTGCCGCTCGAACTCGCGCCGGTTGACCAGGCCGGTCAGTGGGTCATGGGTCGCCTGATAGGCAAGTTGCCGGGCCATGCTCCGCACATGGCTCACGTCATGGAATACGATGACAGCGCCGATGGTTTCCCCGTCCCGCTGTCGGATAGGCGCCAGGGTGATTTCAATGACGTACTCCTCTCCCTGCCGTTGAAGCAAGACGGGAGAGGAGGTTACCTTCATTACCTCTCCGTCTTCGAGGACCTTGTCGAGATTCCCCAGCTCGGATTTGCGGGTGGTTTCATTAATGACGTTGAATACATCCTTCAGTGGCCGGCCGTATGCCTCCTTGTCGTTCCAGCCGGTCATCTGTTCGGCGACCTGGTTCAGATAGTCTACTCTGCCCTCCAGATTGATAGTGATTACGCCATCACCGATGGAGTGCAGGGTTACTTCGGCGCGCTCTTTCTCCCGGAACAGGATTTCATGCTGGTACTGCTCTGAACCGTACCAGGACAGAGGCTGTTTGATAAGACGCAGAAAAGCCCAGAAGAAAAAGGAGATCAGGGCGACAAACATCAATACGATTCCCAGCCGCAGATCCTGCCAGCCGGTCTGCCGCAACAGCGACAGATTGAGCTCTTCTCCCGTCAGCGGGATGATTGAGCTGAAGGAGAGTTGTGGAAACCAGGTGATAGTGGCGATATCGGGGGAGGCTGCATGATGATACACCTCCACGATCCGGCCGGTGCCTGTATCCTCGGGTACAGCGCCGTAGGTCAGGCGTACGGTCAGTCCCGGCAGGGAGTCGCTGGGGAAGAACTGGTCGTCAAAACGCAACTGTACCGCCGCGATGGCAATGGTTTTGGCGATCCGCTCCTGCTCCGTTCCGGTGTCCAGCTTGCTGGAGTACACCGGTTTGAACAGGGTGCTTCCATACCCGCCTCCAATCAGTTCTCCCGGCGCGCTTGCGGCGCTTCTGCCGGTACGGATAACCCGCTTGATCGCTTTCTGCGCTGCGGGCGAGGAGTAGATGTCATATCCGAGATAACGGGTGAAGGCGGGTTCGTCCGGCTGAACCAGTACCAGAGGAAAGTGAAAGGGACGTTTACCCGCCGGTAACCTTTTTCCCTCGAAGTCGAACTCGTAAACCGAGTAGCCGCGAAGCCCGTCGCCCCTTTTTTTCTTTTCGTATGATTTCAGGTCATCATCTTTCACCCGTTCAAACAGCTGAATGATATGGATGTAGGGGTAAAGCTTGCTCATTTCACTGGCATAACGGGACAGCTCTGACTGTTTTTCCAGACCGGTGATCTGGGCCAGCGCTGCCAGTCCCTCCACCACTGTTTCACTGCGCTCCACTTTCTGTATGAGTTGCCGCGCATAGTCGTGACCAAACTGTTGAAAGCGCCGGTCACTATCCTGAATGTCCTGCCAAACGAATGCGGCGGCCACCAGCAGCACGATGGCGATGCAGAGCAGCACCAGCAGGGTATATAGAATGTCGTTTATTCGTATGCGCTTGTGTCTGCTCATGGCGATCGGCTTTTCCGGAGAAAAGGGGTGTCAGTTGATCAGATCCAGAAAGGAGGGTTCATCCAGAATGGGAATGCCCAACTGTTGCGCCTGCTCATATTTTGAGCCGGGATCGGTTCCAGCCACCACATAACTGGTTTTTCTTGATACGCTGCCGGTCACCTTTGCTCCAAGCGCCCGCAGTTTTTCCCTGGCCTCTTCCCGGCTCATGTGCGCCAGGGTGCCGGTCAGGACAAATGTTTTCCCTGCCAGCGGCAGGGAGCCGGCGTCCGGCAGGGCGGGAGCTGGCCAGTGAATACCGGCTGCGAGCAGTTTGTCCACTACCTCGCGGTTGTGTGTCTCATGGAAAAATGCACGGATGCTTTCGGCAACGACTGTGCCGATATCCGGTACCTCCTGCAACTGCGTGCTGTTTGCCGTCATGATGCGCTCGAGAGAACCGAAGTGGGTAGCCAGCGCTCTGGCGGTCGCTTCACCGACCTGCCGGATGCCCAGGGCAAAAATAAAGCGTGCCAGCGTGGTGTTTTTGCTCTTCTCCAGAGCTGCGAGCAGGTTTTTTGCTGATTTTTCTCCCATGCGGTCAAGTGGTTCGAGTTGTTCCTGCCGTAAATAGTAGAGGTCGGCCACATCGTGAACCAGACCTTTTTCATCCAGTTGTTCTATTAGTTTATCACCAAGGCCTTCAATATCCATGGCGCGGCGGGAGGCAAAATGTTTGATGGCTTCGCGGCGCTGGGCGGGGCAGTACAGACCACCGCTGCAGCGGGCCACCTTCTCACCCGGCAGGCGAACAATTTCCGAACCGCATACCGGGCAGTGCTCAGGTGGCAGTGGACGGCGGGCGCCGGGCGGGCGCCGGCTCTTTACGACGGAGACCACTTCCGGAATAACATCGCCAGCGCGGCGTATGACGACGGTATCGCCGATGCGAATATCTTTACGCTCGATTTCATCCTGGTTATGCAGTGTGGCGTTGCTGACCGTTACGCCACCGACAGACACCGGTTTCAGTCTCGCCACCGGAGTGAGTGCGCCGGTTCGTCCCACCTGCCACTGGATATCGAGCAGCATCGTCATCTCCTCCTGGGCGGGAAATTTGTGCGCCAACGCCCATCGGGGCGCGCGGGACAGCTCTCCCAACCGCTCCTGCCAGGCGATTTTGTCTACCTTGTAGACCACGCCATCGATCTCATACGGCAGCTGGTTGCGTTCGACGGCCATCTGCCGGTAGTAGGTCAAACACCCTTCCGATCCATTTACCAACCGGCTCTTGGGGGAGATGCGCAGACCCCAACCACGCAGTTTTTCCATGATGCTGCTGTGGCGATCGGGAAGCTTTCCTCCCCTTACCACGCCGACACCGTAGCTGTACATGGTCAGCGGGCGTTGTGCCGTAATCCGGGGATCCAGTTGCCGCAGACTGCCCGCGGCGGCATTGCGGGGGTTGGCGAATGGCTTGAGTCCGTGGCGCTGTTGTTCTTCATTGAGCTGCTGAAATCCTGTCCGGGTCATGAAAACTTCTCCTCGCACCTCCAGCCATGCCGGGAAACCGCTCCCGCGAAGTTTCAAAGGAATCGCGCCAATGGTGCGTACATTCTGGGTTACATCTTCACCACGGCTGCCGTCACCCCGGGTTGCGCCGCGTACCAGCAAACCCTGCTCATACACCAGGCTGATGGCCAGGCCATCCAGTTTTGGCTCGGCATGGTACTCCACCTTTTCCACACCCAGCCGCTCCCGTATCCGGCGGTCGAAATCGGTGACCTCCTCATCACTGAAGGCGTTGTTCAGGGAGAGCATCGGCAGTTCGTGCCGGACTTCCCTGAACGCCTCCAGTGGAGCAACGCCTACCCGCTGGGTGGGTGAGTCCGGGGTGATCAGCTTGGGGTATCTTTGCTCGAGATCCTGTAACTCCCGTAACAGCCGGTCGTATTCTGCGTCGGGTATTTCCGGAGCATCGAGCGCATAATAGAGATAGTTGTGGTGGTTGATCTGCTCTCTAAGTGCCTCGATGCGTCTTTTGGCTTCGGCGATAGGGGGGGGGATCTGCTGCCTGGCCGTCATCTCAATGCCTGCTGTTGGCTCCCGTTTTGTCGTCAAACCCGATAGCCTTGTCCAGCAGCGTTTTCATCGTGGATTCACTGAGCATCTCCCGTGCTTCATCGCGGATCTCCCCGCCAAGAAGCTGGGCCAGCTGCTGCGCCTTGAGCAGCAGTGTTTCGACCATTTCCCGCGCTGGAACCGCCCCGGTGGCGCGCATGAACATGACGATGCCGGGAGTGGTGAATTCCTGCTCCATCTGCCCGCCCACGAAGGTCCCCGGCTCAAGAATGTTGGCTACGCTGAACAGGGGGGCATCTCCCGTGTCCTGTTGAGCGCGGGAGTAGTGGAAAATTCCACCTTCACCAAAGCGCAGGCCAATCTCTTCCAGCGCGCTGAACAGGGTTGCTCCCACGAAGGTCATATCCCGGGGGGCGGTTATATGGAGCACGACAATCAACTCCGGCTCCGGGAGGGGCGGGGTTTGCTCCTCTTCAAGGGGGACGGGATCAGTGGCCGTTTCTGGCTGCTGCGGTGATACCTCTTTTGTGATCTCTTCGCTTTCTGGCGCCGGGCCGGCATCGAACAGAGGGGGAGGGGTATCGGGGTGATCTGCCGGGACAGGGCTGTTCCTTGCGAGTTTGCGCCGTTGTTTGGCAATTTCTTCCATCCATTCAGTGTCTTTCCGGATGGTTTTTTCATCGGCCGGGCGCTGGTCTTGCTGCGAGCGGCGGCTGAAAAAGTAGATCAACGCAAGAATGAGTATGCCGGCGATGATGAGGATTGCGCGCAGTTCATCCATATGTTTTTCCTCAGGCACTGGCGGCCATTGCGGCTGCTTCGTCGAGATCCACGGCGACCAGTCGGGATACTCCCGGCTCTTTCATGGTTATCCCGTTCAGTTGTTGAGACAGCTCCATGGTGATTTTGTTGTGAGTGATAAAAATAAACTGGGTTTTCTCCGACATTTCGCGAACCAGAGCACAGAATCGTCCAACATTGGCGTCATCCAGCGGAGCATCCACCTCATCCAGCATGCAGAATGGCGCCGGGTTGAGGTGAAAAATGGCGAACACCAGCGCCACGGCGGTCAGCGCCTTCTCACCGCCTGACAGCAGGTGGATAGTGCTGTTGCGCTTGCCGGGCGGGTGGGCCATTACGGTTATTCCGGTATCCAGCAGGTCGTCGCCGGTAAGTTCGAGCGAAGCCTTGCCACCGCCAAACAGGCGCGGAAACATGTTCTGGAAGCCCCTGTTGACCTTGTCGAAGGTATCCCGGAAACGGCTGCGGGTTTCGCGGTCAATCTTGCGGATGGCGCTCTCCAGTGTCTCGAGTGCTTCCATCAGATCATCGTTTTGCGCGTCCAGGTAGCTTTTGCGCTCTTCCGACTGCCGGTACTCTTCAATAGCGGCCAGGTTGATGGGGCCGAGCCGGGATATCTTCTGCTCCAGGGTGGCCAGCCGGGTCTGCCACTCCTGCTCAGCGGCGTGCTCCGGCATCTCTTCGAACAGGGCGGTCAGGTTGTGGCCGGCCTCTTCGAGCTGCTCCTGCTGGGTCTGGCGGCGAGTCTTCAACTCCTGCCAGCTCAACCGCGCCTGCTCCACCGAACTGCGCATTTCACCGGTTTCCTGCTCAATCCGGCTGTGGATGCCGTCCAGTTCGCGAATGCGGTGCTCGATGGTTTCAACCTGGCGGCGGGCCTCCGCCATCTCCTGCTCGATCCCGCTGCGTCTGGCAAGCATCTTTTCCAGCTCCGCGGCTGTTTTTTCCAGTGGCGCATCGCCCTGTTCCAGCGTCTGCCGCAGCTCGTCCCTTCGGATCGAGAACTGGGTTCGTTGCCGCTCGATGCGTTCGACCGCCTGGCGGGTGGAGGCCAGTTCGGTACGCAGGGTTTGCAGTTTCAGGTTGATATCATGCGTCGTTTCACGCGCCTGCCGGGCCTGATCACGGCGCTGTTGCAGGGTGTGCTGCAACTTGTGCCGTTCGCCGGTCAGCTGCTCCCGCTGGCTGGCCAGGGTTTCCATCAGCGCCAGTGCTTCATTGAGGCGGGCGCGGGTGGTGTGCTGCTCACGGGCATTGCTGCTTGTTTGCCGGGCCAGCTCTTCCAGCTCGGAGGTGATGCGCCGGGTGTGCTGATGGAACTGCTCCAGCCGCACCTTGGCGCCACTCAGCCTGGCTTGCAGTCCGGCCACCTGGTGATTGAGGTCATTCAGTTCGCGCTGCTGTGTTTCCCGCTGATGCTCCAGGTTTTTCAGCCGCTCCCGCCCGGCAGTAACTTCCGTATGCAGTTTTTCGATCCGGGTAGCCAGTTGTTCAGTCTCATCCGCAAGCTGCTTGAGTTCCTGTTCCCGCTCCAGCACACCGGATTTTTCGTCGGTGCTGCGGGCCACCCGCAGCCAGTTGATACCCAGCCAGATGCCGTCAGGGGTGATCACCGATTCGTGGATGGCCAGCGTACTGCGCTGCGAGAGCGCCTGGGGCAGATCATTGGCGATGCGGACTGAACCCAGCAGAGGCGCCAGTGTCCAGGGCGCGCTTGCCTTTGCCAGCAGTGTATTGGTGGCAGCGGATTGCGAACCGGGTTGCGCGGCTGTATCGAAAAGCGCCAGAGGGCCGTTCAGATCCTGCAGCGCGGTAGAGAGTTTACCCAGCCCCTCGATGCAGACCGCTTCCAGAGCGTGCCCGAGCACAACTTCCACCGCTTTTTCCCACCCTTTTTCTACCTGGATCTCCTCGACCAGCCGTCTGGCTTCCTGTAACTGATGCCGGGCCAGCCACTGGCCGGTTGCCCCCCGGTTTTTGTTCAGCGCTGCCTGTTGCAGGGCTTCCAGCGAGGCCTGGCGGCCGCGCAGGGTCTGCAAACGGCTGCGCAGTGTGTCCAGTTGGCTGGCAAGTTCGTGGTTCTGGTCGCGCTGGTCGCTGATGTGCGTGACGAGGTCGGTCTGCCTTTGCTGCAGGGCGCTGGCGTGCTGCCTGGTCTGCTCCAGTTGCTGCTGCAAACGGGTGATATCGCTCTGTTCGGCGTCGGGAGTCAGGCTGTTGCGCTCCTGGGTAAGGCGATTGATACGGCTTTCCAACTGGCTGGACTGCTGTTCCAGACTGTCCAGCCGGGTACGTTCCACCTGGGCCGTTTGCGCCGGCTTGGCGTAACGCTGGTTGAACTCGTCCCACTGTTGCTGCCACTCCTGCATGGCCAGTTCCGCGGCGGCCAGTGCGGCGGCCGACTGCTCTTCCGCCTGTTGGGCGCGGCTCAGCTCCGGCTCGCGCTGCCGGAGTTCGGTTTGCAGGCGCTGGATGGTTTGTTGATCGGACGCCAGGTGGTGGCTGGCTTCCTGCCAGGCCTGCTCCAGTTTGGCCAGATCCTGCTGCTGTTGCTGGCGCCGCTCCCGGTTGTGCTGGATCGCCTGCTCCAGCCGGGCAATATCGGCCCCCACGCTGTAGAAGCGGCTCTGGATACGGTTGAATGTTTCCAATCCTTCGCTGTGCAACTGGCGCTGTTTTTCGACTTCGGCCTCATTGGCGCGCTGTTTGGCGATGAGCGCCTCCAGAGCGGTCTCAAGTTCGCGATTGTGGCGCTCCTGTTCGCCGCATTGACGGTCGAGACGCTGCCAGCGCAGTGCGTACAGTTGCCCCTTGAGCAGGCGCTCTTCCTGTTTCAGGCTTTTGTACCGGGCAGCGGTCTGGGACTGCCGCTTCAGCCGTGCCAGTTGTTTGCCCAGTTCCTCGCGCAGGTCGTTGAGCCGATCCAGGTTTTCGCGGGTATGGCGGATGCGGGTTTCGGTTTCGCGGCGCCGCTCCTTGTATTTGGAGATGCCGGCGGCCTCTTCGAGAAACAGACGCATCTCTTCGGGTTTTGCTTCGATAAACCGGGAGATGGTGCCCTGTTCGATGACGGCATAGCTGCGTGGACCCAGTCCGGTGCCGAGGAAGATTCCGGTAATATCGCGGCGCCGGCAGCGCACGCCGTTGAGAAAATAGTTGGAAGCGCCTTCCCGGCTGACAACCCGTTTGATGGCGACTTCGCTGTAGCTGGCGTACTCGCCCCCCAGCCGTCCGTCGCTGTTGTCGAACACCAGTTCGATGGATGCCTGCCCTACCGGCTTGCGGGTGCTGGAGCCATTGAAAATCACATCGCTCATCGAGTCGCCGCGCAGATGCTTGGCAGAGGATTCGCCCATGACCCAGCGCACCGCGTCGATCACATTGGATTTTCCGCAACCGTTGGGGCCTACGATGCAGACCAGATTGCTGGGAAACGGGATAGTGGTGGGATCAACGAAGGTTTTGAATCCGGCCAGCTTGATTTTGCTAAGACGCATAGCTCCCTGAGTGGCAACTGTGTTATGAGTGCCGATCTTGTTAAACCCGGAGCCAAAATATACCGGCCCCGGTTGCCGTGCGTGCGTCAGCAGGCGCACACGCGAGGGCCTTTTTTGAAAAAACGGCTGGGGACAACAGGCTTGGCACGCCTCTGCGCGGTGGCTCTTGGCAGGGGTGTCGCGGGCTGCGCCTCGACAGCGGCCATGTTTGTTGTCCCGGGGCCGAATATATATTGGTTGACCGGTCTAGATTAGTATAATAACTGCTAATATTACCTCAACGGAGTGTCGTATGCCTAGCCGTCCCAGCAAACAGTTGGATACATTTGAAAATCCGCTTCCGGAGCGGGATTACACTATCCACATCGAAATACCGGAGTTTACCTGCTTGTGCCCTAAAACAGGGCAGCCCGATTTTGCCACCCTGTCTATCGACTATGTCCCGGATCGGCGCTGCGTTGAGCTGAAATCGCTGAAGTTGTATGTGTGGGCATTCCGGGAACAGGGAGCCTTTCATGAGGCGGTTACCAATCAGATTCTGGATGATCTGGTGCGTGTCACCGCACCCCGGTTCATGCGTCTTGCCGGCAGGTTCAATGTGCGTGGCGGGATCTACACAACCGTCGTTGCCGAGCACCGCCAGGCAGACTGGGCGCCGCCGGAGCCGGTGCAACTGCCTTGAATCTGTTCGTCGGTATCGATGTCGGTACATCGGGGTGCCGGGCCGTCGCTATCGACGACAGTGGATATCAGCATGGTCACGCCACACATCGCCTGCCGGCGCCGCTGCGAAGGGGCAGGGAGATTCAGCAGGATCCCGAAATCTGGTGGCAATCGGTCGTAACGGTACTGCGGCAACTGTTTACTGCTGCCGATGCCGGTTCAGTACGGGCAATTGCGGTGGATGGCACCTCCGCCACGCTGTTGCTTGCCGATGCGTCCGGCCGGCCGCTAGCGCCCGCACTGATGTACAACGATTCGCGGGCTGTGGATGAGGCGGCCTTGATTGCGGCTGCGGCGCCACGCGATACGGCGGTGCTGGGGGCGAGTTCGGCGTTGGCCAAACTGCTCTGGCTGCTGGCGCAGCGGGACAGGGGTGATGTCTGTCATGCTTTGCACCAGGCCGACTGGATCGCCGGGCGGTTGTGCGGCAGATTCGGGTTCAGCGACAGCAACAACAGCCTCAAGCTGGGCTACGATCCGGTAAGCAGGTGCTGGCCGGAATGGCTGGATGAACTGGGTGTGCCACGGGGTGTGCTGCCAGCGGTGGTCGCCCCCGGTACGCCGGTTGGAACTGTCGACGCTGCGTTGGCTCGCGAACTTGCGTTGCCGCAGGCCGTGTCCATCGTGGCCGGAACCACTGACAGCACCGCCGCGGTTGTTGCCACAGGTGTCTCTCTTCCTGGCGATGCCGTTACCTCGCTGGGATCCACGCTGGTGGTGAAGGTGTTGTCTGAACGGCCTTTTTTTTGCTCCCGTCACGGTGTCTATAGTCAGCCGCTTGGCGCTTTATGGCTGGTGGGTGGCGCGTCCAACACCGGAGGCGCCGTGCTGCGGCAGTATTTTACTGAGGAACAGATGACGGAGATGAGCGTAGCGCTGCGTCCAGGCCGCCGCACCTGCCTGGACTACTACCCGCTCCCTGCTGCCGGTGAGCGTTTCCCCGTCTCCGATCCTTCGCTTGAGCCGCGGCTGTTTCCCCGGCCCCGGGACGACGTGCGTTTTTTTCAAGGTATACTGGAAGGTATCGCGCGCATTGAACAGCGCGGTTACCGACTGCTTAGCCGGCTGGGCGCCCCTTTTCCCACAGCGATCCGAACCGTGGGTGGAGGGGCGGTGAATAGCGCCTGGGCGCAGATCCGGGGCCAAATCGTGGGAGTTCCGATGATTGAACCTGTTTTCAGCGAAGCGGCCTATGGCGCCGCACTGCTCGCACGGGGAGGTTACAAGAGATGATTCTGGCCGGCAGTGGGGGAGTTCCGGTTCGAAAGGGCGGCTCCCTTTCTCCGGTTGGTTGCAGTCGTTGCCGGTTGCCGGTGTCGCTGAAGTTCGGCCTCCAGGCTGCCCAATATTACCGGTATGATGCGGAATGAGCAGGGAACTGAGGTTTTTTGTCGCCGCCTCGTTGTTGGCTGTTTCTCAAGCGCTATGGGCGAACAGCGTGACAATAGCGGTTGCGGCCAATTTCGTGTCGCCGGCCAAGGCGATTGCCGAGGCGTTTGAAAAAGAGAGCGGCTTCACCGTGGCCGTCAGTTCCGGATCGACGGGAAAGTTGTTTGCGCAGATAGTGCATGGTGCGCCTTATGACCTTTTTCTGGCAGCGGACAGCAGGCGGCCACGATTGCTGGAACAAAATGGCCGGGCGGTGTCCGGCAGCCGTTTTACCTATGCCTTGGGAGAGCTGGTATTGTGGAGTCCCCGGCCGGGGTACGTGGATAGCAGAGGAGATGTCTTGAAAGCTGGGCGTTTCAACCGGTTGGCCATGGCTAATCCGCGACTGGCCCCTTACGGGCGGGCAGCACGACAGGTAATGGAAAAACTGGAGGTATGGGGTGAGCTGCGCAGGCGTCTGGTTCAGGGTGAAAACATAGCTCAGACATTCCAGTTTGTCGCCAGCGGGAATGCTTCTCTGGGTTTTGTGGCGCTTTCCCAGGTTTATGCAACCGGAGGTTCGGGATCTTTCTGGAAAATCCCCTCTGGTTTGTATCAACCGATCCAGCAGCAGGCGGTACTGCTGCAGCGGGGAAAAGAGAGTGCCGCAGCCGGTGCTTTTTGGCGGTATCTTCAGGGGGATGAGGCCCGGAAACTGATTCGTGGAATGGGTTACGGCGTCGTGATGGAGGGTTTGAGAGACAATAATGCCCCTGAGTGAAACCGATATCCAGGCCATCTGGCTGACGCTGCGCCTGGCCAGCGTGACCACACTGTTGCTGCTCGTGGTGGGTACACCGCTGGCATGGTGGCTGGCAAGAACCCGTTCCTGGCTGAAACAGCCGGTGGCCGCAATAACCTCCTTGCCGCTGGTGCTGCCACCTACCGTGCTGGGGTTCTATCTGTTGATACTGCTGGGGCCTGACGGGCCGGTGGGATCGTTGATGCAGGATCTGGGTCTGGATACATTGCCTTTCACCTTCCCGGGGCTGGTGGTGGCTTCGATGATCTATTCGTTACCTTTTATGGTGCAGCCGTTACAGAACGCCTTTGCGGCGATCGGAAACCGTCCCCTCGAGGTGGCTGCAACGCTGCGTGCTTCTGCTCTGGACCGGTTTGTGACCATCGTGGTTCCACTGGCGCGCCCCGGGTTCCTGACCGGGATGGTGCTGGCTTTTGCCCATACCGTGGGCGAGTTTGGCGTCGTATTGATGATTGGCGGTAATATTCCCGGTGAGACCCATGTGTTGTCGGTTGCAATTTATGATCATGTCGAAGCGCTGGCGTATGACAATGCCCATCTGTTATCAGCCGGTTTGCTGACGTTTTCATTTGTCGTTATCTTGCTGCTGAACCTGCTCAACAAACGCTCTCATCCCGAGATGTTCCGATGACCAGTCTTACCGTACGCTTTGCTGCGGAGCTGGATGGTTTTTCTCTCGATGTCTCCTTCGAGGCTCCCGGCTGTGGCGTTACCGCGCTGTTTGGCCATTCCGGATCCGGCAAGACGACGCTGCTGCGCTGTCTTGCCGGTCTGGAGCCGCGCGTGGCCGGATTTCTGCAGGTCAACGACGAGATCTGGCAGGATGATGCCAACGGCATCCATCAACCCACTCACCGCCGTGCGGTGGGCTACGTGTTTCAGGAAGCCAGCCTGTTCCCTCATCTTTCGGTACGGCAAAATCTCGAATATGGCATGAAACGTGTTCCCGCCAGCCAACGGCGGGTTGGCTTTGATGAAGCGGTGGCGTTGGCGGGGTTGCCGGATCTGCTGGAACGCAGCTCCATTCATCTCTCTGGCGGTGAGCGGCAGCGGGCGGCCATTGCTCGCGCGCTGTTGACCAGTCCGCGGCTGCTGCTGATGGATGAGCCGCTGTCTGCGCTTGATGAGCGCAGCAAGCAGGAGATCTTTCCCTGCCTGGAGCGGCTGCACAATGAACTCTCCATTCCTGTCATCTACGTGAGTCATTCGCTAAAGGAGGTGGCGCGGCTGGCGGATCATATGATATGGATGGAAGAGGGCAGGATACGGGCCGCTGATTCGCTGCAGCGCGTACTGACCCGGATGGATCTGTCGGTAGAACAGGGCGAAGAGGCGGGGGCAATTCTGGAGGCAAAGGTGGCGCTTCATGATGACAGGTATCATTTGACAGCCCTCGATGGGCGCTGTGGGAGAGTGTGGGTCAGCCGCCTCGATTTGGCTCCCGGATCTCCGGCGCGTGTCCATATCCCGGCGCGGGATGTCAGTATCTGTCTGGAACGAAGCGGTGGCAGCAGCATTCTCAATATCTGGCCGGTCGTGGTCGAGGATATTTGCGAGCATTCTGCAAGTCAGGTACTGGTTCGGTTGCGTTGCGACGGTGGCGGAGATGCTCCCCGTCTGCTGGCCCGGATTACCCGCCGTTCCTGCACCATGCTGCGGTTGAAACCGGGGCTTGCGGTATTTGCTCAACTGAAGAGTGCCGCGCTCATCGATTACTGAGCGGGAGGGAGCGGCGTTTTGTCAGAAGCAGGGGATCAAGGGTTGAGTGGAACACGGGCTACAACCCATACGTCGATTCGTTCGGCTCCCGCCTGCCGCAAGACCTTGGCCAGCTCATTGATAGTGTGGCCAGTGGTGACCACATCATCGACAATGGCAATGTGTTTTGCGGGGAGCTGTTTGGAAGCGGCGAAGGCGTTGCGTACGTTTTTGTGCCGCAGTTCCGTGTTCAGCTCTGACTGCGCGGCTGTTTTTCGGACTCTGTGGCAGCTACGCGTATCGATGGGGAGCCGCAGCTGCCGCGCGATGGGGCGGGCCAGCTCAAGCGCTTGATTATAGCCCCGCTCGCGTATCCGGGAGGGGTGCAGCGGAACAGGGAGGAGAAGTTCGGGTCGTGGGGATTGCGCCAGCCAGCGCGCCATGAGTGTGCCGAGCAGGCGGGCATGGGGCAGTTTCCGGTGAAACTTGAGCCGGGTCAGCAGGTGATTGACCGGGTACCGGTAATGCAGTGGAGCGATACAGCGATC
This sequence comes from Gammaproteobacteria bacterium, assembly GCA_015491735.1. GTDB lineage: Bacteria > Pseudomonadota > Gammaproteobacteria > Thiohalospirales > Thiohalospiraceae > DRMK01. Next base: position 21,648 of record WFVH01000078.1, read on the forward strand.
ATAGGCAGGAGGGGTTCGCTGGCACGCGCCACACGTCAGTTCACCGGGTTTCCCCGCCAGGGGCAGGGCGCAGGTTCGGCAGAAATGGCTGTTGCGCGGCAGGTCGGCGTAGCAGCCCGGGCAGATATCGAGGTTGCGAATACCAGGATCACCACACAACACGCAGCAGCCCGGAAACAGCCACGAGGAGGTGTTGTTTAGCCACTTGCCTGTCATTGGCTATCCCGTTTGATTGACAGTCGTTGCAGAGGTATTACTATGCTGGGCAGTAATCCATTTTTTTGGGCCGACATACCATGAATTATTCCACAATGGGAAAAGTGCGTCACGATTGGCAGCGGCGAGAGGTCGAAGAGCTGTTTCAGCTGCCCTTCAGCGAGCTGCTGTTTCGTGCTCAGACTGTCCACCGGTTTTTTTTCGATCCGGCCAGCATCCAGGTCAGCAGCCTGTTGAGTATCAAGACCGGTTCCTGCCCGGAGGACTGCGCGTATTGCCCACAAAGCGCCTATCATGATACGGGACTGGGGGAGGAAGATCTGCTGGAGGTTCAGCAAGTGGTGGAAGCTGCCAGGACGGCCCGGGAGGCCGGGGTCAGCCGCTTTTGCATGGGAGCGGCATGGCGGAATCCCGCCGACCGTGATCTGGACAAAATCGAGGCGATGATCCGGGAGGTAAACGCCTTGGGGATGGAGACCTGCATGACATTGGGGATGCTGGATCGGGAGCAGGCGGTTCGATTGCGGGCCGCCGGGCTGGATTACTATAATCACAACCTGGATACCTCGCCGGAGTTTTACGGTACGGTGGTGACTACCCGCACCTATCAGGATCGTCTCGATACCTTGCGGTATGTGCGGGAAGCTGGCATCAAGGTGTGCTGTGGCGGCATTCTCGGCATGGGGGAGCAGCGCAAGGATCGTATCGGGCTGCTGCTGCAGCTGGCCAATATGGAACAGCATCCAGACAGCGTTCCCGTCAACTTGCTGGTGCAGGTAGAGGGTACGCCACTGGAGAGCATCGAACGGCTGGATCCATTGGAGTTCGTGCGCAGCATAGCGGTGGCGAGGATCATGATGCCGGCTTCGTTGGTTCGATTGTCTGCTGGCCGCGAGAGCATGAGCGACGAGTTGCAGACACTCTGTTTCCTGGCGGGCGCCAACTCTGTCTTTTATGGAGAGAAACTGCTGACCACTCCCAATGCGGCGACTTGCGGCGACGATGAGCTGTTCCGGCGCCTGCGGATGCGGCGGATGGAGCCGGCCGATTGCGGCCGAGGGACGGCAACGTCCGGAGCGATCAGTTATCGCCGTTGCGGGGAGGGATCCTGAGCGTGCTGCAAATAGAGGAGGCATCCTTTCATGACGGAATCGGCCTGTGGCGTTTGGGTTTTCGGCCTTTTTTCCTCGGTGCAGGGGTTTTTGCCGCCCTGTTGATGGCGGTATGGATGGGGATCTATCAGTTTGGCTGGAGCCTCGCTCCGGCCGGCTATGCTCCCCCCGTCTGGCATGCCCACGAGATGATCTATGGCTACGGGATGGCTGTTATTGCCGGTTTTCTGTTGACGGCGGTAAAAAACTGGACTGGCGTACAGACACTGCATGGATATCCCCTCATGGGGCTGTTTGGCTTGTGGCTGGCCGCCCGGTTGAGTCCGTTCGCTGTTTCGGCTGCGGTCGTGTTTTTGCTCGACATGCTGTTCATGCTGGCTTTTTTTGCAGCCGTGCTGTATCCGGTGATCAAGTCCAGGAGCTGGAGTCAGATGGGTATCGTCGCCATTGTCTTCCTGTTGGCCGTTGGTAATTTGCTGTTCTACCTCGGGTTGACGGGCGTGGTCGGGGATGGTGTCCGGCAGGGGTTACATGCCGGCGTCTATCTCGTCGTGGCGTTGATCCTGGTGGTTGGAAGGCGGGTCATCCCTTTTTTCATCGAACGGGGATGCGGTTTCCCGCTTCAATTGATCAATCGGCCCTGGCTGGATAATTCCATCATGGTTCTCTTCGGGCTGTTTGCCGTGGTGGATGTGTTTGCCGGGACGGCATCGGGCACAGCGCTGCTGGCGGCAGCTTTGCTGTTTCTGAATGGCATCCGGCTGAGGGATTGGTACACGCCGGCGATCTGGAAAAAGCCGCTGCTTTGGGTTCTCTACGTGGCCTATGTCGGGATAATAGCGGGCTTTCTGTTCAAGGCGGTTGCCTTGGCAGGGGTCTCGGTGCCGCTTGCAGTGCACGCATTTACCGTGGGGGGGATCGGTATGATGACGTTGGGGATGATGGCGCGGGTGGCCCTTGGCCATACCGGCAGGAACGTATTCGAACCGCCATCCTCCGTTTGGTGGATGTTTTTGTTGCTGGCTGGAGCAGCTGTTGTTCGTGTCCTGTTTCCCTTGCTGTTCGAAGGGCAGTACCGTTTATGGGTTTCCGCTTCCCAGTTATTGTGGATAGCGGCTTTCGCCCTGTTTGTGTTTGTCTATACACCGATACTGGTCAAACCGCGGGTCGACGGCAGGTATGGATGACGCTGCGGCGCGGCGGGGATGGAACGAATCCCTTGCCGTTGCTATGGTGCAACTGAAACAGGGAGGGCTGTATCGTGAACGCCGTCTGGTGGATACGCCGCCGGGCCGGCTGGTTGTTTTCGATGGCCGGGAGTGCTTGTCGTTTTGCAGTAACGATTACCTGGGCCTGGCCAACCATCCTGACGTGGTCCAGGCATTCCGCCGCGGTGCGGAAAGATGGGGTGTGGGTAGCGGCGCCTCCCACCTGATTTCCGGTCACTCCGTCGCCCATCATGCCCTGGAACTGGAGCTGGCGGAGTTCGTTGGCCGGGATCGCGCCCTGCTGTTTTCAACCGGCTATATGGCGAATCTGGGCGTTGTTACCGCCCTGTGTGGCCGTGCTGATACCGTGCTGGAGGATCGCCTCAACCACGCCTCGCTCCTGGATGCGGCCCTGTTGTCCAGAGCGCGGCTGCAGCGTTATGTCCACGGTGATGCGGCGGATTTGGAGTGCCGCCTGTCCCGGATGGAGGGGGGACGGGCGTTGGCCGTTAGCGATGGTCTGTTCAGTATGGATGGTGATCTGGCGCCGCTGCCGCAGTTGGCGGCCGTGACCCGGCAGCATGGCGCATGGCTGATGGTGGACGATGCGCATGGTATCGGAGTGTTGGGTATGGCGGGGCGCGGAACCCTGGAACACTTTAATCTGGATCAGCAGCGGGTGCCGGTGCTGATGGGAACGCTGGGCAAGGCGTTTGGCGTTTTTGGCGCCTTTGTTGCCGGTAGCGAACTGTTGATCGATTCACTCATCCAGCGGGCGCGCAGTTATATTTACACGACAGCCCTGCCACCAGCGGTTGCGGAGGCGGCGCGGACCAGCCTGCGTCTGATCCGGGAGCAGTCATGGCGCCGGGAACATCTGCTCGCTCTGGTGCAGCGTTTTCGCAGGGGAGCGGCTCAACTGGATCTGCCATTGATGATCTCCGGAACACCGGTGCAGCCACTGCGGGTGGGGAGTTCAGAACAGGCGATCCGGTTGAGCCAGGCGCTGCTGGAGCGGAATATTCTGATCGGTGCGATTCGTCCCCCCACCGTGCCGGCGGGCAGCGCCCGGTTGCGGATTACCCTGTCGGCGGCCCATAGCGAGTCGGATGTGGATCGGCTGCTTGCCGTGTTGGGGGAGGTGATGTGAGGCTTCACAGTGAGACTCGGGGCAGCGGGCCGGATCTGGTGATGCTGCATGGCTGGGGCATGCACTCCGCCATGTGGGGAGCGTTTTCTGCGGAGCTGTCCAACCAGTTTCGCGTCACGTTGATCGATCTGCCGGGACATGGGCAGAGTCCAGCCCTGGAACGGGATGACGCCACCAATCTTTCCGCGGTCGCCGCGGCCGTTGCAGCGGTGGCGCCTGAACAGGCGGCCTGGTTGGGCTGGTCGCTGGGTGGTCTGGTGACATTGCAGGGGGCGCTGGATTTTCCGTGGCGGATACCGCGACTGGTTCTGGTAGCCGCAAATGCCTGCTTCGTGCAGCGGGCCGGCTGGTTTCATGCGCAGCCGGCCGCGGTGCTGGACGGGTTTGCGGCCGGGCTTCGGCGGGATTACCGGACGGTTCTGATACGCTTTTTGGCGCTGCAGGCATGGGGTGCTGAGGATGTGCGCCAGCAAGCCAGGGTGTTGCGTGAGACACTGTTTGCCTATGGCGAACCGCAACCAGAAGCGTTGTCTGCCGGGTTGACCCTGCTGAAAGAGACCGACCTGCGTGGCGCGTTGCCAGAAATAAATCAGCCTGTCCTGTTGATATCGGGGCAAAACGACAGCCTGGTTCCTTCAGCGGCGGCCGAAAGGATGAGGGAAGCGTTGCCCAACGCCCACCTGGTACAGGTTCCGGGTGCAGGACATGCTCCTTTTCTGTTTCACTCCGCCTCTTTCCGGAAGACCATTGGAGCCTTCCTCAATGAGTAGATACCAGCTCGACAAACAGCGGATACAGCGCGCCTTCGAGCGGGCCGCTGTACACTACGATGAGGTCGCGGTGCTGCAACGCGAAGTGGGCAACCGGATGCTGGAGCGGATGGCGTTGATTCGCCATGAACCCGTTTGCATCCTGGATATCGGTGCAGGTACCGGCTACTGTAGTTACGCACTTTTACAGCGCTATCGAAAGGCAATGGTGATCGCTGCCGATCTTTCACCCCGAATGCTCAGGGAGGCAGCCGGGCGTGGTTCGCCCTGGAAACGCTGGCGGCGGCAACGCGCCTTCGTGGCGGCGGATATCGACTGGCTCCCCTTTGCCGATGCCAGCGTGGATCTGCTGTTCTCGAATCTCACCCTGCAGTGGTGTCCCGATCTGAAACAGACTTTTCGTGAATTTCGCCGTGTACTGAAGCCGGGAGGATTGCTGATGTTCAGCACCTTCGGCCCGGACACGCTCAAGGAGCTGCGCCGGAGTTGGCGGGCGGTGGACGACCATACTCATGTCAGTGCATTTGTGGACATGCATGATATCGGTGATCTGGTGCTGGGCAGTCAGTTCGCCGATCCGGTCATGGATACCGAGCTGTTTACCCTTACCTACAAGGAGGTCCGGGAGCTGATGCGGGATCTGAAAATGCTGGGCGCGCGCAATGCCACTGCCGGTCGTCAGCGGAGCCTTACCGGCAAGGCACGTTTTGCCGGCATGGTGGAGGCCTACGAGAGGTATCGGCAGGATGGTCTGTTACCGGCCACCTACGAGGTGATTTACGGTCATGCCTGGGCGCCTGAACAGTGTGCGCCGCAGCGGCCCGATGCCGGGAACAGCCCGGTTCCGCTGATACAGATGCGCGCTGCGGCAAGAAAACGCACATCATGAAGGGGCTGTTCATCACCGGCACGGATACGGGGGTCGGGAAAAGTTTCGTTGCCTGTGCGCTGCTGGCGGGTTTCCGGCGGGCAGGGTTGAAAACGGCGGCTTTCAAACCCGTCGCCAGCGGCAGCGAACAGACGCCGCTGGGCCTGCGCAACCAGGACGCGCTGCAGCTTGCTGCACGGATCACCGCTTCACTCCCTTATGAAAACGTTAATCCCTATACTTTTCGGCCGGCGATTGCTCCCCATATCGCGGCTGCCGAGGTTGGGACAGCCGTCGATCTTCAGCGGATAGCGGCGTTGTACCGGCTTGCCACCCGTCAAGCGGATATCTGTGTGGTTGAAGGAGCCGGGGGCTGGCTGGTACCCCTCAACGAGACCCAGAGCATGGCCGATCTGGTGGTTCAACTCAAGTTGCCCGTTGTGCTGGTGGTTGGTATGCGCCTGGGATGTCTCAACCACGCAATGTTGACGGCGGAGAGTATTCTGGCCAGAGGTGTTCATCTGGTCGGCTGGGTGGCCAATCGGGTGATACCGGAGATGCCTTGCTTCGATCAGAATGTCGAAACGCTGCAGCGATGTCTGCCTGGCAAATTGCTGGGCATCGTGCAGCATCTGCCCGGGGCATTGCCGGAGAAGGCGGGAGATGATCTGGATATTGCCGGATTAATGACGTTACTGCGCGTCGGCAATACCCAGCGGGATATTCAGTCGGAAAAGCTGAATTAACACTATTTTTTTTGTGTTATGTCAAATACCGTACTTGTCATGCCAAACGACATTCACTACCATAGCCAAGGTATCATCAACTAGAGAGCTGGCATCTGAAAAAGTTCCCGTCTGGTACGGTTTGTTGTTTCAGATGGTGTCCTGCCCCAGGTGATCGGCGCCATTTTTTTAACGGAGGAGACTACTCGTGGAAACGACAGAGAAATATCATTTCGATGTCGTCAGATGGTTTACCATCATGGCGGTCGTCTATTTGGTCATAGGCACACTGGTGGGGGTCATAATCGCCTCGCAGCTGGCGTGGCCGGCATTGAACTTCGATATCGCCGAACTCACCTTCGGTCGTTTGCGACCCTTGCATACCAATGCGGTGATCTTCGCCTTTGGCGGATGTGCATTGATGGCAACGGCCTTCTATACGGTACAGCGCACCTGTGGTGTTCCGCTATGGAGCAACAAGCTGGCCTGGTTCACCTTCTTTCTGTGGAATTTTATCATCATCTGCGCCGTGATCACCCTGCCGTTGGGGATTACCCAGGGCAAGGAGTACGCGGAGCTGGAGTGGCCATTCGATATATTGATCGCTGTCGCATGGCTGGCCTACTCTTTCAACTTCGCAATGACCATCGCCAAACGCAAGACCTCGCACATCTATGTGTCCAACTGGTTTTTCCTTGGCATGATGGTGATGATCACCTATCTGCACGTGGTCAACAGTCTTGCCATTCCCGTCAGTCTGTTCAACTCCTACTCCATCTTCTCTGGCGTCCAGGATGCGATGATCCAGTGGTGGTGGGGCCACAATGCTGTGGGTTACTATCTGACGGCCGGGTTCCTGGGCATCATGTACTATTTCGTTCCCAAGCAGGCCAATCGCCCGGTGTTCTCCTACCGCCTGTCGGTCATCCACTTCTGGGCGCTGATGTTCGGGTATGTCTGGCTGGGAGCCCACCATCTTCAGTACACCGCACTGCCTGACTGGACCGGCTCGCTGGGCGCTGCCGTTTCCCTGGCAATGATCATTCCGTCTTGGGGTGGCGCTGTTAACGGCATGATGACGCTGTCCGGCGCGTGGGACAAGCTGCGTACCGACTATGTCCTGCGTTTCCTGGTGATGTCACTGGCCTTCTACGCCATGTCCACCTTCGAGGGGCCTGTCATGTCATCCAAAACGGTGAACGCCTTGTCTCATTACACTGACTGGGGCATCGGTCATGTTCATTCGGGTGCCCTGGGCTGGGTCGTCATGGTTGCCGCCGGGGCTTTGTACCATATGATAATGAAGTTGTGGAACACCGAGATGTACTCTGACAAGCTGGTCAACCTGCATTTCTGGATGGCCACTATCGGAGCAGTTATCTACATCGTCGCCATGTGGGTATCCGGTATCATGCAGGGGCTGATGTGGCGTGATTACGATGAGTTTGGCACGTTGAGTTACACCTTCGCCGAATCCGTTGCCGCCATGCATCCCTACTATGTGATGCGTGCCGTAGGCGGGTTGATATTCTGGGGTGGTGCCGCTGTCATGATGTACAACATGTTCATGACTATCCGCATGGCCAGCGCGACCCGTGGTGTTGGCGCGCCCGCCAGAGCCTGATGGCCGAGAAGGAGTAAATCGATGTCAAATGAAATTCATTCAACAAAATTTCAGGACAAGGTCGAAAGCAATGTCTTTGTCATGTTCGTCATGCTGGCAATCCTCCTTTCAGTCGGTGGTTTGGTGGAGATTGTTCCGCTGTTCTACCTGAAAGGAACGATGGAGCATAACAAGCATCCGGAGATCGTATGGCAGCGCGAGGAAGGGCAGACGCTGGCGGACTGGAAACCGGGGGACGGCATTCGCCCCTATACGGCATTGGAGCTGGTCGGCCGGGATATCTATATCCGGGAGGGGTGTTACCTCTGTCATTCCCAAATGATCCGGCCGTTCCGTGACGAGAAAGAGCGGTACGGGCACTACTCCCTCGCTTCCGAGTCGATGTACGATCATCCTTTCCAGTGGGGGTCAAAACGCACCGGTCCCGATCTGGCCCGTGTGGGTGGCAAGTACTCTGATGAATGGCAGCGTCAGCATCTGATTGCGCCACGTTCGCTGGTGCCGGAATCCGTTATGCCAAACTATCCCTGGTTGGCCGAAAACATGCTGGACGGCGACTCGGTGGTAAGTATGGTGAAGGCGATGGCTACCCTTGGCGTGCCCTATTCCGAGAATGATTACGGTGCCGACTTCAGCGGCGCTGCGGAAGAGGTGAAAGGCAAGACCGAACTGGATGCCGTCGTTGCTTATCTGCAGGTATTGGGGACCATGGTAACCTTCGAGGAAGGTGTGGATTATCGTGAGTAGTCTGGCAGAGTATTTCCATACGGATTGGGCGGCATTGACATTGAATGACTGGATTGGTCTGGTCACAACAGTTGTCGTCTTTATTCTGATGGTTGTTGCGTATATCTATGTGTTTCATCCGGCAAACCGGGAGCACCTGGAAAAGCGCAAGCATATCCCGCTGGACGATGACCGTTTTGAGACGGAGGATAAAAGATGAGTGATAAAAGTAATCCGTACAAAGTTCCCACAACCGGGCATGTATGGGACGATAATTTGGCCGAGTTGCTGAACGAGCCACCCAAGTGGTGGATGATAGGCTTTTGGGCCAGTATGGCGCTGGTGGTGATTTACTGGTTGGTCTATCCATCGATACCGCTGGTGAACAGTCATTTCAAAGGTCTTATGGGGTGGACTGCAATCAAGGAGTTCAAACAGGATATGCAGGCCATCGAGGAGGTTCGTGCCAAGTATGAGAACCGGCTGCCCGGCATGTCGGCAGCCGCCATACTGGCGGATGACGAGTTGACCCAATATGTCACCCGCTCGGCCAAAGTGCTGTTTGGTGACAACTGCGCAGCTTGCCATGGCACCGGAGGGGCGGGGAACCCGAATTTTCCGGTCCTGGTCGATGATGACTGGTTGTATGGCGGCAAGATTGAGAATATCGTGCAAAGCATCGCCAATGGCCGCCGTGGCTTTATGCCTGCCCACGCAGGTAAATTGAGTGAGCAGGAAATTGCTGATCTCGCCAAGCATGTCAAGGCGATGAGCGAGGGGGGGGAGTATGCTCCCGGTAAAGAGCTCTATGCGGGTAAAGGCGCCTGTTTTGCTTGTCACGGGCAGGATGGCAAGGGTATGACGGCGATGGGTTCCGCCAATCTGACCGACGGCATCTGGCGCTTCTCTCCGGGTACCGAGGAGGCGATAGCTTATACTATCGCGCATGGTGTCAATGATTCCAATGATCCAAAAACACGGGATGCCGTGATGCCCAAGTTTGCCGGCAAAATGAGCGAAACCGAGATTAACAAACTGGCAGTTTATGTCTACAAGCTTGGTGGTGGACAGTAGTTTTTCGGCCGGTTTATGCTTGGGTTCTGGATGTGGATCACCGGAGTGGACGAAGCCACTCCGGTGATCATGAATCTAACAGAAGGGGATTGTTTATGGATGCGGTCGTTATTGGTGCTATTCTTTCAGTAGCGGGAGCAGTGCTTGTACTCATCGTACTCGCTGTCAGAATCATGAAACTGATTAACACGACACGTTCAGAAGATTGAGATTATCTTTTGATATTGAGTTGGTAAAAGCAAAAAGGGGAGTTCATCCTCTTTTTGCTTTTTTTTTGCACCCGTCTTCTCCAGTTTTGCTATCGTGCCCGTGAAAAGGAGATGTGAAAGATATCGATTTGTCCTTCTGGCTTCAGGTTGTCCTCCAACAGGAGATGACAGCGAGGGAGAACGGGTCGGTTCGGTCAGGCGATTCTCTTCCCCGGCAGACGAGAAATAGTGCTGTTCGTGATACAATTATTAGATTCAGTTTATTGCGCACGGCAAGCGAATTCAGCAAGCATGAGAGAATAGTGTATGAGCCAAAATCATCGTTCCGGGCAGAACAGCACGCTTTCCGATCTGTATGATGAGGTGGGGCATTGGCATGTAAATACCGGGGGTGAAACTATCCATGCCAAGCGGATTCCCGGACGGTTTCGCCGCCTGAAGTGGTTGACCTCCTCCATCTGGCTGTTGTATTTCTTCGGCCCCTATTTGCGATGGGGTGATCGACAGGCGATACTGTTCGATATTCCAAACCGTCAATTCCATTTTTTTGATTTGACCATCCTTCCGCAAGATGTATGGATGCTGTCGCTGGTGTTGTTGTTCCTGGCAATCGTTCTGATTGGGGTCACGGTGATTGCTGGCAGGGTGTTTTGTGGTTTTTTCTGTTTTCAAACTGTCTGGACCGATGTCTTTACCTGGATCGAAAACTGGCTGGAAGGGCCACCCGCCAAGAGACGAAAGCTGGACAAGGCGCCGTGGGATGCCAACAAAGTGCGCATCAAATTAACCAAACATTTTTTGTGGTTGCTGATTGCTGTCATAACAGGTGTTACTTTTGCCGGTTGGTTCACTGATATCTACCAGCTTTGGTACGATTTTTTCACTTTGCAAGCCCATCCCGCCGCTTGGGTAACACTCGGGCTTTTTATTGCCGGCACCTATATTCTTGCCGGTTTCATGCGTGAACAGGTCTGTTTCTGGCTATGTCCCTATTCCCGTATTCAAGGGGTCATGTACGAGCCTGAAACCATTCTCCCAACCTATGATGCAAGGCGAGGGGAGCCTCGGGGCCGCTTGAAAAAGGGGGCTTCGGTAACGGAGGATGACTTTGGTGATTGTGTCGACTGTCATTTGTGTGTGGCGGTGTGCCCCACCGGTGTGGATATCCGTCATGGTCAGCAGGAGGGGTGTATCACCTGCGGACTCTGTATCGATGCCTGTGATCAGGTGATGGACAAGGTCCATCGTCCTCATGGTCTTATTCGCTATACTTCGCTGGATGAAATTGAAGGAAAACCGGAAATTCCGCTGTTCAAGCGCCCCAAGGTGCTGGTTAGCCTGGCAATCATATCGATTGCCCTGCTGGGTATCATATACGGGGTCGCCAACATTTCCGGGATCGAACTCAAGGTATTGCATGATCGACAACCGCTGTTTGTTCTTCAGAGTGATGGTTCGATTCAGAACCGGTATGAAATCAAGGTGCTCAACAAAACCAGTCAGGATATTCACGTCAAGCTGGCGGCTGATGGTCCGGCCAATCTAAAGGTGATAGGTGCCGAAAAACCGTTTCTTGCCCCCAAGGGTAATATTTCCGCCCATACGGTGTTTGTAAGGGTTCCGGGGAAAGAGCTGCTGGAAGAGCGGATTCCAATCACTTTCCGCATTGTCGCTCAGGAACAGCCAGAGTTGAGTACCGAATATGAAAGCATGTTTTTTGGCCCGCGCCGCTGATTGGGAGAGCAGGTGATATGAGCAAGATGATGGAGAGCCACTTTTCGCAGAGTAACAAACGTGCATGGCGGAATCCCTGGGTTATCGGGTGGTTGCTGCTGCTCGGCGTCGTTTTGGCCGTCAATGCCGGCATGATCACGTTGGCATTTGTTACCGGTCCGGGTTTGGTCGACAAGAATTACTACGAGCATGGACGGGAATTCGAAGAGAACCGGCTCAAACGGGTGGCCGCCAGGAGCGCGCTTGGCTGGACAGCGCATCTCGATATGCCGGAGAAAAACCGGCAGGGAGTTGGGGCCATGTATCGGTTTAGCGTGGTGGACAGGGTGGGCGTTCCTGTTGACGACGTGGAGGTGCGGATAAACACCTACCGTCCTTCCGATGCCGATGCCGATTTTTCAGTACCCATGCGGCAGTATGCGCCTGGAATGTATGAGGCCGAGCTTTCCTTTCCTCTCAAGGGGCACTGGGAGATAACGCTTGTAGCGAAGCCGGCGTCGGGGGATGAAAGTCACGATCTTATCAAGCGGCGCATTTTCGTGCTGGGGGAGTGATGGTTGAGACAGCCCTGGTACTCTTTCAAGGTAATAAATCAGGATTCAGTGCCCCTGAATCCTGATTTATTACCTTGAAAGAGTACGGGCGGCATTATGATTCGAACAAGGCGATAGCAGGTCAAAAATGGCGCTTCTGTCTCAGGTAGAGTCCACCTCTCGTGTTGACCAGGCCTCCCTGCAGGAAGGTGAGAGTGGCTGTTTCCACTGCGGTTTGCCTCTGCCCGAAGAAGATCTGTTCCAAGCCGAAATAGCTGGCCGGTTGCGGCGCTTCTGCTGTTTGGGTTGTCAGTCCGTCTGTAAAGTCATCCATGATGCCGGACTCGAAGGGTTTTATCAGCGGACGCCGGAGGGAACGCTGCTCGCGCCTCCCCCTGAACTGCCCAGGGATCTCGCTTTCTACGACCTGGACGAGGTTCAGGGTGAGTACGTTGCCGGACTGGGTGAACAGCGGGAGATCGACCTGCTGGTGGAGGGAATCCATTGTGCCGCTTGTGTTTGGCTTATCGAGCGCACCCTGTCCAGTACTCCCGGTGTGAATGACGTTAATGTTAATCTGTCCGGCAGGCGTTTGCACCTGCGCTGGGATAACCGGCTCATTCCGTTGTCAAAAATTCTCGGCCGGCTGGGCAGTATCGGATACGCCGCCGTGCCGTTCGATCCGGAGGCGGCTGAAGGCGCTCTCAAACGCCAGAACCGGGCGTTTCTGTTCCGTATCGCTTTTGCCGCGTTTGCCATGATGAATTTGCTATGGGTTTCCATAGCACTGTATACCGGGGCGGATGATGGCGAGTTTCGCCATCTTTTTTACTGGGTAGGACTCGTTCTGGCTACTCCCACGCTGTTCTATTCCGGCTATCCTTTTCTAAAAGGGGCATGGACCGGGCTGCGGCGTATGCATCTGACCATGGATGTTCCCATTGCCATTGGTGCCACCTCCACCTATCTCTACTCCGGTTATGTCACGGTATTCAACCCGGTTCAGGGGCATGTCTATTTTGATACGGTGGTCAACTTGATATTTGTGCTGCTGGTGGGGCGTTATCTGGAGTCGATGTCCAAACGCCATGCCGTGGCGGCGACCCAGCGATTGATGGATTTGCAGCCAAGAGTCGCCACCCTGGTGCAGGGCGGTATCGATCAGGTGGTTCCCGTGCGGGCGCTCAAAGCCGGAGAGTTGATACTGGTGAAGGCCGGGGAGCAGATTCCGGTAGACGGCGTTGTTGATGAGGGGCGCAGTTCGGTTGATGAAGCGATGCTTACCGGCGAGTCCCGGCCGGTGAACAAGCAACCTGGAGATACCGTATCGGCCGGAACCATGAATCTTGCCAGTACCTTGCAGGTACGGGTCACCGGTGTGCTGAGAGATACGGCCTTGGGGCGGATCATCCATCTGGTGGAGGAGGCGCAGGCCTCGAAAGCGCCAATTCAGCGTATTGCGGATAGAATCGTTCCCTGGTTCGTAACGATTACTCTTTTCCTGGCGGCTGTAACGTTTATATTCTGGTATGGAACTGGCGTCGAAATGGCGTTGATGGCCGCCATCTCTGTCCTGATTATTACGTGTCCTTGCGCTTTTGGAATGGCAACCCCCATGGCCGTTGCCGTCGCCTCTGGTCTTGGAGCCCGGAACGGGATCTTGATAAAAAATGGCGAGGTGCTGGAGACACTGTCCAAAATTTCACATTTTGTATTCGACAAGACCGGAACCCTGACCGAGGGGCAGATGAGTATTCAGGCGCTGCATCTGGCTCCGGGTTGTGACAAACAGGTGATCGAACGCCTGGCAGCTGCGGTTGAGCGGTATTCTGAGCACAGCATCGCGCAAGCCATTGTGCAGCAGGCAGAGGTTGACGGGCTGGACCCCGCCACAGTGAAGGTGACCGGTTTCGAAAACCGCTCGGGTTTTGGCGTCAAAGCCACGGTGGGCGGGCAGATGGTTATACTGGGTAGCCGGAGCTGGCTGGTTCAAAACGGGGTGAGCAGCTTCGAGGGTTTTGACAGGTTTGCCAATGGTCTGCAGAGAAAAGCGGTCACTTGTGTCTATATGGCTGTCGATGGCCGGGAGGTGGCGCTGTTTGGTGTTGCAGACCAGTTGCGGCCTGATGCGGTCGAGCTGCTTGATGTGCTCCGTCGGCAAGGGGGACGTTTGACCCTGCTTAGCGGTGACAGTAAACAGGTAGCCCACGCAATTGCCGAGCAGTTGGGAGGTATGGAGGTGATTGCCGAAGTGCTGCCGGATGAGAAGGATTCCGTCATCCAGCAGTTGCAGCAGAAGGGGGAGCGCGTAGCCATGGTGGGTGATGGAATCAACGATGCTCCGGCCTTGATCCGCGCCGATGTGGGGATTTCTCTTGGATCGGGTACCGATGCGTCGATGGAGAGTTCGGATATTGTTTTGATGAGTGACGAACTGGAGAAGGTACAGCAAGCCGTGGCGCTATCAAGACGCACCTTGCGGACCATTCGCCAGAATATTGCCATTTCCCTGGTCTACAATAGTATTATGGTGCCCTTGGCGATGATGGCGTATGTAACACCGCTGGTTGCGGCGATCGCTATGCCGATCAGTTCATTGCTGGTGATTGGAAATTCGTCCCGTATTCGCACCTTGTTTGGTTAACTTAGTGAAGGCTGGTTCAAAGCGATGGAAGTGATCTACTCGTTGATTCCTGGCATGCTGGTAATGGGGCTTGGTATGGTCGGTGTGCTGATCTGGGCGATAAAACGGGGGCAATATGATGATCTGGAAGGTGATGGCAATCGCCTGCTGATGGATGATGATGATCCTCTGTTGCCCAGTGAAATGAGAAAGAAAAGCAGGTTAAAGGCCCACCACTGGCCCGATGCCGAAGATGATTGAGATATAAACAGGGTTATCTGCCGGATCGGAATCATCAGTGACGGGTGCAGCCGGAATATCCTGTTTGCTCCGTTTTCTTCAAAGGTAAAGCCGACGGGCAATATAATGGGGATCTGCTGTTGATGGGCATCGAGTTCGTCGAATGATCGTACTGTTTACCGACTTTGGTATTGCAGGTCCCTATGTTGGTCAGATGAAAGCGGTGCTTGTCCGCCATGCTCCATCTGCCCCGGTTATTGACCTGTTTTCCGATGCTCCGCGGTGCAATCCGAGAGCGGCAGCATTCCTGCTGGCGGCTTATGTCAGCGAGTTTCCGCTCGATACAGTCTTTCTCGCTGTCGTCGATCCGGGGGTTGGTGACAAGCGGCGGAGGGCAGCTGTCATTCGGGCGGATGGGCGATGGTACGTCGGGCCGGACAACGGGCTGTTCAATGTGGTGGCTATGCGGGCGCGCAGCTTGAAGTGGTGGGACATTGGCTGGCGGCCGGCACGAATGTCCAACAGCTTCCACGGCAGGGATCTGTTTGCTCCCTTGGCCGCAAGAATCGCCAATGGTGAAGAGCCACCCGGTACGCAGGTTCCGGAAAATGAGCGCGTTATCGCCGGTTGGCCAGCGGATCTTCCGGAAGTGGTCTATATCGATCATTTTGGAAATGCCCTGTCAGGGTTGCGCGCCTCCAACCTGCCATCACATAGCAAGCTGCTTGTCAGGGACCGGACCGTTCGCTATGCTCGAACCTTTTCGTCTGCTCCTGAAGGTGAACCGTTTTGGTATGAAAATTCCAACGGTTTGGTGGAGATAGCAGTCAACAAGGGACATGCGGGAGAATTGCTTGGCCTGGAGATTGGAAATCCGGTTGATATTTTGTAACAGCTCAGCCAGTCTCCGGAATTCGCGCACCCTTTCCGCGTTGAAAGAAAAATGGTAATTCTTCAGCTTGGTATGAAGTAAGCCAGTAACTGTTCAGCTCACCCCTGAAATCCGCCAGTTCAAGGCGAAAAATGGGAGTTTACGGGTGTAAATGACCCTTTTTCAACGCAGAAATGGCGGATTTCAGGGGTGAGCTGAATAGTTACGAAAAATGATCATTTACTGACTGTAAATACCTGTTCTCCGCCTTGAACTGACAAATCTCAGTGGCCATCTGAGCGGTTACGATATGTTATGAGTGATGGACTTCCGAGCGCCTATCATCAGCGGTTTGGTGGTATAAGCCGTTTATACGGAGAAGGCGCGCTAAACAAGCTGAAAGAACGGCATGTCTGTGTCATCGGTTTGGGCGGGGTAGGCTCCTGGGCCGTAGAGGCATTGGCTCGCAGCGGTGTTGGTTCACTGACCCTGATCGACTTCGACGAGATATGCCTGACCAATACTAACCGCCAACTGCCCGCCTTGAGCGGTACCGTTGGGAAGAAAAAAGGGCAGGTAATGGCGCAGCGCGTAGCGGATGTCAATCCGGATTGTCATTGTCAGATTATTGAGGATTTCGTAACTACGCACACGATAGCAGACTATCTCTCTGCCGATCGGGGATATGATTATGTTATTGATGCCATTGATAGTATCAAATTCAAATCCGAGATAGTCTATTTCTGTAAACGCAACAAGATTCCCGTTATTACCACAGGCGGCGCTGGCGGGGTTACCGATCCGCTAACGATCAAGGTGGCGGATTTAAGCCGTACCTATAACGATGCACTGGCGGCAAAGGTTCGCTCCCGGTTGCGTACTGAATTTGGATATACACGGAATCGTAAACGCCGCTTCGGCGTTGAATGCGTGTTCTCTTCTCAACAGCGGTTGTATCCAAAAGCTGATGGTAGTGTCAGCTATCAAAAGCCGGGAATACACGGGGTTTCTCTGGACTGCCGTTTCAGCTACGGTTCAGCGTCATTCGTTACCGCTGTTTTTGGATTTGTTGCTGCATCGCGGGTGGTCAACAACTTCCATGCCCGGCGTAAATAAATTCTTGTTTATCAATAAATTGTTAATGCCCTGTCACGTTTTTGCACTTCCTCCCTTCAGAATGCCATTCCCCCCGGGCGCACTGCTCGCAGCATCTGGGCCGGGGCTGATTACTGCAAGCTTTGTGCATTTGGGGAGTGTTCCGCGAAAGAGAGAAGTGAAATTTCATATACCCGGAAGAAGGAGAAATGCATCGGGTGGGGGAGTGCAAGCGTAGCGATTCGCCAGCTCAAGTTACGTTTGTGACTTGAATCCAAGTTAACCATAACAGTATCTCCCGCCCGCAAGAAAAAAGGGTGCCGGGATGTGAGGTATTGCAGAGGGTAACTATTCAGCTCCCCCCTGAAATCCGCCATTTCTGCGTTGAAAAATGGTCATTTACACGCGTAAACTCCCATTTTTCGCCTTGAACTGACGGATTTCAGGGGCAATCTGAACAGTTGCCGGCTTGTTTCATACTATGCTGAATAGTTACTGCAGAGGTAGATGATTTGACCCAATATTTGGAGCCGCCAAAGGTCTTGCAGCCATCGATGGGTGGTTTAAAGCGGTGCTTGATTGCTGTAACATAGCTGGTTTTACCGGAAGCCGGTTTTGTTTTAATCCGACTAGACTGCATTGAACTGCGTCAGATATTGTCGGCTCACCGCATCAGAATTGGAGAAACAGAGATGCCGCTATGCTTGGCAGTGCCGAAAGAGATTGCCCCAGGGGAGCGCCGGGTTGCGATGGAACCGGGTGTTGCCGCCCGCCTCGCCAAAATGGGCGTTGAAGTAACCCTGCAGAGAGGAGCAGGTCTGTCCGCTCATTTTACCGATGAAGATTTTTCAGATGTGAAAATAGTCGCGACAGCCGCCACCTTGTACAAAAATGCAGATCTGATATTCAAGGTGCAGCCCCCCACGCTGAAAGAGGTGGACGCCATCAAGGAGGGGGCTGTAATTGTCGGTTTCATGTCTCCCGGAAAAAACCCGGACGTTGTTGCAAGGATGTGTGAAAAGAACATTACCAGTTTTGCGATGGAGCTGGTGCCTCGTATCAGCCGCGCACAATCCATGGATGCGCTTTCCTCCCAGGCGGCCATTGCAGGATATAAGGGAGCGCTTATGGGGGCCGACCTTGCCAGTGTGTTCTTCCCCATGTTGACTACTGCGGCAGGCACTATCCGTCCAGCCAAGGTGCTGGTTATCGGTGCGGGTGTTGCCGGATTGCAGGCAATTGCCACAGCCAAGCGGCTTGGAGCGGTGGTGGAAGCCTATGACGTGCGTTCGGCTACCAAAGAGCAGTGTGAGTCCCTGGGCGCCAAATTTATCGACACCGGTGTCAAGGCGGAAGGGGAGGGAGGGTACGCCCGTGAACTTACTGCGGAGGAGAAACAACAGCAGCAGGATGTGTTGGCGAAGCACATCGCTATCTCGGATGTGGTCATTACCACAGCGGCGATTCCCGGTAAACCCTCACCGCGTATTATCAGCAAAGAGATGGTAAGCCGGATGAAAACAGGGGCTGTGGTCGTGGATTTGGCGGCAGAAGGTGGTGGTAATTGCGAACTGACCGAGCCTGGCAAGACGATTGAATTCGAGAAACGCATCATTGTCCACGGGCCACTGAATGTGCCCAGTCAGACGCCCGTGCATGCCAGCGAAATGTATGCAAAAAACCTGTTCAACCTGATCTCCCCCTTTATCAAGGAGGGTGAGCTGGTGCTCGACTGGGATGATGAAGTGATTCAGAAAAGTGCGCTGACTCATGGGGGCGAGATAAAGAGTGATCTCTGCCGTCGACCACTGGAGGAAAAAAGATGATTGAAGGATTTACCGCTCTCTATATCTTTATGCTGGCGGCCTTCACCGGTTATGAGGTGATTAGCCGGGTTCCGGTGATCTTGCACACACCGTTGATGTCGGGCTCCAACTTTATCCACGGTATCGTGTTGGTGGGTGCGATGGTCACCTTGGGCCATGCGGAGACCGGTCTGCAGATGTTGATCGGCTTTGTTGGCGTCATTCTCGCTGCCGGCAATGCTGTAGGTGGCTATGTGGCGACCGAGCGGATGCTGGAGATGTTCGATCGCAGCAAGAGCAAGGGAGGCGCCTAAGTGAGCAGCTTTATCGAGATTGTCTATTTTGCTGCGGCGGTTATCTTCATCGTCGGGCTGAAAAAAATGAGTTCGCCGGTAACGGCGCGCGAAGGTATCGTCTGGGCCGGTTACGCAATGGTTGCTGCAACCGCTGTTACCTTCCTGTCTCCGGCGGTCTACGGGCACGGATTCAATCTGCTGTTGATCGTGATTGCTATCGGTATCGGCTCCTATGTCGCGTACAGAAGCGCCAAGCGTGTCGAGATGACCGATATGCCGCAAATGATCGCCATCTATAACGGCATGGGCGGTGGCGCCGCGGCGGCTATTGCGGCTGTGGAGCTGGTTCGTTTTGCTGATGGCCATGATATCGGTGGTGGCACCGTGCAGGTGCTGGCGGTGCTGGGCGCGTTGATTGGTGCGGTCTCTTTTTCCGGTTCGGCGGTGGCTTATGCCAAGCTGCAGGGGTTGATGAACAAGACACTGCGGTTGCCTTCGCACCAGGCGCTCAATATCGCGCTGTTTGTGGTAACGGTGCTGTTTGGTTCCATTCTGGCGTTGAGTGGTGAGGTCAGTGGCTTTACCGTCTTTCTGTTTTTCCTCTGCGCCCTGGTGTTGGGGATTATGGTTACCCTGCCCATTGGCGGGGCGGATATGCCGGTGGTTATCTCTCTGTTCAACGCGCTTACCGGCCTGGCGGTGGCATTCGAAGGCTATTTGCTGGGGAATGCGGCAATGATTATCGCCGGTACCGTAGTGGGTTCGTCGGGCACCTTGCTGACACAGCTGATGGCGAAGGCAATGAACCGGCCTATCTCCAATATCCTGTTCAGCAGCTTTGGCAGTGCCGGTGGTACCGGGGAAGAAGAGGATATCGCCGGTACGATGAAAGAGATTGAGGCCAGCGATGCTGCAGTGACCATGGCCTATGCGGAAAAAGTCATCATCATTCCCGGTTACGGAATGGCGGTCGCCCAGGCCCAGCATAAACTGGCTGAACTGGTTCAGCTGCTGGAAGACAGGGGAGTCACGGTGAAATTCGCCATCCATCCGGTTGCGGGGCGGATGCCGGGGCATATGAACGTGCTGCTGGCCGAGGCGGGGATCGACTATGACAAGATCTATGATCTCGACGAGATCAATCCCGAATTTCCTACCGCTGACGTGGCGCTGGTCATTGGCGCCAATGATGTGGTCAACCCGGTGGCGCGCACCAATCCGGACAGTCCCATCTACGGGATGCCCATACTGGATGCGGATAAGGCGAAGAACTGCATAGTCATCAAACGGGGGAAAGGGTCCGGCTTTTCGGGAATAGAGAATCACCTGTTTTATGCCGACAATACGCGCATGCTGTATGGAGATGCGCAAAAGGCCATTGGCGAACTGATTGCCGGAGTCAAGCAGCTGTGAACGGCTGTGGGTGGCCGCGGGATGGCAGCGTTTTTCAGGAGCAGATGTAAACTGCTTGACCTCAAAGAGGTTTGACAGTAGCGTATCTGGAATATGTCTGGCCGCCCGTTCGAGACGGGCGGTTTTTATTCGGGAGATGGGTTAAGTGGAATTGAGCGGTGCCGAAATCCTTGTTCAGTTTTTGAAGGACGAGGGCGTCGAGTGTGTGTTTGGCTACCCGGGTGGTAGCGTGTTGCATATCTATGATGAACTGTACAAACAGGAGGATATCAAGCATATCCTGGTTCGCCACGAGCAGGCGGCGGCGCATGCCGCGGATGGTTATGCCCGAACCTCTGGTAAAGCCGGTGTGGTGCTGGTTACCTCCGGCCCCGGAGTGACCAACGCGGTTACCGGTATTGCGACCGCCTATATGGATTCAATTCCCATGGTGGCCATTACGGGCCAGGTGCCGACGGCGGTGATTGGCAGCGACGCCTTTCAGGAGGTGGATACCGTGGGCATCACCCGCCCTTGCTCCAAACATAACTTTCTGGTCAAGGATGTGCGGGAACTGGCTGTTACCCTGAAAAAAGCGTTCCACCTGGCAACTACCGGCCGCCCCGGTCCGGTGGTGGTGGATATTCCCAAGGATGTGACCGATCCCAACGTCAAGGTGCCCTACAGTTACCCCGAAACCGTATCGATGCGCTCCTACAACCCGAAGGTAAGGGGGAATGCGCGTCAGATTCGCCGGGCAGTGGAGCTCATCCTTTCCGCCAGACGTCCGGTTATCTATTCCGGGGGAGGGGTTATTCTCGGGCGGGCCGCCAGCTCTCTGACCGAGCTGACCCGTCTGCTCAACATTCCCATTACCAGCACGCTGATGGGGTTGGGGGGGTATCCGGCAACGGATCGGCAGTTTTTGGGTATGCTGGGAATGCATGGCACCTACGAAGCCAATATGGCGATGCACGAGTGTGATGTATTGATTGCCGTTGGTGCGCGTTTCGATGATCGGGTCACCGGCAAGATCGAGCAGTTTTGCCCCCATGCCAAGATTGTTCACATCGATATCGATCCAGCCTCCATATCAAAGACGGTCAAAGTGGATGTGCCCATTGTTGGAGATGTAGACAGTGTTCTGACCGAGATGTTGCAGTTTCTGCGTGGCACCGAGTCTTCAATGAACCAGGCTGAACTGCAGCAGTGGTGGGAGCTGATTGATACCTGGCGCGCCACCGACTGTTTGGCCTACGACCGGGATAGCGAGCTGATCAAGCCCCAGTTCGTGGTGGAAAAGCTGTGGGAGATAACCGGAGGCGGGGCTTTTGTCAGTACCGATGTCGGGCAGCATCAGATGTGGGCTGCACAGTTTTACCGTTTTGACAACCCGAGCCGGTTTGTTACTTCCGGGGGATTGGGCACCATGGGCTTTGGTTTGCCGGCGGCCATGGGGATACAGCTTGCCAACCCCGAATCCGATGTCGTTTGCATTACCGGCGAAGGCAGCATACAGATGTGTATTCAGGAGTTGTCCACCTGTTTTCAATACATGCTGCCGTTGAAAATAGTCAATCTCAATAACCGCTATCTTGGAATGGTTCGCCAGTGGCAGGAGTTTTTCTACGGCAGCCGTTACTCTCACTCCTACATGGACGCTCTGCCGGATTTTGTAAAGTTGGCGGAGTCCTACGGGCATGTCGGGGTGCGTATCGAGAATCCGGCGGATGTCGAGGATGCCTTGAGAGATGCGTTTGCACTGAAGGAGCGGTTGGTATTTCTCGACTTCATTACTGATCAGACGGAAAATGTATATCCCATGATCGCGGCCGGAAAGGCGCACCACGAGATGGAAATGTCGCCTAAAAGTGTTTTGATATAACCATGCGTCATATTATCTCCCTGTTGATAGAGAACGAGGCGGGTGCGCTTTCCCGCGTTGCCGGTCTTTTTTCTGCCCGTGGCTACAACATCGAGTCCCTCAGCGTGGCGCCTACGGAAGATGCCAGCTTGTCACGCATGACTCTGGTGACGCGCGGATCGGAAGAGATTGTCGAACAGATTACCAAACAACTCAATAAACTGGTGGATGTGGTCAAGTTGCTGGATTTGACCGAGGGCGCTCACATAGAGCGTGAAATGATGCTTATCAAGGTTCAGGCGTCTGACAGCAGTGGGCGGGATGAGGTCAAGCGGCTGGCTGACATATTTCGCGGAAACATCATCGATGTCAGCAATACCAGCTATGTCGTCGAATTGACCGGGGATAGCTGCAAGCTGGATGCTTTCATCCGTGCGCTGGGTGATACCCCGATTCTGGAAACCGTCCGCTGCGGCTCCATGGGTATCCCCCGGGGTGAAAAATCCCTGCATGTATAGCCTTTCTGCGGAGAGCTTCTTCTGCAATTGCTGCTTGTTATCGGGTTGCTAAATCATCAACAAAGAAACCATAAAGGAAAGATTACAGAATGAATATCTATTACGATACAGACTGTGACCTGTCGATCATTCAAGGCAAGAAAGTCACCATTGTCGGATATGGCTCGCAGGGGCATGCGCACGCCAATAATCTGAAAGAGTCTGGTGTCGATGTCACCGTTGCCTTGCGGACTGATTCTGTCTCG
This sequence comes from Gammaproteobacteria bacterium, assembly GCA_015491735.1. Lineage (GTDB taxonomy): Bacteria > Pseudomonadota > Gammaproteobacteria > Thiohalospirales > Thiohalospiraceae > DRMK01. The sequence goes on from WFVH01000078.1 coordinate 44,546, forward strand.
GTGGCCAAAGCGGAAAAAGCCGGTTTGACGGTTGAACCGCTGGATACCGCTGTCGCGGAAGCCGATGTGGTCATGATCCTTGCTCCCGATGAACACCAGGCGCGGCTGTATCGCAAATACGTTGCGCCGAATATCAAGCAGGGCGCTGCGCTGGCTTTTGCGCACGGTTTCAACATTCATTACGAACAGATCGAACCACGCGCCGATCTGGATGTGATCATGATAGCCCCTAAAGGCCCTGGCCATCTGGTGCGATCCACCTATATGAAAGGGGCGGGCGTACCGACATTGATCGCCGTTTTTCAAGATGCCAGTGGCAAGGCCAAGGATATAGCTCTTTCCTACGCCTCTGCCAATGGCGGCGGGCGTGCCGGTATTATTGAGACCACGTTCCGCGAAGAGACAGAAACCGATCTGTTCGGTGAGCAGGCGGTTCTGTGTGGGGGGGCCACTGCCTTGGTCCAGGCCGGTTTCGAAACGCTGGTGGAGGCGGGCTATGCGCCGGAAATGGCCTATTTCGAGTGTCTGCACGAGTTGAAGTTGATTGTGGATCTGATGTATGAAGGGGGTATCGCCAACATGCGCTATTCAATCTCCAATACAGCCGAATATGGTGATTTGACGCGCGGACCCCGCGTTATCACGGAGGAGACCAAGGCGGAGATGCGGCGTATTTTGACAGAGATCCAAAACGGGGAGTTTGCCCGGGAGTTCATTCTGGAGAACCAGGCCGGAGCAGCCACCTTGAAGGCAAAACGGCGTCTTGGGAAAGAGCATCCCATCGAGGAGGTCGGCGCCAGATTGCGGGGTATGATGTCCTGGATCCAGGCGGAGAAAATTGTCGATAAAAGCAGGAACTGAGCGGCGGTTAATCGCCGAATGCGTGAAGGCTTGAACCCCCGCCGTTCGCCGGCTACAGAACGGATGGGCAAGTTTGTTAACTGCTCCATTCTGTTCAAACCCTTCATGTACTCGTTTTTCTTGTGGTGAAGGCTTGCCTCACGGGCTGATTTTGCATGCGCTCCAAGCACTATCCTATTGTTGCCCGGCAGGGATTATGGCTTATTCTTCCCCTGAGTGGGGCGGGGCTGCTTCTGCTTCTGTTTCATCAGTTTGCTTTCTCCTTGCCGGTATGGCTGGCCGTTGGGGTAATCGCGTTTCTGTTTCGTGATCCGGAACGTCGTATTCCGGCGAAGCCATTGGGAATCGTTGCGCCCGTCGATGGCCGTGTTATCGCAATGCAGGAGATGGATGATCCTTACCTTGAAAGGAGAGCCTGTTGGCTCAAAATTGCAGGTTCTGCCGCAGGAAGTTATGTCGTGCGTTCCCCCATGGAGGGCAAACTGCAGAAACAGTGGTATGCTACGCCTTCGGACATCGGCAACTCACGAGCCGTTTTGGCCACATGGATTCAAAGTGACGAGGGAGATGATATTCTCCTGCTGGTTCGGCCGCGGTTGGCGTGGTTGAGATTGCACAGCGATGTCGTTCCTGGCGAGCGGACCGGGCAGGGGATGCGCCTCTGTTACTCCCCTTTTGGCGCAGAGATTGAAATCTGGATGCCGTTGAATACGCATATCGATGTGCGGCCGGGGCAGAGAATCCATTCAGGTAGTGATGTTATTGGCATATTGAATCATGGCTCTTGACAATGGTGAGCAGGCAAGCAGTGGCGGCAGCCCGCGGCGGCGCGGCATCTATCTGCTGCCTAACTTGTTCACCACTGCAGCTCTGTTTGCCGGGTTTTTCGGTATCATTGCGGCGATGAAAGGGCAGTTCGAGGCCGCCTCCATCGCTATCTTTATCGCAATGATTCTGGATGGTCTCGATGGCAGGGTGGCTCGGCTGACCAATACTCAAAGTGATTTTGGCGTTCAGTATGACAGCCTTTCTGACATGCTCTCCTTTGGACTCGCGCCAGCGCTGATTGTTTATCAGTGGTCTCTGAGCGGAATGGGGAAGCTGGGGTGGCTGGCGGCTTTTCTGTTTACCGCTTGCGCCGCGCTGCGCCTGGCCCGTTTCAACTCCCAGGTGGAAGTGGTGGATAAACGTTTTTTCCAGGGATTGCCAAGCCCGGCGGCGGCCGGACTGATTGCCGGGTTGGTATGGGTAGGCTTCGACAACGGATTTACCGGTGAGGCGTTGCGCATTCCGGCTTTTGTATTGACGGTGGCTGCCGGTATCCTGATGGTCAGCAATGTCCGTTATCGCAGCTTCAAGGATCTGGATCTCAAGCATAAGGTTCCTTTTATGGCGGGGTTGGCCATTGTGATGGTATTCGTCTTTGTTGCTGTCGATCCACCGCAGGTTCTGTTTCTCCTGCTATTGCTCTATGCGCTGTCCGGCCCCATTTTGACCCTGCTCTACCGGCAGCGGTTGAAGGCTTCGTCGAGTGACACGAAAGAGGGTTGAATGATGTTTCACGGGAGTATGGTTGCGCTGGTCACACCGATGCATACCGATGGTTCGCTGGACGAGGAGAGTCTGCAGCGGCTGGTTGATTTCCATGTCGAAAATGGCACGGACGCCATTGTTGCAGTGGGAACGACCGGTGAATCGCCAACGCTGGACCACCGGGAACACTGCCGTGTGATCCGTCAAGTGGTGGCGTTTGCCGCTGCGCGTATCCCGGTTATTGCAGGAACCGGGGCCAATGCCACCGCCGAAGCCATTGAATTGACCCGTTGCGGAATGGAGGCGGGTGCGGATGCCTGCCTGCTGGTAACTCCGTACTATAACAAGCCGACGCAGGAGGGGTTGTACCGGCATTTCCGGGCGGTTGCCGAGGCGGTGCCCATACCGCAGATTCTGTACAACGTGCCGGGCAGGACAGCATGTGATCTGTTGCCGGAGACGGTAGAGCGCCTCTCCTCCATCTCCAACATTATCGGTATCAAGGAGGCCACCGGTGATCTGGAACGAGGCAGGGAGATTCTGCAGCGTTGCGGCGACAGGCTCGATCTATACAGTGGAGATGACAGCACCGCCATGGAACTCATACTGCTGGGTGGCAAGGGCGATATTTCGGTAACCGCCAACGTCGCGCCCCGGGCGATGCATGAGATGTGCGCCGCTGCCCTGGCCGGCGATCGCAGCCGTGCGAAAGCATTGAACCGGCCGTTGGAGGATCTGCACCGGGATCTGTTCATAGAATCCAGTCCCATTCCGGTCAAATGGGCCCTTCACGAGATGGCGTTGATCCCCCCCGGCATTCGTTTGCCCCTGACGCCGTTGGCGAAAAGCTGTCATGATACGGTCAGACAGGCGCTTGACAAGGCGGGGGTGTTGGGGTGAGCCATTTTTTTGCAAGGGCGGTCGCGCCGGTCTTGTTCCTTGCTGTTGTCTCAGGCTGTTCCGGCAGCAAGGAAAAGGAGATCCCGGCCTATTTCAGTGCGCAGACCATCCCTGCGCTGAAGGTTCCCGCGGATCTCGACAAGCCTTATCGCGCCCAGGAAATGCAGTTGCCAGAGGATGCTTCCCGGGTGCAGCTTCCAGCCGGCATGGATGTGGAGGAGCTGTTGAAGCCGCCGCGTATCGTTGATGATACCGCGTCCTGGGCTGGCGAACGATCTGAAAAACGGCTATGAAGAAGCGGACAGAGCTATATGCCGGCAAGGCAAAAACAGTATATACCACGGATGATCCGGACCGGTTCATTCTGGAGTTTCGTGACGACACCTCCGCCTTTGATGGTGAAAAGGTCGAGCAACTGCTTGGCAAGGGAGTGATCAATAACAAATTCAATGCGTTCATCATGACCAAACTGCAGGCGGCCGGGATCCCTACCCATTTTGAACAGCTTCTGTCGGAGCGGGAATCAGTGGTCAAGCGGCTCGATATGATACCCGTCGAGTGTGTAATAAGGAATATCAGCGCCGGGAGTCTCTGCCGCCGGCTGGGCGTTGCCGAAGGTGAAACGTTGACGCCGCCGGTGTTCGAGTTTTTCTTCAAAAATGATGCGCTGCACGATCCGATGATCAACGACTCCCATATTATTACCTTTGGCTGGGCGAACGAGCGTGAGATCAGCCGGATGAAGGAGTTGACGCTGAAGGTCAATGGTGTTCTGAAGCAGCTGTTCGGGAAAGCGGGGCTGTTGCTGGTGGACTACAAGCTGGAGTATGGCCGTTTTGACGGAGAGATTGTACTGGGGGATGAGTTCAGTCCGGATGGCTGCCGGCTGTGGGATGCCGGGAGCCGTGAGAAGCTTGACAAGGACCGTTTCCGGCAGGGGTTGGGTTCGGTGGTGGAGTCGTACGCGGTTGTGGCGGAACGTCTTGGAATAGCGTTGTAACGGGTTTATGTCTGGTTCATACACCTCAGAATCCATCGAGGTGCTCACTGGCCTGGAGCCGGTGCGCAAAAGGCCGGGCATGTATACCCAGACCGAACGGCCCAACCATCTGGCCCAGGAGGTGATCGATAACAGCGTCGATGAGGCCATTGCCGGTTTTGCTAGAAGCATCAAGGTAACACTCCACGCGGATGGCTCCCTGTCGGTAGAAGATGACGGACGGGGGATGCCGGTGGATCTCCATCCGGAGCAAAAACTGCCCGGTGTTGAAGTGATCCTCACCAAGCTGCATGCCGGAGGAAAGTTTTCCAACAAAAACTACACCTACTCCGGTGGCCTGCATGGCGTTGGCGTATCGGTGGTCAACGCTTTGTCCAGACGTCTGGAGGTCTGGGTGCGCCGCAATGGCAAAGAGTACCATATCGCGTTTGCCGATGGCGTCCGGGTGTCGCCGCTGGAGGCGTTGGGCGCGGTAGGCAAACGCAACACCGGCACCACCGTGCGTTTCTGGCCGGATCCGGCGTTTTTCGATTCCGCCAGATTCTCGGTACCCCGGCTCAAGCACCTGCTGCGCGCCAAAGCGGTGCTGTGCACGGGGTTGACGGTGGCGTTCACCGAGGAGAAAACGGCTGAAACCACCACGTGGCGCTATCAGGAAGGGCTCAAGGAGTACCTGCTCGGCGAACTCAACGGGTTGGAGACGCTTCCAAAGCAGCCTTTCGATGGCAGCATGCGGGGGAACAGCGAGGCGGTGGACTGGGCTGTTGTCTGGTCGCCCGAGCAGGGCGAACTGGTCACGGAAAGCTACGTCAACCTGATCCCCACCAGTCAGGGTGGCACCCATGTCAACGGCCTGCGTACCGGTCTGACCGAGGCGATGCGCGAGTTTTGTGATTTCCGCGGTTTGCTGCCGCGGGGGGTCAAACTGAGTCCGGAGGATATCTGGGAGCGATGCAGCTATATCCTGTCGGTCAAAATGCAGGAGCCGCAGTTTTCCGGCCAGACCAAGGAGCGGCTCTCTTCTCGGGAGAGCGCCGCTTTTGTTTCCGGCGTAATCAAGGACGCTTTCTCCCTGTGGTTGAATCAGCATCCGGATGTTGGAGAGTCGATTGCTGAACTGGCTATCGCCAATGCGCAAAAACGGCTGCGCGCCAGCAAAAAAATAGTCCGCAAAAGGGTGACCCAGGGGCCGGCGCTGCCAGGCAAGCTGGCGGACTGCTCCTCCACCGACCCCGCCTGCACTGAACTGTTTCTGGTGGAGGGTGACTCTGCTGGCGGCTCCGCCAAGCAGGCGCGGGATCGGGAGTTTCAGGCCATCATGCCGCTGCGGGGGAAAATATTGAACACCTGGGAGGTGGAATCTGCGCAGGTGCTCGGTTCCCAGGAGGTGCATGATATCGCCATTGCCATTGGTGTCGATCCGGGATCCAGTGATCTGGAGGGGCTGCGTTACGGAAAGATCTGCGTGTTGGCCGATGCCGACTCCGACGGCGCGCATATTGCCACGCTGTTGTGCGCCCTGTTCTTGCGCCATTTCCGCCCGCTGGTGGTGGCCGGCCACGTGTTTGTGGCCATGCCGCCACTGTTCCGCATCGATGTGGGGAAAGAGATTTTCTATGCTCTGGATGAAGCAGAGAAAGCGGGGATACTGGATCGAATAGCGGCCGAAAAAAAACGTGGCAAGGTCACCGTGACCCGCTTCAAGGGGCTTGGGGAGATGAACCCCCTGCAGCTACGGGAAACAACGCTTTCCCCAGACACCCGCCGACTGGTTCAGCTTACCATCACGGCCGACGACGATACCGATCAGGTGATGGACATGCTGCTGGCCAAAAAACGGGCAAAGGATCGTAAAGCGTGGCTGGAGAGCAAGGGGGATCTGGCCGAGATTCTGGATTGAATAACCAACGCCGGCCGGGACGGGCTGCCGGCGTTGTGGTTCGTTGTGACAGAGCGGCTATTTCCCTCATGGTGCCTTGTCAGCGGCGAAACAGCCAGATCAGCAGGGTAATCAGCAGGCTGAGGATAGCTGCACTGGTCAAGGGAAAATAGAAACGAAAGTTCTCCCGCTCGATGACAATATCCCCAGGCAATCTGCCCAGTCCGGTTTTCTGCAGCCAGGGCCAGAGCAGTCCGATCAGAACCATCATAACTCCCAGAATAACAAGCGTTTTGTTCATACTGAACCTCGCCGGTCCGATTGGGCTTGTTGCTCAATTTCGAAAACATGCCGGCAGGCGGTGAAAAGCAGCAGGGAGCGCACGGTTTTTTCCGGCCACAGCCGCTGGATACCGTTCGCATAGAGCGCCATCTGCTGCCGGTAGAGTGTAGCCAGTTGTGCAACGGTTTCCGTTGTGGCGCTGCGATGGGTCTTGTAATCGATCAGGGTAACCGTGTGGTCCCCGACCAGCAGCCGGTCAATGATGCCATGGATCGTTTTTCCATCCATTTCATAGACAAGCGGTATCTCGTTGTAGGTTGATGTATAAAGCCTGTCGTCGAACAGCGGTTGGAGCCGGGGTTCCTGAATGACCTTTCTGGCTTCCTGTTGGCACTCCAACAGCAAGGTTGCACCGCCATTGATGGTCATTTCGGCAGAAATCTGTTGCAGCAGATCCTCTTCCCGGATAGCTGGCTCGCGGGTAAGCAGTTCCAGCATGCGGTGGATGATAGTTCCACGCAGGCGGCCATCGGGATCGCCTTTCCCCGGCTGATGGTCTCCCTGGCGGCTCGGAGCGATCTCCTGGCTGACGGGGGAGAGATGCAGGGGGCTGTGGAGCCGGGGATCCGGCTGTTCATTACTGAAAGGCGGTTCCGGTTTGCGGGTTTGTCTCGATGTTGAGGGCGTACCTGACTCGCACAGCACGCCGTTTTTTTCTCCATTCAGCCTGTCGCCGAATTTCTCTCGAATCATTCCATACCAGCCGAGGTTGCCGCCTCTGCCGGGGGTGGATGCCGACAGGTAGAGCAACTGTCTGGCCCGGGTGATTGCGACGTAGAGCAGGTTGGCGTCTTCCCGCTGCTGCGCTTTGGTTTGCTCTTCGAAAAGGGAGAGGGTCAGTGGGTCACTGTCCTGTTTTTTGCCCGCGAGCAGGAAATGGCTCGGCCGATCCTGTTCGGCAGGCCAGTTGACCAGGGCGCTCCAGCTGTTGTTCCGTGTGTTGCTGCTGGCGCTGTCGGCCAGGAATACCACGGGAGCCTCCAGTCCCTTGGCGGCATGAATGGTCATCAGGCGCAGCCGGGGGGCGCCGCCGCCGGTGGGGGCTTCGTCCGGGGCATCCTGCTTGAGTTCGCGCAGATCTTGCAGCCGGGCGATGAAGTGCATCAGGCTGGGATAGCGGCCACTGTCCACCTCCAGCGCCAGTTGCAGAAAACGTTCCAGATTGGCGCGTACCCGTGGACGCAGATGGGCCGGAAAAGCCGCCTCGTAACGCGCGGGCACATTCCCCTCACTGTAAATCCGTTGCAGCAGATCGTGAACCGGCAGGTGGCCTGCCAATAACTGCCACTCCCTCAGCCAGCGGCGGGCGCGGGCCAGTGGCCTGCCGGCCGGGCTGGAGGAGAGTGCCATTAACCGCTCCCACCAGCTCCCTGGCCCTTTGCCGGCCAGGGTGATCAGATCCTGATCCGAACAGGCGAATAGAGGAGAGCGCAATACCACGGCCAGCGACAAGTTGTGGTAGGGCGCGACCAGGGTCTCGAGCAGCGCTTCCATGTCTTTGACCTCCTGGCTCTCCAGCAGTGTGCCACGGTCGGCGCTCTGGTAGGGAATTCCCGCATCGCGGAGGGCGGCTTCAATGTCTGGAAGGTGGGTGCGCCGGGCGATCAGAACCAGAATATCGTCCAGGTTGACCGGCCGTGCCTCCCCGCTATCATCGATAATAACGGGCTGTTCCACCAGTGAGCGGATGGTGGCGGCAATCTGCTCTCCTTCACGGTAGTAGCGCCGATCTGTTTGAACGATACGGGGTTGCTGCAGGGGGTTGCGTAGCTCCCCGTTGGTTGGTGCTGCATCACAAGCGCCGCACTCGACCAGCGGAAGCAGCTCCACCCGCCCCCACAAATGCGGATGGTGGGTGTCATGTGGATGAAAATGGGGCAGCTGCTGGTTCAGTTCACCACTGCCATACAGTTCGTTGACAAACTGCATGATTGCCGGCGCCGAACGCCAGGATTTGTCCATGGGATAACTGTCAGCGTCCAGATGTTCAGCCAGCCATCGGTGGGCCGTATCGAATAGCCGCGGTTCGGCGCGGCGAAAGCGGTAGATGGACTGTTTGCTGTCGCCCACAAGAAAGACGCTTCGTGGCCGCTCGGGTTCACCGGCAGCCATCTCCTCCAGCAGCGGCAGGATCAGACGCCACTGGGTCGGGTTGGTGTCCTGGAACTCGTCGATCAGCAGGTGGTCGATACGCTGATCCAGCTTGTACTGTACCCAGTGTGCGTTGCCGGCCGTGCTCAGCAGTTTGTAGCTCTTCCACTCCAGGTCGGCGAAGTCCAGCAGCCGCTGCTCCTCCTTGATGCGCTGATAGTGTGCGATTAGCCGATGCCCGGCCAGAAACCAGGCGCTGGACAGATCCAGGGTCCGGCGGGCGGCGAGCTGCCGAAATGTGTCGAGAATGGCCCTGCTCAGTGTTTCATGCAGCTGCAGGAAGCGCTGCTGTCCCTGTTCACCCATCGCTTTGGCCTGGGCTTTTGCCGGTTTGCGTTTTCTTGGTTCGTTTTCCCGCGTCAGGAAGAGCTGCCGAAGCTCGGTGAACCGTTGTTCACTGGCTTCTGCTTCCAGGATGCGAAACAGGGATTCAGCCTGTTCCATGTTCGTTTTGGTTTTGTGTCGCGCGAGCAGCCGTCCGAACTCCAGCAACTGATCCCTGCGTCGGGGGGAAAAAAAGTTGCTGACAGGGTGCACATCCGGGTCGATCCCGAGTTGTGACTGCAGCTTGTTGCGGGCAAAGCCGGCCGGGTCGTTTTGATTATCGGTGAATGCCCACCAGTCGCTGCGGTGCTGCAGGAAATCCATCAGCGCGGTCTGCGTGTTGAACAGACTGCCGCAGTGGTTGAACAGTGTTTCCAGCGCCCGGGCCAGGGCGGCGTCAGGAGAGCGGGTGGCTTCGCTGAACAGGGCGTCCCACGCCTCCTGCTGCAGCAGGGCGCTGCTCTCCAGCAACTCGAAGCCGGGCGGTATCCCGGCTTCCAGCGGAAAACGGCGCAGGATCTCCTGACAGAAGGCGTGAAAGGTGCTGGTGCGCACCGTTTGAGGGGTACGGAGCAGTTGTTCGTAGAGTATACGGGCCTGTTCCCGGTTTGCCTTTGTATCCGTTACCCCTTGTTGCGCCAGCAGCGTTGCCAGCTGCTGGCTGTCTGCGGCCGCCATCTCGTACAAACGCTGTGTTAAACGGGTCTGCATCTCTGCCGCCGCTTTGCGGGTAAAGGTGATGGCCAGAATCCCGCCCGGGCGAGCGCCATCCAGCAGCAAACGGACAAGCCGTGTCACCAGCAGCCAGGTTTTTCCAGTGCCGGCGGAAGCCATTACCGTGGCGTTACTGGCGGGGGTGGCGGGAGCTAGTTGATTCATGAAACGGAATGATAGCAAATTTCGGGGTAACTACTCGGCCAGCCCCGGAGATCCACCTTTTCCGGGTTGAACAACGGCCATTGGCTGACTGTAAACCCGTTGTAACGATTCAGCATAGTATGAAACAAGCCGGCAACTGTTCAGATTGCCCCTGAAATTCGTCAGTTCAAGGCGAAAAATGGGAGTTTACGAGCGTAAATGACCCTTTTTTAACGCGGAAATGGCGGATTTCAGGGGTGAGCTGAATAGTTACAACCCGTTTTTTTGCCTTGAACGGATGAGTGTCTGGGACGGCCGGGCAGGCGCATTTCGGGCTGACAACCGTTGCTTGCATTCGGCTTGGTCAATCGCAGTTTGTTGTATTTGTACACAAAACTGAAACAGTTGCACGTTGCCAGTGTCCCTTGTTGTTGTTACCATCTTTCGCTCTGGAAGCAGCCCAGGAAAACAAAGACAAGAAGGGGCCAGGACTGAATATTCCAGGGTATCCAGGGAGGTTCGGATCAGGTGGGATACCGACAGGAGGTCCATACCGGATGGATGGCCGGGTTTGGGAACAGCTTGACGGATAGCGCATGGATGACGGGTCGCAGGGAGTGTGGCGCTGGCTGGATTGCCGGATAAGGAGGTTTCGTGGCGGCGTTGTGCCGCCTTTTTTAATGGTTTTTCTCCCGGGTTCAAGCGGGTTATCCGTCCGAATCGCTGCCTGGCAACTCATTTTTGACAGGCGGGGAGGTTGCCGGGTCATTCGTTTTCGGGCCAGGCCTGGCGTCGGCAGACTCCAGCCAGGGAGCAGTGTCCGCAGCTCTTTTCGTCTCCCCATGCGGGTAATCTGCCTCCATCACTGATAGCGGTCAGGATCTGTTTCAGGCGCTCGCCGGTATCGCGGGCAATTTGCCGAAGCGTCTCTCCCTCCAGTACGGAGCAGGATTTGACGCCGTGGGTGTCCAGCCGCAGGTATTCACAGCGGTCTACTTTATCGCCGATCAGCAAGGCGTAGAAAGGCAGTTGCACCGATTCACCGCAGATAATCGCATCCCGGTTGCTGATCTGGCCGGTTTTGTAGTCGATAACTGCCAGCCCTTCAGGGTGCTGATCAATGCGGTCGATACGCCCGCGCAGGTTGTGCAAGGGGGTGAATCTCTCCACCTTGCGAATGGATTCTGTCGCTCTCAACTTATAGTGGGTGGCCCGTTCGAGCTGCCAGCCAATGTAGTCAGGAATGATGCTCTTCCACTGCTGCAGCCATCCCCGGTGCATGAAATTGTCCTCTAGATCACCGGCGAACACCTGCTCGGCGATCTGCTCCAGCAGCCGGCTGGCCTCGACCCGGTTACTTTCATCCAGTTGCATACGGCAGGGGCCGGGCAGATCGGGCAGGTCGCTGTGGAAAGCCTCCAGGCAGCGGTGTATCCGCTCCCCGTAGTCCAATTTGGCCAGTGCTTCGCGTACAGCTTCAGGTGCGGCAAGCTTCAGGCAACGGGCGACGAAGAACTGGTAGGGGCAGTCCATGAGTTGTTGATAGCTGCTGGCGGAGATTATGCCGGGTAACAGATCAGGTGGTGTGACCGGTGCAGGCCGGCTCACGGGCGCGGGCAGGGCGGTAGTATCCGATCGGAACACCGTGGTCAGTGGGCTGCGCACCAGGGAAAGAAGGTCAGAACTGTCGAGTTCCTGGTTGTAGGCGAGGAGGTGAAAGGCGCGCAGATTCTCTAGCCAGGGGCTGGGTATGATTTCCTCGCCATCCTGTTCCCGCCGGCGGGTTAGCACTACCCGGGGCGCTGCCTGCAGGAGACGGCGGAACAGGTAGAAACGTTCGGTCAGCTGCGCGCGCGCGGTTGGCAATCCCAGCTCGGCCCTTACGGCATCGTTGAAAAAAGGGGAAGAGGGTGGCGTTCCCGGTAGATACTCTTGCTCGACAGCGGCGACAATCAGGGCGTCATAGCGGGCCAGGGCGCTTTGCGCCAGGTTGATGAGCTGGACGCGGCTCCCGGACACCGGTGGAGCGTAGTTGACGCGCTCCAGCGTATTACCGAGCCAGGCGCGAAACGTTTGCCAGTTCATTCTCAGTTGGCTGTCTGCCGCCGCGCTGGAGAGCTGTTCAATCTGCTGGATGATGCAGCTGCCGGCATCATCATCGAGCAGCGCCTGATCCATTTCCAGCCGTTTCATACTGAGTTGCAGCGCTTCGATAAACTGGCGGGGATAGCGCTCTCCCTGCAGACAGGTGGAGAGCGGCGCCGCTGCTTTCTCCAGTTGGCTCAACAGCTTCCGGACCTCTCTGGCGGTCTGTTCCGTCCAGCCGGGAAGCAGTGTCCGCTGTTTTTCGAGATATTGCCGGTAACGCGTCATTCCCCGCGCGATGTTTCCGTTCCGTATGATGTCGTTCTCAAGGCGGTAGGCAGTCGTTCTCAGCTGCTCCCGATCCTGGCCAGCGAACAGGAAGGGTGATCTGAGCAGGTCGAGCAGCGGTCGCTGGTCGAACTCCTCTTCGACGGCCTGTAGCCACCGCTCAAGTGATGCCGCGGCGCTGGTGGTGGAGAGTGCCCAGCCGGCGCTGTCCGCAATCGATACGCCACCCTGCTCCAGCAAGGCCCGGACCTGGCGGGCCAGGCGGCGGTTTTCGGTAACGATGCCAATTTGCCGGCAGCCGTCGAGCAGCCAGCGCCTGACCTGGATGTCGATGGCCCTGGCCTCTTCATCGGCTCCGGCTGCTTCGAACAGAAATATTCGTCCGGCGATCGGGTTTTGCGGTGTAACAGATGAAAATTGACGGGCGCGCTCCCGTATGGGTGGACCCTGGTGGGCGTAGACTGCATCGAGGAACCGGGTTACCGGTGTCTTCGTTTTGGGATCTGTTCGGTGCGGGAGCGCCTCGAGCCGCCGGAAAAGGCTGGCGGGAACGGCATCGGGATGGTAGCTGTCGCCGCCATCCCCCGCTTCATCTCCTCCCTGGATGAACAGGTTGGCCCGTTGGCCAAACAGTTGTGGTTTCAGCCAGTTGCGCTCTGCCTTTGAAAGGCGGTGAAAGCCGGCCAGGAAAAGTTGGCAGCCGTTTTCCGGCCGGGCAGAGTCGCTGGCGAGCTTCAACAGATATACCGTGCTGGATTCGATCGCCCCCTCCAGCTGAAGCTGCTGGTGCCAGGCCTGCCAAAGCGTGTGAACCAGTGTCGCTTCCCTGCTCAGGGGCAGGGATGCCCGCTGATCGGCTTCATAGGCAGCGGTAAGGCGTTCGATTAATTCGGCGTAGCTGGCCGGTAACCGGGCCTGGTGCAGCGTTAGCTCGTCGAACAGCTCAACGAGATTGCGGGCGAGAATCCATGGCGATCCGTTGCCATAGAGTTCCGGGTGTTCCATCAGCACTTCGGTCAACATCAGTTCCCTTTGTTGTGGACTCAACAGGGATTGCCGGACTGTGTCGCCGGTTCGCTGCACCCAGCCAGGCAAGGTTTCTATTTCCGGGCCGATCAGCGCTGAAACGCCAAATGCGGAGGAAGACTCGAGCAACAGCCGGCGCAGCCGGGGAGCCGCCTGCAGGTCGGGCAGCAGAACGGTAATCCGTGACAGATCCGGCAGTGAACCGGCGTTACCGGCGATGATCTGTCTGGCCAGCCCGGCAAGAACATCTTCGCCGTAATCGAGTTGATAGACAGCAGGTATCCGATGGTTTTTCGGGCGGTTGTTCATTCCACCTGTTCCGTTGATCCGGCCACGATACTATATGGTGGCCGGGTTAATGGCGTTGCCCGGAGAGTTATAGCGGCATGCCTCGGTGGCCGTCCGGGCCGAAAAAATGGCTTGCAATATCATTCCATAAAGCTAAGCTTAAAAATACAGTTTTGTTGGGGAACAGCGGAGGTGGTCCATTGCATAACGTAAAATCAGAGATGGTCGGCGGTGCAGGGGGTGACGAATTCGATAATTATGCCCCTCCGGAAAATGCCAGAATCAAGGTTATCCATATTTTTACCGACGATTATATTGACGCCTTGCAGTTTGGTTATCTTGATGAGAATGGGGAGATGGCGCTGCTTCCCAAAATCGGTGGTGACGGAGGCTTCGCCTACCAGTTCGTTCTGGATGAAGATGAGTACCTTACCGGGATTTGCGGGCGTTATGGCTGGTATATCGACCAAATCTGTTTTCATACGAACAAGCGTACATCCGAGGTTTTTGGAGGCAAGGGTGGTGCAACCAAATTCAGCATTCGGGCGCCGGGCAATCATGAGGTCGTCGGATTGTTTGGTCGCAAGGAGTGGTATCTTGACGCCATCGGGATCATCTCGCGAAATTTGACTGCAGAAGAGATCAGGCGAAGTTCCAACCCGCACGATCTGCAGAAGGTGGAGGGTATCGGCCCCAAGATCGCGGAACGCCTGATTGAACGCGGCATCCTCGATCTGGATGACCTGTCCACAACGTCCGTCGAGCAACTGAGGCTGATTCTTCACGAAGCGGGCAGCCATTTTGCAATGGCTGATCCCTCGACCTGGCCACAGCAGGCGGCGCTTGGTGCAAAGGGGGAGTGGGACAAGCTGGCCGCCTTGCAGAAAGAGCTGAATAAAGGGCGCCGTGTTTGATGTTCGTCCAATCCAAACGCCCCCCATTGATTTTATTGGAATTTTTTGACTGGAATGGTTTCGGCCGCCGTGTTTATGGCAACGACCCGGGGTGACTCATCTTCTGTCAGCGGCTCTGCGCTGGCCAGCTGCTGCTCCAGTACCGCCAACGTTGCTTCCGATGCATCTTGTCCGAGCCGGCTCCGTTGCCGGATGCGGGCGCGAAGCAGCGGGATATCTGCCTGAAAGTCCAGTATCGTAACCGGCAGGCGCAGCCGATCTCCCAGCCGCCGGAAGTTGTCCCTGTCCGCTTTTTTCAGGAAGGTCGCATCCACGATCACCGGATAGCCGGCCGTTAGAATGGCTTCGGCAAGGAGTAAAAGGTGTTGATAGACCCGATGGGTGGTCTGCGGGGTGTAGATTCCACCACCTGTTGACGAGGCGGTGTTCGCATCCGGCGCAAGACCCGAAAGCCGCTTGCGCTCGATATCGGAGCGGATGCGGATAGCGCCGAGCTGCTCCAGCAGCGCCTGGGTCAGATGTGTTTTGCCGGATCCGGAAAATCCGTGAGTAATGAACAAGCGCGGTTTTGCCCCGTTTGCAGAACGTTCCGCCAGCGAGAGATAGCGTTGCAGTTCGGATTGAAGGGCGGCATGCTGCGCCGGGGTTACCCCCGTTTGCGACAGGCGGATACCGGCGACCTTGGCGCGAACCATTGCCCGGTAGACCCGGTAGTAGTCCAGTAGCGCCAGGCCGGAGTAGTCACCACTGTACTCCAGCTGTCTGTTCAGAAAATGGAATGCCAGTGCGGACTGCCCTCTTTGCTCCAGATCCATGACCAGGAAAGCGAGTTCACTCATCACATCGATCCAGTAAAGGGAGGGATTGAACTCGATACAGTCGAATACGATCACGCGTTCATTCAACAGCACCATATTACCCAGATGCATGTCGCCGTGACACTCTCTGATGTAGCCGTCAAGTTTCCGTTTTTTCATCACCTCTTCGAGCCGATAGAGTGTGTCGGTACTCCATTTTTTCAACTGTTTGATCAGTTTCTTTTTTTTATTGTCGATAGAGAGTTGTAGTAGTATGGCAACGTTGTCCATTGCAAATTTGTGGATCTCTGCCGGTTCACCCCACGGCGTATCTGCCCCGGCTGTGGCGGCGTTGGCGTGGAAGCGGGCAATGTCCCGAGCCAGCTGGCCGAGATGGGACGGAAGGAGCCTTTTTTGCCGTAAAACATGGTCGAGGCGGGCGTCATCGGGAAACTGCTCCATCTTTACTGCGTATTCAAAGGGCGCCGGTCCGTTCAAGACGGGGTGTCTTGCCGTTCCTCCAAAGCTTACGACCCCCCGGTAGAGCTGTGGGGCAAGCCGGCGGTTGAGGCGTAGCTCCTCTTCGCAGTAATAGCGCCGTTTTTCCAGGGTGGAAAAGTCCACGAAGCCCAGGTTGACAGGCTTTTTTATTTTGTAAGCATAGGGGCCGGTCAACAGTATCCAGGAGATATGGGTTTCAATCAGCTTGAAACCACTTGTCGAGTGATCGTATATCTCCGGCTTTTGCAGTGCGTTGAGAAATGCGGTTTGGCTCTGGTGTGTCATGGTGCGTTGTTAACCGGAACTATCCGGACTACCGCCCTGTTTTCCAGGTTCGGTTGTCCAGTACTCAAAACCCAATACTAGCAGACAGTAGCAGATGGCTTCGAAAAAACCGAGAAAGACAGTCAGGCGGCGAGCGGTGGAAAAGCGCGTTGCCGCGCCCGCCCGCTGGCGCAGGTTTGTCGCGCCAGCAGTGGCTACCGTGGTCTCGATGCTGGTTGCTTATGTTTTCTATCTCGATGTCAACGTGCGCAGCCAGTTCGAGGGCAAACGCTGGGCGGTTCCCGCCAGCGTGTATGCAAGGCCGCTGGAGCTGTATCCGGGAATGAAACTGACCCGCCGCCAACTGCTCGAAGAGCTGCAGGCGCTGGGCTATCAACAGAGCAGCAGTGTAGACGGAGTTGGCAGTTTCAAAGTGCATGGCCGGCACGTGACGCTGGCCACGCGGCCGTTCCGGTTCTGGGATGGGCGGGAGTTATCCCGGTATGTCGAATTGAGTTTTGACAATTCGACGCTGGCCGGGATTCGGGATGCCCGCAGCAGTCAACCTCTGTCCCTGGTGCGGCTGGAACCCCGGTTGATTGCAAAAATCTATCCGGGGCACAATGAAGATCGCATCCTGGTCAGGCTCGAACAGGTTCCACAGGCGCTGATTACGGCGCTTCTGGCCACCGAGGATCGCAATTTCTATCAGCACCATGGCATTGCTCCACGCTCCATTCTGCGTGCGGCGTGGGTCAATCTGCGCGCTGGCCGGACAGTTCAGGGCGGCAGCACGCTGACCCAGCAGCTGGTGAAAAACTTCTATCTGACCAACGAACGCACGTTGTGGCGCAAGATAAACGAAGCCATCATGGCGCTGCTGCTGGAGTTTCATTATGGAAAGGATGAAATTCTCGAGGCCTATCTGAACGAGATCTATCTGGGCCAGGACGGGCAGCGCTCCATTCACGGTTTTGGTCTCGCTGCCAGGTTCTATTTCGGCCGGCCGCTGCAGGAGCTGTCGCTGTCCCAGCTTGCCATGCTGGTTGGCATGGTCAAGGGGCCGTCATACTACGATCCGCGGCGTCATCCCGAGCGGGCCGTCGCCCGTCGCAATCTGGTTTTGCACACCTTGGCAGAGATGGATCTCATCGATGAGTCACAGTTGCAGACTGCTACCGGTAAAGCGCCGGGCATTGTGCCAGGCACGCCTGGCGGCCTGACCCGCTACCCCGCCTTCATGGAGCTGGTGCGGCGGCAGCTCTACCGGGACTACCGGGATGACGATCTGCGCTCCGAGGGGATGCAGATCTTTACGACACTGGAGCCGGTTGCCCAGGCGGCCGCGGAGCAGGCGTTGACAGAGCGGCTGGAAAAGCTGGAGCAGACTGGAGATTTGGAAATGGATACGCTGGAGGGCGCCGTTTTGGTGACGGATCCCGCCAGTGGCGAGATTCTGGCGGTGGTCGGTGGGCGCAAGGCCCGTTTCGCCGGGTTCAACCGGGCGTTGAACGCAGTGCGCCCCATCGGCTCACTGATGAAGCCGGCTATCTACCTGGCGGCGCTGGAACGGCCGGAGCGTTACACATTGATTACCCTGCTGGAAGATGAGCCGCTTACCCTGACCTGGCCCAACGGTGACAGTTGGTCGCCACGGAATTATGATCTTCAAAGTCATGGACAGGTACCCCTGTATCTCGCCCTCGCCCACTCCTATAATCCGGCCACCGTCCGGCTCGGTCTGGACATCGGCGTCGATGAGGTGCTGGACAGTGTCCGGCGGCTGGGCGTGTTTCGTCCGCTGAACCGCTATCCTTCCGTGCTGCTGGGAGCGGCGGAACTGAGTCCGCTGGAAGTTACCCAGATGTACCAGACGTTAGCCAACGGAGGATTTCGCTCCCCGCTGCGCGCTATCCGTGAAGTGCTTGACGCCGATGGAGAGCCGCTGCAGCGTTACCCGCTGGATATTGAACAGGTTGCCGATCCCGCCGCGGTCTATCTGCTCAACCGGGCATTGCAGATCGCCGTGCGTGACGGTACCGGGCGGGCACTGTACCAGCAGTTGTCACCGGCGCTGGACATTGCCGGTAAAACCGGCACCACCGATGGATTGCGCGATAGCTGGTTTGCCGGGTATGCCGGCGACCGGCTGGCGGTGGTATGGGTTGGCCGCGACGACAATAAAAGTACCGGGTTGAGTGGCTCCAGCGGTGCATTGCGGGTTTGGCGTGATATGATAAAAACAATGGGTGCCCAGCCGCTGGTACTGGTTGCGCCCCAGGGGGTCCAGCAGGTGTGGGTGGAGCCGGAGAGTGGTCTGCGCAGCCGGGAGACCTGCGCGGGGGCGGTCTGGTTGCCATTTATCGAAGATAGCGCACCCGTGCAGTACAGTGAGTGCGGGGCCGGTGGCTTCTCCGAACGCCCGGCCAACCCTTTACAACAAGGCATTGATTTGCTGAAAGAGATTTTTCGATGAAACCGTTGTCGACACGCTTTTGTGCAGGAGGCGGGCACGACTTCTCCGGAAGTGTGTCAATCCTGTTTACGGCCGTTTCCCTTGCTGTGTTCCTGTCCGGTTGCGCCGGTATTCAGGGGCCTGCTTCGGAGCCAGTGGTAACACAGCCGCGGCAACCGGCGCAGAGCGTGGTGGTAAAACCGGCTGTTCGTCCGCAGGTGATTCCTGCTCCGCTTCCGGTTCCGCCCGCCCGCCCGGAGCCGCCGGCCAATGACACCGTACTGGCGCTGCTGAGTGATGCCCGTACCCAGGCAGACTCTGGCAATCTTGCTGCGGCAGCCGCCAGTCTTGAGCGCGCCATACGAATTGAGCCGCGGAATGCCCGCTTGTGGAACCGGCTGGCCCATGTGCGCCTCAAACAGAAACGGTACCGCCAGGCGGCTGGCCTGGCCGCAAAGTCCAGTAGCCTTGCCGCCGGGAATAGCGCCCTGTTGAGCGATAACCAGGCCATTGTCGAGAAGGCCCGGCAGGGCCGCCGGTAAGCGGTGAGCATCTACTCCGTTGACAAACTGATGACCGAAGCGCGGCGGTTGGCGGCCGAGTACCGCAGAACCACCGGCAAGTCCCTGGCGATCAGCAACGAAATCGCCCTGTTCGATGCTGCCCGTTTGCTCAAACTGGAGGTGCCGGAAGTGGCGGTTGGGGGGTATGACGCGGTCGGCCGGCAGGGGTGCAGGGAAGGGCAGCGAATCCAGGTCAAGGCGCGGGTTCTGTTCGACGAAAGGAAGCCTGGGCAGCGTATTGGGCAGCTCAAACTGGACAAGGAGTGGGATCGGATAATGCTGGTGCTGATGGATGAGAGCTATGAGTCCAGCGAAATCTATGAAGCCACACGTGACGAGATTATTGGCGCCCTCGAGGGCCGGAGCAGCCAGCGCAGCCGCCGCGGCGCCATGTCCATCGCCCGTTTCAGACATGTCTCCCGGTTGGTTTGGACTCGCGAAGAGGGTGAAATAACCGGTGAGCCATGGGAAAATTGAGCAGCTGGCATGCTTTCCAGTAGTGAGGTTCTGGGGGCGGACGGCCCATTGGCGCGGCATATTTCCGGTTTTGCGCCGCGGCGGCCTCAACAGGAGATGGCGGCAGCGGTAGAGCGGGCCATCGCGAACGGCAGCCTGCTTATCGCCGAAGCCGGTACGGGTACCGGAAAAACCTACGCCTACCTGGTTCCCGCCCTGCTCAGTGGCGGGAAAACCATTATCTCTACCGGCACCAGGAATTTGCAGGATCAGCTGTTCCAGAAAGATCTGCCTGTGGTGCGAGACGCGTTGGGAGTTCCGGTTTCCATCGCCATGCTCAAGGGGCGTGGTAACTATCTCTGTATCCACCGTCTTGGCCAGGCAGAAGGGCAGGGGTGGTTTACCTCCCGTAGCCAGGTGGATCAACTGACGCGTATCCGCGGCTGGAGCGGGCGCACCCGGTCGGGTGATATCTCCGAAATGAGCGGTATCCCCGAAGATGCGCCCATCTGGAGCATGGTGACCTCCAGCGCGGACAACTGTCTGCTGCAGGAGTGTGCCGATTTCAGCGATTGCCATCTCATGCGCGCCCGGCGCAAGGCGCAAGAGGCCGACGTGCTGGTCGTCAACCACCATCTGTTGTTTGCCGATATGGCGCTGAAGGATAGCGGGTTTGGTGAACTGCTTCCCTCGGCCAACGTCCTGATTCTCGACGAGGCCCATCAACTTCCCGATGTGGCCACCAGCTTTTTTGGCCAGAGTATTACCGGCAATCAGCTTGCGGAACTGGCGCGGGATACCATTAGCGAGGATCGACAGGAAGCAGGGGAGGACGATCGCCTGCAAAGCCAGGCTGGTGTATTGCAGGAGCTGGTGTTGGAGATGCGGCGTGCTTTCGGTCCGGAACAGCGGCGTGCGCCCTGGCGCGGCATGGCAACACAATCGGTCATGCAGGAGGCTGTGGAGAAACTGCAGAAAGCCTTGCGGGCGCTGTTGCAACGGCTGGAGCCCCAGGCCCAGCGGAGCAAGGGGCTGGAAAACTGTCAGAAACGCTGCATCGAACTGCTGGATCGATTTGCCTGTCTGACCGGCGATTCACCCGAAGACCATATCCACTGGTTTGAAACGCATAAACGCAGTTTCAGTATTCATCTTACTCCGTTGAATATCGCCGATATTTTCCGTGAAAAGGTGCAACAGCAGAACACCAGCTGGGTTTTCACCTCCGCCACCCTGGCTGTTGGCGACGAATTCGGTTACTTTGCCAGCCGCATGGGGCTGACAGATGTGGAAACCTACCGTTGGGACAGCCCCTTTGACTATTCCCGTCAAGCCGTCCTTTACGTGCCGGAGCAGATGCCGGCCCCCACCGCTCCCGACTATACAGAGGCTGTGCTGAAACGGGCATTGGATGTCATTGAGCTGAGCCAGGGAAGAACCTTCATTCTTTTTACCAGTCACCGGGCGCTGCAGTGGGCGGCCCGGCAGTTGAGAGAGAAGCTGGCCTACCCGCTGCTGGTGCAGGGTGAAATGCCGCGCAGCCGGATGCTGGAGCGGTTTCGCAAGCTGGGTAACGCCGTGTTGCTGGGAACCAGCAGTTTCTGGGAAGGGGTGGATGTGCGGGGAGAGGCGCTTTCCAGCGTGATAATCGACAAGCTGCCGTTTGCGTCACCCGGTGATCCCGTTACCGAAGCACGAATCGAGGCGGTGCGGGCGCGGGGGGGCAATCCGTTTATGGAGTTTCAACTACCGGAGGCCGTGCTTGCCCTCAAACAGGGGGCCGGCAGACTGATCCGTGACGACGGCGATCGGGGGGTGCTGGTGTTGTGTGATCCACGTCTGTTGAACAAACCCTATGGGCGGCTGTTTCTTGACAGCCTGCCCGCCATGACCCGTACCCGCAAGCTGGGTGTGGTGGCGCGGTTTTTTGCTCTGCAGCAGAAGGCTCCGGCAACATGAAGCTGCTGGCAATTGATACCGCTACCGAGGCCTGTTCGGCAGCGCTTTGGATAGATAACGAGGTAGCCGAGCGCTTCGAGATTGCACCCCGCCAGCACGCGGCTCTGATCCTGCCGATGGCTGAACAGCTGTTGGCGGAAGCCGGATTGACCGTACCGCAACTGGATCTGCTGGCGTTTGGCCGCGGCCCCGGCTCCTTTACCGGTGTGCGGATTGCGGCCGGTGTCATACAGGGTATCGCTTTTGCCGCCGATCTGCCGGTGTTGCCGGTTTCGACCCTGACCGCTCTTGCCCAGGGGGTCGGGCGCGAAGCGGGGGCTAGCCAGGTGCTGGCAGCCATTGACGCCCGTATGGGCGAGCTGTATTGGAGCAGTTGCGTTGCCGGATCGGGTGGCATCATGCAGCCAACGGGAGAAGAGCAGTTGGCAGCAGCAGCGGCCGTAGCGTTGCCGGCGGAAGGTAGCTGGCACGGAGCCGGGAGTGGCTGGCTCGGTTATGGAGAGATTTTGCGCAAGCGGCTGGGCGCGCGGTTGGATAGCTGCTGTCCGGAAAGCCATCCCCATGCCCTCGATATAGCGGTTCTGGCGGCGCATGATCTGTCGGCAGGTGTTGAGCCATTGCCGCCGTATCAGGCGCTGCCGATCTATTTGCGCAACGATGTGGTCAGATAGCCGGATGGCCTCACGCTTCATACTCCCACGGTAGTTCAGCCAGTTGATGATAGCGGTGATAACGCCCGGTCACCTCCTGCTGGGCCTGTTCCAAAAGCTCTTCGGCATGTTCGGGATGGCTCTGCCACAGGGCGCTGAAGCGCGCCTCCTTCAGGGCGAACTCCCGGTAGGGGATGGTGGGGGGTGGTGAGTCCAGGCGCAACGGGTTGCGGCCTTCCCGGGCGCGGCGCGGGTCGTAGCGAAACAGGGGCCAGTGGCCGCTGTGCACCGCCAGCCGCTGCTGACGGTGGTTGAAACCCAGATCGACGCCGTGGGCGATGCAGGGGGAGTAGGCGATGATCAGGGAGGGGCCGGGGTAGCTCTCCGCCTCCAGGAAGGCGCGCAGGGTCTGCAGATCCTTGGCGCCGTAGGCCACGTGGGCCACATAGACATGTTCGTAATCCATGGCCAGCCGGGCCAAGTCTTTCTTGGCGGTGGGTTTGCCGGCGGCGGAGAACTTGGCCACGGCGCCGCGCGGCGTGGCCTTGGAGGTCTGGCCGCCGGTGTTGGAGTAGACCTCGGTGTCCAGTACCAGGATGTTGACATCCCGCCCCGCGGCCAGGATGTGA
>WFVH01000079.1 GCA_015491735.1 Gammaproteobacteria bacterium
GGCTGATCCCGCCAATCCGCCCGACGGAGATGGTGACGGGGTGATCGACGCGCGGGATCCGGCCGGCAGCAACCCCTGTGTTCCGGACAGCAGCAGCGCTGCATGCCAGGAGAGTGCGGACAGCGACGGTGACGGTCTGCCGGATGCGCTGGAGGAGGTGCTGGGGACCGATCCCGGCAATGCGGACAGCGATGGCGATGGCGTCAATGATGGCGACGAGGTGGGGGACGACCCGGCCAACCCGCTGAATGAAGACGGTGACGAGCTTATCGATGCGCTGGACTCCGCGAAGGAGGACACGGACAGCGACGGCGTGGCCGATCAGCAGGATCCGGCCAACGGCAACCCCTGTGTTCCGGATGCTGGCGCCGTGGCGTGCCAGGAGGGCGCGGACAGCGACGGTGACGGTCTGCCGGATGCGCTGGAGGAGGCGCTGAGGACCGATCCCGGCAATGCGGACAGCGATGGCGATGGCGTCAATGATGGCGACGAGGTGGGGGACGACCCGGCCAACCCGCTGAATGAGGACGGTGACGAGTTTATCGATGCGCTGGACTCCGCGAAGGAGGACACGGACAGCGACGGCGTGGCCGATCAGCAGGATCCGGCCAACGGCAACCCCTGTATTCCGGACAGTAGCGGCCCTGCATGCCAGGAAGGCGCGGACAGTGACGGTGACGGTCTGCCGGATGCGCTGGAGGAGGCGCTGGGCACCGATCCCGGTCGTGCGGACAGCGATGGCGATGGCGTCAATGATGGAGATGAGATTGGGGCCGATCCCGCCAATCCGCCCGACGGAGATGGTGACGGGGTGATCGATGCGCTGGATTCTGCCAAAGGGGATTCGGATGGAGATGGTATCTTTGACCAGTTTGATTCAGCCGATGAAAACCCCTGTATCCCGAACAGAAGCAGCCAGGCGTGCCTGAATGTCGACAAGGATGGTGATGGTGTTCCGGATACTCTCCGCGGTCCCGCCGCTACGCCCGATGAACCTGTATTGCAGACCGGCTTGAAAGGGGTAGGGGGTTGTACGGTGAACCCCGGGGCCGGGTTCGATCCGGTGATGCCATTTCTGCTCGTCATTGCCCTGTTATATCTCTTCAAACCAAGATGGCGTCTTGGAGCCAGGCTTGTGGAACACGGGGAAAGGTAATATGGATATCAAAAACCGGAAGACAAGAAAGAGAGTGGCTGTTGCCGCCGTAGCCGTGCTGTCAGGTTTTGCCGTGCCGGCCAGCGCGGGTTCGGATTTCACCCCCCGCTGGTATGGTGGCGTGGGTGTGGGAATATCCGAACTGGAGCCTGACCCCAATCGTACAGCCGTCAAGGTTGATGATTCCCGCAGCTCCGGGGGGAAAATATTTCTCGGCTATGATTTGACCAAACGCATCAGTATCGAAGGTCACTATGCCGATTTGGGCGAAGCAAAAATGGCGCCCAGCGGAGAAGTGGACTACCGGGAGTTCGCTTTGGGCGGCCTCTATTATCTATATAAGCAGCGTTTGGCGCATGAAGGCTTTGGTCTGTTTGCAAAGGGGGGGCTTGGTAAAATGGAAAATGATACCCAGCTAACCTATGAGCGGCTGAACGACTACAGCTTTTTCTACGGGGCGGGGCTGGAGTATGCGTTCCGTAACGGTTTCGCGTTGCGGGGTGAACTCGATCTGTACGATAAAGACGCGCGCTTTTTCACCGTCAGCCTGATGAAAAGGTTTGGTGGCGGTGGAGAAGAACAGGCACAGGAAGCTGTTTCGGAGGCGGAGGCTGCCGCCATCGCCCCCGCGCCCGTTCCTGCTGTGCCCCAGCCAAAGCAGGCAGCGGCGCTTGGCAAACTGGATATCATCTATTTCCATATCGACTCGGCAGCGTTGACGCCGGAAGCGCAGGCCAAGCTCGATCGGATGGCTGGCGAGTTGCGCCGTTTCCCGGATGTCCATATCGAAGTACAGGGGCATACGGACGCACGTGCCTCAGAGGCGTATAATATGAATCTGTCACAACGGCGTGCGCGTGCCGTGGTCGATTACCTGTCGAAAAAGGGAATTGCACGGGCGCGTTTCCGCCTGGAGGCCTTTGGGGAAAGCCGTCCCGCTGCAAGCAACGACACCGAAGAGGGGATGCGCCTGAATCGGCGTGTAGAGTTCAGAGAGCTGGGCGAATAGCCGGCCGCTCTCTCCCGTCGTTTGTACTAACCCTGCAACCGAGTATATGGGCCTCAGGCGGAGGGGGTGGCTGGACACGATCTGTCTGTATTGTGGCCGGGTTAATAAATACCAGGCGCAAGGGATCGGGCCGGGGGTAGTGGCGTGGTAATGCCGCTGCATCGCCTGCCAACCGACCGGCTGTTTCATGTCGCCGTGGCTGCGGGGCCGCTCGTCTGGGTGGTGCTGTATCTGTTATACCGGCCGCAGCCCTCCTGGCAACAGATAGTCGAGAACAGTGCGTCCTTGTTGCTGTTGTGTCTGATCTACCCTTTGATCGAGGAGCTTGCATTTCGCGGCGCGGTGCAGGGCTGGCTGTTGCGTCAGCGGTTTGGATCTGTGTCGGTGGCCGGTATTACTGGCGCCAACATTCTGGCAAGTTGCCTGTTTGCCGCCGCTCACCTGTTCTACCATCCGCCCCTGTGGGCGGCGCTGGTTTTCGTCCCTTCACTGGTATTTGGCTGGTTTAGAGACAGATATCAGAGCGTGGTTCCTGCTATTGTGCTGCATATCTTGTACAATTCAGGTTATTTTCTGCTTTTCTCGATAAAGTGATCCATTGAATAAATGATACAAAAACAGACAGAACAGACAGGCTCTCCGCGCCGCTTCGGCTGTTTGCAGGTTGCCGGGTTGTTACTGGTTGCCGTTGTTGCAACGGCTTTGGTTACCATTTGGATTGTAAGAAGCTATCTGTTTGTGTCGGAGTTCAGTCCCGTTACTCTCGACGCCAGGGAAGAGCAGATCCTCGAGGCCAAACTCAGACGCCTGGATACAGTGGAAACCGGTGAAGAAGGTGGCAGCAGCCAGGGGAGTTCACTTGAACCGGAAGCGTACACCGAGCAGGGCGCAAAGCGGGAGATCGATTTTACCGAGCGTGAACTGAATGCGTTGTTGGCGAAGAACACCGATCTGGCGCGCAAGCTGGCCGTCGATCTTGCCGATGATCTGGTTAGCATCAAGCTTCTGGTGCCGATGGACGAGGACTTCCCGATGCTCGGAGGCAAAATATTGCGGTTGAAAGCCGGAGCAGAATTTGCTTTTCGGGATGGGCGCCCCGTGGTTGTCCTGAAAGGTGTGACCGTTATGGGGGTTCCGATTCCCAATGCCTGGCTGGGTGGAATAAAAAACCTTGATCTGGTCAAGGAGTTTGGCGCTGACGAAGGGTTTTGGAAAAGTTTCTCCGAAGGTGTAGCCGATATCCGCATAGAAGAAGGTTACTTGAAAATAAAACTGAAAGAGTAGTTGCAGTGAGCGGGAAAACATCGGGGGAAACAGGGATACCCGGCGGCTTGTCCCGGCGATTCACCGATAAGTTATGACAGTGCGCTACCATCCTCAGCTTGTCTCCGCGGCCGTGCGAACCGGCAAACTGGCTCTTTTCGTTATCCTGTCTGCCGCCAGCGCGGGTTTGTTGGCTGCTGACCGGGTTGTTCCGGACGATTACGATACAATCCAGCAGGCAATCGATGCTGCTGATCCGGACGATACGGTGTTGGTGAAACCGGGTACCTACCGTGAAAACATCACCCTGCGGAGCGATATTGTTCTACGGGGTGGCGAGACGGCGCGGACGTGGCTTGAAGGTGACGGGGAAAACCCGTTGATCGTTGCCGACGGTGTTACCAATGCGCGGATCAGCAATTTCACTTTCATCGATACAGCGGTGGGAGTGCGGATATTGGGAAATGCGGACATTATCGTCGCCGGGAATGTTTTTCATTCGGGAAAAGCGGGTACGGCGATAGCGGTCATGGATTCGGCGGCGGCCGATATCAGTAACAACACCTTCCATGACAACGGCATGGCGATTGATGGGGCGAATAGCGCCGTCTCTGTCCGCAGCAATTTGTTCTACGAAAACGGGACAGCGATCACTCCTGCGGATTTGACAGAAAATATCGGCTACAACGGTTTTCTCGACAATAGGGAAAATGGTTCGGTCGGTACCAATGCCTTGCTTGATAAACCCCTTCGCTTCGTAAACAGAGAAAAGCGGGATTTCCATTTGCGCCACTACTCCGAAGCGATTGACAAGGGAGATGAGGGTGAAACCGACCTGATTGACGGAACCCGGGCGGACATGGGCGCCTACGGTGGTCCTTACGCCGATGTTATCCCGCTTCCTGTTTCAGGCTTGCACGTCGAAAGCGGCAGCGCCGGTTCCGTAGCCATCAAATGGGAGGCCAGTCTCTCCTATCTGAGCGCGGGATACAAACTGTATTATGGCAACGATGAAAGTCTTCAGGGAACGGGGGCTGCCGAAGGGGATTCCCCAATTGATACCGGTGATGTTACCCGGTACTCCTTGAGCGGACTGACCGCGCCTGCCGCAGCGGAACTGGTGGCGCCCGTTATCGACAATGTATCTCCTTCTCACCAGACGCTACACCTCTCCTGGTCATCGGTAAAGGGTGCTACCGGCTACAGGGTTCATTACGGTATCGACTCGGTCAGCGAGCATGAAGTCGATACCGGTAGCAAAACCTCATACCGGCTGCAGCCGCTTCAAAACGGGGTGGTCTATCGTATGGCGGTATCTGCCTACAGTCAGGCAACATATCATTTCGCCGTTACTGTCTACGATAGTACCGGCAACCGGCATGAGAGCCAGAAAAGCAGGGTAAAGGCCAGCGCCGGGCCGGTAACGGTGAGTCCGCTTTCCGGTGAGGCCACCGCTTTTCCCGAAGCCATCGAGCCTTACCCAAACCTGCCCGACGAAGGCTGTTTTGTCGCAACGGCGGCGTATGGATACTATTCTGCTCCCCAGGTACAGTTGCTGCGCGATTTCAGGGACCGCTATCTGCTGACGCACTCTCCAGGCAGGGCATTCGTCTCTTGGTACTACGAATGGGGACCCGTGGCGGCGCGCTGGCTCGACCGTCACGTAGAGTTCAAGCCCGTGGTGCGGGTGGCCCTGTTCCCGGCACTGATCGTCGCCGGTATCATGCTTGATGGCAGACTGTTTTTCCTGGTGATGCTTGGTGTAATTTTGGTTACAATGAGTGCTTTCGTTTTTCGCAACTACCCTGTTCCACTCCGGAGATAGGATGAATATGAGCGATACTGCGGATCCATGGCGGGGAAGCCGGTGGGACGCGCTGTTTTGCATCGGAGCTTCCCTGCCGATTCTGTTGGTGTTGTTTCCATCGCCTGTGCTAGCCGCCAGCCACACCACGCAAGAGCCGCCCCGTTGGTCGCTGGAGCTCAAGGGGGGGCGTTTTTTTCCGGAAGAGGACCATTGGGAGGCCTATTATGGTGATGACAAAACCGGACAGTTCAGCGGGGCGATTGCCTACAAGCTGAGCCGCCAGTTCGAGATCGGAATGGCCGGTTCCTATATCAGGGACCAGGGAAAAGGGTTGGCGCCAACACAAAACCAGCTTGCCGGCAAGGTGACTTTTGAACTGTATCCCCTCCAGCTGTTTGCCCTGGTGCGCGGTGTTTTCAGCGAGGGGCAGTGGGTGGTGCCCTATTTGGGCGCCGGATGGAGCCGGATCTATTATGAACAGGAGATTGACGGGCAGGAAAAACGGCGGGGTGATGCCGCAGGCACACACGTTCGTGGCGGGATACAGTTGCTGCTGGACAATATCGACAAAAGTACCGCTTGGGGTTTTTATGAGGGTTTTGGTGTCAACAACAGCTATTTTTTCCTGGAGGTACAGCGCAGCGACGTCGAGGTCGGATCCGGCTCCATCGAGCTGGGTGGCGTCAGCTACCAGGCAGGGCTGCTGTTTGAGTTTTGAATCTGCTCCAGATCCGTTGGTGTAGTCAACTTCCGTTCATAGAGCAACCCATAACGCGATCGTTCCCATTCCGTTTGGGCCGGTTTCCCTTTTTCGTCAACGGGGTTCGGGGAGAACAGGGCCTGTCCATCCGGTCCGAATAGCCGGGTCAATAAAAATAGTGATTTTGATACATCGTCACCAACTGCTGGCGGGTGAATGTGGCATAGTTTCCTCTGGTCTAATTCCAAATCGGTAGGTATTGATGCGTTTCTGGCCTGTTTTTATTGTCGCCCTCCTGATAGGTTTGTTGATTCCCCTGGGTTATGGTGGATGGGAAGGCTTGGGGCGGCTGCGGGAGTTGCCGTTGGGGCTGATAGCCGGTTCCATGGCGATGGTGGTTCTGGGGTGGAATCTGAATGCCGCCCGTTTGCGGCTGGTGCTGGGCGGTACCGGAAACTATATGGGGCAGGGCAAGGCGCTGGCCACCGTGATCTCTTCGGAGTTTGCCATGAGTGCGACGCCTGCGGGTACGGGCGGGGCATTAACCTATATTTTTCTGCTGCACCGGCATGGTCTTGCGAGCAGTCATGCCGCTGCCTGTTACGCGCTTGAACAGCTGCTGGATCTGCTCTTTTTTCTGCCCGCCCTGATTCTCCTCTCCATTGTTTTGCTGGCTGGTGGAGATGAGTTTCATGCCGGTACCCAGCTTGTGCTCCTGGGAGGCATGATCGGTGGGGGGCTTGGATCGCTCTGGTTGCTGGCCCGGCACTACCGCCCGGTCATGCTGGCGGGTGGCCGGCTGCTCAACCGGTTCGGAATTGCGCGCGAACGCAGGCGCAGAATCGCCCGCTGGATCATCCGTTTCCGGCAGGGAATCGGTTTGATGCTCAGCCTCTCCCGCTGGCGGTTGCTGCTTATCTATCTGCTGTGTATTGGCCACTGGCTGCTGCGCTATACCATCTTGTATTTCATCATCCAGGCATTGGGGGAAGATATCTCCTGGGCATATCTGTTTCTGGTGCAGATGTTTGTTCTCAGTATTGGACAGCTTACTTTGCTGCCGGGTGGCAGTGGAGGGGTTGAGATCGGTTTCAGCGCCTTGTTGGCGCCCTGGCTGGATCCGGCTACTCTTGCCGCTGCACTGATTGCGTGGCGGTTTGCAACCTACTACTGGTATCTGCTGGCGGGAGCGCCAATATTCTTTTTCTTTGCCGGAGGCGGATTGTGGCGGCATTTGCGGTTCGGCCGGGCGTAGCTCCGTGGGCGCAGATTCAACTCAACCTGCCGGCAGGCAGGCGGGCAAGCTGCCGCCGGGTCAATACTGTCCGCAACTGCTGTATTATGCAGTTACTGCGTGCTCACGGGCATCTCCGGATCATTTCCCCATTCGGACCATGCGCCTGCGTAGCCTCTTACCGACGGGTAACCCAGATGTTTCAACGCGATATAGGTTAGTGAGGAGCGGTGATGTGTCTGGCAATAGACGACTACCGTCTTGTCCGGGGTGATTGCCAGCGAGGCCATTATTTCCCGCAGTTCGTTATCGGGCAGGAGGCGCATGTTGCGTGCTGGATCCATCAGTTTGACCCAGTCCAGATTGACGGCTCCCGGGATGTGCCCGCCTCTGGCTGCCCGTACATCTTCACCGCGAAACTCGGCCGGCGAGCGGGCATCCACCAGGACGACATTCGGGTCGTTCAGATACTGCAGCAGTTGATCTTTGCCGATGACAGGCTCCTCCTGCCGCCTGGCGGTAAAATCGCCCGCTGGGGGCGAAACCGGCCCCTCGCTGACCGGGCGGTTTTCCGCCAGCCAGGCGCGCATTCCCCCGTTCAGCAGGGAGAACCGTGTGTGTCCAAGCACATCCAGCGTCCATAAGAAACGGCTCGCCTTGCCCCCTCCCTCATCATCGCATGCGACCACCCAGCGCTCGTCTGTTACTCCAGTATCAGACAAAATCTCGTCGAGTTGGAGATTGGATGGAAGCAGCCCCATGACCGGCCCGCGGCGGGAAAGGATGGCGGAGCACTCCAGCCGTACCGCATCCGGGATGTGATGTTGGGCGTAGTTGGTCCGGTTCGAGAGATCGACGACCAAAAGATCTTCTTGTCCCAGCTGTTTTTCCAGCTGTTCCGGCTCGATGATGAGGGGTATGGTTTGTTGCGGCATGTGTCAATTTCCAGATTTGCACCAATAATCGTAACCACTCGGCGAATCGCAAAATTTCCGGGTGACTGCCCAGCTTTCACCCGGAATCTGTCAGTTCAAGGTGAAGCGTATGAGTTTACACGTGTAAATGGACATTTTCCAATGCGGAAATGGCGGACTCAGGTGACGATCGCCGCATCCTTTCGTGCGACTCCAGACGCCAGAGCCGCGCGTGCTACTGCAACCGGTATATGTTCGATCAGGCGGGGATCGAACGGAGTGGGGATGATGTAGTCCCGCCCGAAACCGAGCGACTCCACCCCATAGATAGCCAGCACCTCGTCGGGCACAGGCTGCTGTGCCAGTTCCGCCAGCGCATGGACAGCCGCGATGTTCATCTCGTCGTTAATGCGGGAGGCCTGCACGTCAAGCGCACCGCGGAAAATGAACGGGAATCCCAATACATTGTTGACCTGGTTGGGATAGTCCGAGCGGCCGGTTGCCATAATCAGATCATCGCGGACTGCGTGTGCCTGTTGGGGGTGGATTTCCGGATCCGGGTTGGACAGGGCGAACAGGATGGGTCTGTCCGCCATCGACTTGACCATGGCCGGAGTAACCAGTCCGGGACCGGAAACGCCGATAAAGACGTCGGCATGGAGCATGGCGTCTTCCAGGGTGCGCTCGCTCGTGTCGACAGCAAATGTCTGTTTGTATTCATTCAGATGGGTGCGTCCGGAATGAATGACCCCCTTGCGATCGATGAGGCGGATATTTTCATGATGCAGCCCCAGCTTGCAGAGCAGTTTCATCGAGGCGATCCCGGCGGCGCCAGCGCCCAGGCAGACGACCTTTACCTGCTCCAGTTTTTTGCCCTGGAGCTGTAGTGCGTTGAGCAGGCCGGCTGCAATAATGATCGCGGTGCCATGCTGGTCATCGTGGAATACGGGGATGTCCAGCCGTTTGCTCAACTCCTGCTCGATTGTAAAACAGTGGGGGGCAGCAATGTCTTCCAGATTGATACCGCCAAAGGTTGGTGCGATGGCTTCGACAGTGCGAATGAACTCTTCCGGAGTGGTGGTGTTGACCTCGATATCAAATACATCAACATTGGCGAATTTCTTGAACAGAACCGCTTTCCCTTCCATTACCGGTTTCGCGGCAAGCGGACCGGTATTACCCAGCCCCAGCACGGCACTGCCATCGGTGATAACGGCAACAAGATTCCCCTTGGCGGTATAGCGCCAGGCGTTGGCGGGATCGGCGGCAATCTCACGTACCGGCTCTGCGACGCCCGGTGTGTAGGCGAGAGCGAGTTCGTGCTGGGTGTTACAGGACTTACTGATCCGGGTGGCTATTTTTCCGGGTACCGGTTGGGCGTGATACGCCAACGCAGCCTGTTTCAAGTCGGACATATAGGAATTCCTGTTGCTCGGGTAACAAGCCATTTTAGTAACTATTCAGCTCACCCCTGAAATCCGCCATTTCTGCGTTGAAAAAGGGTCATTTACACGCGTAAACTCCCATTTTTCGCCTTGAACTGACGCATTTCAGGGGCAATCTGAACAGTTACCGGCTTGTTTCATACCATGCTGAATAGTTACCCATTTTAACCAGTGTGCCGTAAACAATCACTGTCTTGTTTCGTTTCATGCCTTTGTGGTATGGTACACGCCCTCGAACGACAGGCGCGTAGCTCAGTTGGTTAGAGCACCACCTTGACATGGTGGGGGTCGTTGGTTCGAATCCAATCGCGCCTACCAAAACTGTAAAAAGCACCCGCACTTTCGCGGGTGCTTTTTGTTTGATTGACCATGTGGCCTTTCGTGTGGGTCACCACTGGAGGAAGACAGAATGCCCGTAGTTACTCTCCCCGACGGTAGTCAACGCCGTTTCGATCACCCCGTTTCCGTCCACGATGTTGCGGCTGATATCGGCCCGGGCCTTGCCAAGGCGGCGTTGGCAGGAAAGGTCGATGGAAAACTTGTGGACTGTTCCCATGTCATCGACCGTGATGCCCAACTGGCTATTATTACTGAGCGGGATGATGAGGGACTGGAGATTATCCGTCACTCCGCCGCTCATCTGCTGGCGCAGGCGGTCAAGGAGCTTTATCCCGATGCCCAGGTGACTATCGGTCCGGTGATTGAAGATGGTTTTTATTATGACTTTTTCTACGAAAAGGGATTTCATGAAGAAGATCTGGAGCGCATCGAGAACAAGATGGCAGAGCTGTCCAGGGCGGATTATCCCATCGAGCGCAGCGTTATGTCCCGGGAGCAGGCGATTGAATTTTTCACTGAGATGGGTGAGGAGTACAAGGCCAGGATCATCGAAGATATTCCGGCCAGAGAGCAGATCTCACTCTATCGGCAGGGTGATTTTATCGATCTGTGTCGCGGTCCGCATGTGCCATCTACAGGACGGATCAAGGCATTCAAACTGACCAAGCTGGCGGGTGCCTACTGGCGGGGAGATTCCCGCAACGAAATGCTGCAGCGAATTTACGGTACCGCCTGGGCCAGTAAAAAGGATCTGAAGGCCTATCTGCATCGCCTGGAGGAGGCGGAGAAGCGTGACCACCGTCGCCTGGGCCGGGTGCTGGATCTGTTCCACACCCAGGAGGAAGCACCGGGGATGGTGTTCTGGCACGACCACGGCTGGACACTTTATCAGCAGGTGGAACAGTATATCCGCCAGGTGTTGCGCCGTGCTGGCTACCAGGAGGTACGCACTCCGCAACTGGTGGATCTCTCCCTGTGGGAGCGCTCCGGCCATCTGGCCAAGTTTGGTGACGAGATGTTCACCACCCATTCCGAACATCGCGACTACGCGGTCAAGCCGATGAACTGCCCGTGTCATGTGCAGATCTACAACCAGGGTTTGAAAAGTTACCGGGATCTTCCACTACGCATGGCCGAGTTTGGCTCCTGCCATCGCAACGAACCCTCCGGCACACTGCACGGGCTGATGCGGGTGCGTGCATTCACCCAGGACGATGCTCACATCTTCTGTACCGAGGAGCAGGTGCAGGATGAGGTCGCAGCCTTTATTGAACTGCTGCGCGGTGTCTATGCCGATTTTGGTTTCGATGAGATCATCATCAAGCTTTCCACCCGTCCGGAGCAGCGGGTCGGTGCCGATCTGCTTTGGGACAAGGCCGAGCATGCGCTGGAGCGGGCGCTCAACGCCAAGGGGCTGGATTGGGATCTGCAACCTGGGGAAGGAGCGTTCTATGGTCCCAAGATTGAGTTCTCTCTCAAGGACTGTCTTGGACGCGTCTGGCAGTGCGGCACGATTCAGCTGGATTTCTCCATGCCGGGACGCCTTGATGCCACCTATGTTGCCGAGGATGGAAGCCGTCAGGTACCGGTGATGTTGCACCGGGCGATCCTGGGTTCGCTGGAGCGTTTTATCGGTATTCTTATTGAACATTATGCCGGCGCGTTCCCTGCCTGGCTGGCCCCTGTTCAGGCGGTAGTGATGAATATTACCGATCGCCAGGCGGAATATGCGCAAAAAATAGAGGATAGTTTGCGAAAACGGGGCTTTCGTGTGGTATCGGACTTGAGAAATGAGAAGATCGGCTTTAAAATCCGCGAGCACACGCTTCAGAAAACCCCGTTCCTGCTGATCGTGGGTGATCGAGAGGTGGAATCTGGTTCTGTGGCCGTGCGCACGCGAACAGGCGAGGATCTTGGCGGCATGTCCGTAGAGGCATTTTGCGACCATCTTGCCGAAACAGTCGCCAGCCACGGCCGTTCTGTTTTGAAAGGAGTAAAATAATCGCTGCTGGAAAAGAAAAACAAGTCCGTATAAATGACGATATTACGGCACCCGAAGTGCGGCTCATCGATCAGGATGGGGAGCAGGCAGGCATTGTCTCGCTGGAAGATGCGAAGCGGAAGGCATACGAGGTGGATCTTGACCTGGTAGAGGTCTCTCCCACCGCCAGGCCGCCGGTTTGCCGCATCATGGATTATGGCAAGTATGTGTTTGAAGAGCGCAAGAAAAAGCAGCTTGCCAAAAAGAAACAGAAGCAGATTCAGGTCAAGGAGGTAAAGTTCCGGCCGGGAACCGAGGAGGGGGATTACCAGATAAAGCTGCGCAATCTGGTTCGTTTCCTCGGCGAGGGAAACAAGGCCAAGGTAACACTCCGGTTCAGGGGGCGTGAAATGGCCCACCAGGAGCTTGGCCGCAATCTGTTGAAGCGTGTTGAAAAGGATCTGGCGGAACTGGGTACAGTGGAGCAGTTCCCCAAGATGGAGGGGCGGCAGATGGTTATGGTTATCGCCCCGAAAAAAAAGTAGTGTCATAGCGACACTCAGCTGCCGGCAAATGCTTGCAGCTCTGGAGGGTGTGTCGAGGTCTTCAAACCGGCGTGAGCCGGTACCCGTACACTCGAGTAGCAGCATCAAAAGTGGAGTATCCAACGATGCCCAAGATAAAAAGTAATCGCGGTGCGGCCAAACGCTTCAAGATCACCGCTTCCGGACGGGTCAAGCGCGCGCAATCGCATCGCCGTCATATCCTCACCAAGAAAAGCACCAAGCGTAAGCGTCAATTGCGTGCACCCGCCGAAGTTCACCCGGCGGATACCGCACTGATCAAACGTATGCTGCCCTATAACTGAGTGAGGTAAGGAACAATGCCTAGAGTAAAACGTGGTGTAACGGCGCATGCCCGCCATAAAAAGGTTATCAAACAGGCCAAGGGTTATTCCGGCCGCCGCAAGAATGTTTACCGGGTTGCCAAACAGGCGGTAACCAAGGCGGGACAGTACGCCTATCGCGATCGCCGCCAGCGGAAACGTCAGTTCCGCGCCTTGTGGATTGTACGTATCAATGCGGCAGCGCGCGAGTGTGGCCTTTCCTACAGCCGTCTCATGAATGGCTTGAAAAAAGCGGAGATCGAGGTTGATCGCAAAGTGCTGGCTGATCTTGCGGTGACGGATATGGTGGCATTTTCCGCCCTGGCCGAAAAGGCCAAGAGCAGCCTGGCCACGCTTTAACCCGGCTGTATATGTTGTCGCCGGTGTAACTATTCAGCTCACCCCTGAAATCCGCCATTTCTGCGTTGAAAAATGGTCATTTACACGCGTAAACTCCCATTTTTCGCCTTGAACTGACGAATTTCAGGGGCAATCTGAACAGTTACCGGCTTGTTTCATACGATGCTGAATAGTTACTCGCCGGTTAACCCGGCGGCCAGATCCAGATATAGGGGCCTTAAGGTAACAAGCAGGGCATGCATCAAGGCGCGGCTCTCGGGGTGAGAGACTGCACGCCTGCCAGGAACCGTAACGTGGAGACGTGCCGTGCTCGGCGTCTCCAACCGGCAGGGTCGGGTTGGGGAAATCGCGAATCTTTTTCCATTGAATACTCCAGTTTCAAGCTTTCCAAGTCATACAGGAAAAAAGCAGAGTGCATGAGCTGAGCGCGCTTGTTAAAGAGGCCGAGCAGGCAATTTCTGCCGCGACAGAACTGGCTGCGTTGGAGCAACTAAGGGTTACTTACCTCGGAAAAAAAGGGTTGCTGACCGGCCAGATGAAGCAGCTTGGTTCACTGCCGCCTGAAGAGCGTCCCAAAGCCGGCCAGGTGATAAATCAGGCCAAGCAGAAGGTCCAGGATGCGCTGGAGCGGCAGCGGGAGCTGTTGCAGAATGAAGCGCTCCAGGCCAGACTTGTCGCTGAAACCGTTGACGTAACCTTGCCAGGGCGGGGGCAGTCTGCCGGCGGTATCCATCCGGTTACCCGCACTCAGGAGCGTATTGAGACACTGTTTGCCAGTATGGGATTCGAGGTGGCGGAAGGCCCGGAAATTGAGGATGATTACCACAACTTCGAGGCCCTGAACATTCCCGAGTCGCACCCGGCCAGGGCGATGCATGATACCTTCTACTTCGACAGCCGTACGGTACTGCGTACCCACACCTCTCCGGTGCAGATCCGGGTGATGGAGGAGCGTGAACCGCCGCTGCGCATTATTGCCCCCGGTCGTGTTTACCGCTGTGATTCAGATCTCACCCACACCCCCATGTTTCACCAGGTTGAAGGTTTCATGGTGGATGAGCAGGTCAACTTTGCCGAACTGAAGGGTGTTCTGGACGATTTTCTGCGTAACTTTTTTGAGCAGGAGCTGGCGGTGCGCTTCCGCCCCTCCTATTTTCCTTTTACCGAGCCTTCCGCCGAAGCGGATATCCAGTGTGTAATATGTGGTGGCAGTGGTTGCCGTGTATGCAGCCATACCGGTTGGCTGGAGGTGCTCGGTTGCGGGATGATTCATCCCAATGTGTTTGAATCAGCAGGCGTCGATACCGAACGATATACTGGTTTCGCATTTGGCATGGGCGTAGAGCGCCTTGCCATGTTGCGTTACGGGGTGAATGATCTGCGTCTGTTCTTTGAAAACGATCTCCGTTTTCTGCGGCAATTCAACTAGGTGCTATATACGGGATGAAGTTCAGCGAACAGTGGTTGCGAGAGTGGGTTGATCCCGATATCAGCACCGAACAGTTATGCGAACAGCTGACCATGGCCGGGCTGGAGGTAGATGCTGTCGAGCCGGTTGCTCCTGCGTTCAGTGGTGTGGTGGTTGCCGAAATCATCAGTGCCGAGCCGCATCCGGATGCGGACAAACTGCAGGTCTGCCGGGTGGATGCCGGACAGGGGGAGCCGCTGCAGATCGTCTGTGGAGCCAGTAATGCCCGTGCTGGAATCAAGGTTCCCGCTGCGCTCGTGGGCGCCGTTCTGCCGGGCGATTTCAAGATAAAAAAGGCCAAACTGCGTGGTGTAGCTTCATTCGGCATGCTCTGCTCGGCGAAGGAGCTGGGATTGGCGGAGGAGGCGGCAGGACTGTTTGAGCTGCCTTCAGATGCAGAACCGGGAGATGATCTGCGTGACTACCTGCAGCTTGATGATGTCACAATTGAACTGGGATTGACGCCAAACCGGGGCGATTGTCTGAGCCTGGAGGGAGTTGCCAGGGAGGTCGGGGTTTTAAATCGCCTGCCATTGCAGGTTCCAGCCGTTGCTCCGGCAGCGGTTGAAAATGAACATGTTTTTCCCGTGGTTATCGAATCGGCAGAGGCCTGTCCGCGCTATGCGGGACGGGTGATTCGGAACATTGATCCGACGGTGGAGACCCCCCTGTGGATGCGTGAGCGGCTGCGTCGCAGCGGTCTTCGATCATTGAGTGCCGTGGTGGATGTGACCAACTACGTCATGCTTGAGCTGGGTCAACCGATGCATGCCTTCGACCTCGCCAAACTGACAGGCGGCATTCAGGTGCGTATGGCACGCCCCCAGGAGATGCTGATGCTGCTCAATGAGCAGCAGGTCACCTTGCGGGAGAATTCGTTGGTGATCGCTGATCAGAATGGTCCGGTGGCACTGGCGGGCATCATGGGTGGCGCAGCTTCCGCGGTGAGCGATACCAGCCGGGATATTTTCCTGGAAAGCGCTTTTTTCAGTCCCGCCGTGTTGGCCGGTCAGGCGCGCAGCTACGGGCTGCATACCGATTCATCTCATCGGTTTGAGCGGGGGGTTGCTCCCGATCTGCAGGTCAGGGCGCTGGAACGTGCTACGGAGCTGCTGCTTGGTATTGTGGGCGGGGAGGCTGGCCCGGTGACAGATATTGCTGTTGCGGAGCAGCTGCCACGCAGTCCAACCATTTTTTTGCGGGACAAACAGATATCAAGAGTGCTGGGTACCTCAATTGCCGGTAGCGAGACGGAGCAGGTTTTGTCCCGGCTGGGCATGGATGTCAGGCAACGGGCAGAGGGGTGGCAGGTGACGCCGCCCGGCTATCGTTTTGATATCGCCATTGAAGCAGATCTCATCGAAGAGCTGGCCCGTATCCACGGCTACGACAAGCTGCCCAGCGTCAGACCGGTCGCGGCGCTGACAATGCGGACCCGCCCGGAAACACGGCTACCCATGGAAACCGTGCGGCACATTCTGACTACGCGTGGTTACCAGGAGGTAATCACCTATAGTTTTGTTGATCCGGAGATCCAGAGGTTGCTGACACCGGACTGCAAGCCGGTCGCGCTGGCCAATCCGATATCATCGGATATGGCAGTAATGCGAACCAGTTTGTGGACCGGTTTGCTGCAGACGATAGCCTATAATCTCAATCGCCAGCAGGGTCGGCTCCGCCTGTTTGAAACCGGATTGCGTTTCATCCCCGGCGACGATGGTGTGCAGCAGGAGAAGATGCTGGCGGGTGCCCTATGTGGCCCGGTTGAGCCTGAACAGTGGGGGAGTACAGCGCGGGAGGTGGATTTTTTCGATCTCAAGGGCGATATTGAAGCATTGACAAACCGGCTTCCACTTCAATTCCAGGCAAAGACGCATCCGGCACTCCACCCCGGACAGAGCGCATGTATCTACCTGCATGACAAGCCCGTTGGCTGGCTGGGCCTGTTACATCCTTCGGTAGAGAAAAAGCTGGATCTCCCCCGTCCGGTTCTGCTGTTTGAACTGCGGCTGGCGGAAATTCAGGAGAGGAACTTGCCGGCATTCAAAGAGATTTCCCGGTATCCGGCGATTCGCCGTGATCTGGCAATTATCGTTGATGAAAAGATCGAGGCGGAGGCTGTATTGCGGTGCATACGGCAACGTGCTGGCGAATTACTGCAAGATATTTGCTTATTTGATGTATATCAAGGCAAAGGTATTGATTCTGGTCGAAAAAGTCTTGCATTTGGCTTGACCTTGCAACATTATTCACGCACTCTTGAGGATAGAGAGATTGATGCCTTGCTGCATGACATGGTTGGTGAAATTGAACGAAAGTTTGGGGGCGTACTGAGAGAATAGTCATGGCATTAACAAAAGCTGCAATTGCCGAACATCTGTTCGAAGAACTTGGCCTGAACAAACGTGAAGCCAAAGAGATGGTCGAAATGTTTTTCGAAGAGATCCGCTCAGCGCTGGAACAGGGGTATCAGGTAAAATTATCCGGTTTCGGTAACTTCGATCTGCGCGAAAAGAAACAGCGGCCGGGGCGCAACCCGAAAACGGGGGAGGAGATCCCGATTTCCGCCCGGCGGGTGGTTGTTTTCCGTCCCGGGCAGAAATTGAAATTAAAGGTGGAAACCTATGCTGGAACCGAGTAACAACAATGAGCTTCCGCCAATTCCAGGCAAACGTTATTTCACTATTGGGGAGGTAGCCGAGCTGTGTGCCGTCAAGCCTCATGTTCTGCGCTATTGGGAGCAGGAGTTTCCCCAGCTCAAGCCGGTAAAAAGACGGGGGAACCGGCGATACTATCAACATCAGGATGTGCTGATGATTCGCCAGATCCGAACCTTGTTGTACGAAGAGGGTTTTACCATCGGTGGCGCGCGGCAGCGGATGTCCGGGCAGCAGGATGGCGAGGGTGATGGTTACAAACGGCATCTTATCCGCCAGCTGAGAAGCGAGCTGGAGGAACTTTTGGCAATTTTGAGGGTGTAGTTCCGGGGCTTCCGGTTTTCCCCCGGTATTTTTTGAGTGCCGGATAGGGTATCATGGCTGGTTGATACCGGTGAATCCACCGGTGCCGACCGAAGTTTCAACTCGAACGGGGCGTAGCGCAGCCTGGTAGCGCACCTGCATGGGGTGCAGGTGGTCGGAGGTTCAAATCCTCTCGCCCCGACCAATTTCCCTTCCTCTCACCGACCATGAAAACGGGGTGTCTTGACCGTCGATCAATCGGTTGTTCCCTGATTCTCGCGTAGTTTATAACGGTTTGGCATGGGGCGGGTTTTCCGTTGCGCTTTTGGCACACGGGTCTGCCGCATCGCTGTTGTTGCACCGATGCTGATCCGACATAATATCGGTGTTGCCGGATTTTGAAGCCGTCAGCGCCACATCAGGAAGCAGGAGCTTTGCCAGACAAATGAAAAAGGTTACCATTGTCGGTAGCGGGTTCGCCGCATTAACCGCTGTTCGGGAGCTGCGAAAAAGAGAGGCAGAAGCCGAGATCACGCTGGTCAGCCCACAAGCCGTATTTGAGTATCTTCCGGGCATCATCTGGATTCCGCCGGGGTTGCGGCAAGGGGAGGACTTGCGCATTCCCCTGCAGCGCTTTTTCCAGCGCATGCAGGTGCGGCATTTCGCCGCCGCAGCAACAGGCCTGAAGGACGGTGGGCGGACGCTGCTGACCGAAAGGGGAGAGGTGATCAATGACGGCTTGCTGATCTGCTCCGGCGGCCGTTTCCTCAAGAAACTGCCAGGAATCGAACATGCTATCACCCCCTGTGAGGGTATTGCGGCTGCGGAGCGTATCCGCGACCGGTTGCGCGAATTGCGAAGTGGCACCATTGCCATAGGTTTTGGAGGCAACCCCAAAGAGCCAGCAGCAATGCGCGGTGGTCCCATGTTCGAATTTCTGTTCGGGATTGATCAGCAGTTGCGCCGGGAGGGGCGGCGTGAAAATTTCCGGTTGGTTTTCTTTACTCCCGGTGAGAAACCAGGGCAACGGCTTGGACCCAAAGCCGTCGAGGGCCTGCTGCGGGAGATGAAAAAACGAAACATCGATACGCATCTTGGCTACAAGATTAAAGCGTTTACGCAGAGCAAGGTCATAACCGAGGGAGGAGAGTTCGATACCGACCTTACTCTTTTCATGCCGGGTATGACGGGGAATCTTTGGTTCGACAATAGCGAACTGCCGCGCTCTCCGGGTGGTTTGATCCAGGCTGATCGGCACTGCAGGGTGTCCGGGATGGAAAAAGTCTATGTGGCGGGCGACTCCGGTAGTTTCCCCGGCCCGGAGTGGATGCCAAAGCAGGCCCATATGGCGGATCTGCAGGCCAGGGCGGCTGCCACCAATCTGGTTGCAGAGCTTCGGGGTGAGCCTGCCGAGGCAACGTTCCGGGCTGAACTGGTTTGTATCGTGGATAGTCAGCGTGCCGGCATGTTGGTGACCCGTACCGAAAGCAGGAACTTTATGCTTCCTCCCATGCGCCTGCTGCACTGGGTAAAGCGGGCCTACGAATGGTGGTATCTGCGGCAATACCGTAATTGACCCGGCACTCGCCCGTTGTGTGCCGGTTCGCTGCAAGGCAGCGCAAACAGCACGGCTGAATACGACATATTATGTGGCCGGGTTGTAACTATTCAGCGTAGTATAAAACAAGCCGGTAACTGTTCAGCTCACCCCTGAAATCCGTCAGTTCAAGGCGAAAAATGGGAGTTTACGGGTGTAAATGACCCTTTTTCAACGCAGAAATGGCGGATTTCAGGGGTGAGCTGAATAGTTACCGCCGGGTTAATAATAATGCAGGAGAGAAGCGATGGCGAAGCAAATCAAGGGTACCCGGACGGAAAAAAATCTGCTGATTTCATTTGCAGGTGAG
The DNA here is from genome assembly GCA_015491735.1 of Gammaproteobacteria bacterium. Classification (GTDB taxonomy): domain Bacteria; phylum Pseudomonadota; class Gammaproteobacteria; order Thiohalospirales; family Thiohalospiraceae; genus DRMK01. Next base: position 19,430 of record WFVH01000079.1, read on the forward strand.
TCTCAGGCGCGAAACCGATACGCTTACTTTGCGGGCGTAGCGAAAAAGGAGGGGCTGGTTCAGATTGCCCATATCTTTGAAGAGACAGCCAATCAGGAGAAAGAGCACGCGAAGCGTTTTTTCAAGTTTCTCGAAGGGGGAGATGTAGAAATCATCCAGGCATTTCCTGCTGGAGTCATCGGCACGACGTTGGAGAATCTGCGGGCTGCGGCAGCCGGAGAAGAGCATGAGTGGAGTGAGATGTATCCCGGCTTCGCTGAAATTGCCCGGGCAGAAGGTTTCGACACCATCGCCGCGGCTTTCGACGCCATCTCTGTTGCCGAAAAGCAACATGGCAAGCGTTACAGGGAACTGGCAGACAATCTGGAAGCCGGCAGGGTATTCAGGCGTAATGGCAGCGTGGTATGGCGCTGCAGGAACTGCGGTTATCTGCACGAGGGGAAAGAGGCGCCGCTATCTTGTCCTGCTTGTATACATCCGCAGGCCTATTTCGAACTTCTGGGGGAGAACTGGTAGCGGAGTTACTCCCATCTGCCAGAAATCTTTCGCCGTAGCAGCTTTGTGCGGCCATGCCTGATTTTGCTCTCGATGCGTTTTTGTTGCGAGCGGCGGCTTGGTTTGGTGGCGACTCGCTGTTTGCGGTAAGTCAACGCGCTGCTAATCAGTTGCTGGAGCCGCAGTAGTGCTTCTTCGCGGTTTTTGTCCCGGCTGCGGTGCTGTTGCGCCTTGATGACGATGACCCCTCTTTTGCTCAAGCGCCGATCCGGCAAAGCCAACAGGCGCCTCTTGTAGTGCTCCGGCAGGGATGAGGCGGCGACATTGAAGCGTAGATGAACGGCGCTGGATACCTTGTTGACATTCTGCCCACCCGCGCCCCGGGCGCGGATCGCACTGATTTCGATTTCGCTATCGGGGATGGTGAGCCGATGGTTGATTTTGAGCATGGTCAAGTGGTCAGTGCATCTCTTTTCTGTAGATTTCATCCATCTCCTGGACTTCGCCACTGTGCAGCTCCGCGTCAATGGCCTCCCTGACGCTGAGGATAACCAGGTCGACATCGATACTGAGTCCGGCAAGGGGGTGGTTGGCGTCGACAGTTACCTGCTCCTCCGTTACCTTGGTTACCGTCACACCCAGCATTCGCTCTTTTTTCCTGGTTTTGAACTGCATGCCGGGTTTGATCTCTCCCTCGAAATTGAAACGATCCCTGGGGATCTGTTTGACCAGCTTTTCGTCTCTTGTTCCATACGCCTGTTCCGGTTCGAGCGAGATGGAGAGCCGCTCGCCCGAGTAGCGCCCCATGAGCGCGGCCTCCAGGCCACCAAGGATCTTTCCCCTGCCCTGAATGAAGGAGAGTGATTCGTTGTCATCGGATGAGTCGATAATGTTCCCCTGCTTGTCTTTTACGGTGTACTCAATGGTAACGACCCGATCATTGCATATTTTCATTGGAATACCCTGTGTGGTGGTGAGTATGGTTTAGAAATGGTAACTATTCAGCTCACCCCTGAAATCCGCCATTTCTGCGTTGAAAAAGGGTCATTTACACGCGTAAACTCCCATTTTTCGCCTTGAACTGACGCATTTCAGGGGCAATCTGAACAGTTACCGGCTTGTTTTATACTATGCTGAATAGTTACTGGAAATGCTGTAATAACTACTCAGCCCGCCCCCGTTGCAAACGCCCATTTTCGCCCTGGCGTGACCAATTTCAGGGGCAGTTACATTCAAATTCCACAACTCGCCGAGTCGTTGTGAAATGGTTTACAAGCTGGCAGGTTAGGGGTGTTTTTTCAGGACTTGCCGATGAGTCGTCTGTTGTATCCGTTCACCCTTTCATCTACCCGGATTGTCTGCCCGTTTTTGGTTGTCTGAGACAGCTCCTCCTCTTCCTGCGGAAATATTACCAGATGATCGAGGTTCAGGCGGATACCAATTCGTTCTCCGATCTGGTGGTTGTGATGGCTCGGGGCGAGGCACAGTACCCGGGTTTCATTGTTCAGTTGAAGTGTATAGAGGTGGCTGGCTCCACGGAACAGCCGGTTGACCACGCGGGCGCGTACCGGGCTTTGATCATCATGAATAATGTCGTCCGGCCGGATTAGCAGCTCGACTTCACTTCCCGGTGGTAACCGCCGGGATAGCTCGCCACTGATCTCTCCCAGCTCCGTTTGCAGGGTCTGCTCATTCACCACGCGGGCATCCACCAGTACCCCCTGCCCGATAAAGTCAGCTACAAAGCGGCTCTGAGGGCGGTGGTAAAGATCAAAGGCGCTGTCCCACTGTAACAGCCGTCCCTTGTTCATTACGCCGATGTTGTCGGCAAAGGCGAATGCCTCATGCTGGTCGTGGGTAACCAGCATGGCGGTGATTTTGTCCTTGTTGAGAATGTTGCGTACCTCCTGTACCAGCTGTTCGCGCCGCTCCATGTCCTGACTGCTGAACGGTTCATCCAATAGCAGGAGGGCGGGCCGTGGGGCCATGGCGCGGATCAGGGCGATGCGTTGCTGCTGGCCTCCGGAGAGCTGATGTGGGTAGCAGCGGCGCAGGGAACTCATATCGACCAGTTCGAGCAGTTCGCCAATACGCTGGTTGATTGCCGGACGGGGCTGGCCGCGCATGCCAAAAGCGATGTTTCCAGCGACGGTCAGGTGGGGGAACAGCGCCAGATCCTGAAACACCATGCCGATACCGCGCTTTTCAGGCGGCGTGCTGTCTTGGGTGGTGGCGATAGCCGCCCCATGCAGACGGATTGCACCGCTGTCGGGTTGCTCGAATCCGGCGATGGTGCGCAGCAGGGTGGTTTTTCCACATCCGCTGGGACCCACCAGACAGGCGAGTTCACCGGATTGCAGTGCCAGATCTATTTCCTTGACGACAGTTTTCCCTCCCAGCCGGACGGAAAGGCCGGTGATTTCAAGCTGGTTTCGCATGGCCGGGCCTTGAGTGAGCAATGGTAACGCTGAGCAGTATAACCGGAATGATGCCGACCAGTACGATGGTCAGCGCAGCGGTGGAGGCGTCCGCCAGGCGCTCATCCGAAGCCAGCTCATAGGTGCGCACCGCCAGGGTGTTGAAGTTGAAGGGGCGCAGTACCAGGGTGGCGGGCAGCTCCTTGAGGACATCCACGAATACAATCAGCAGTGCCGTCAGCAAGCTGCCGCGGATCAGGGGGAGGTGAACCCGGCGTACCGTGCCCAATCTGCTCTGCCCCATCGACCAGGCGGCCTCGTCCATGGATGGCTTGACCCGGCTCAGCCCGGCTTCCACGGTTTGCAGCGATACGGTGAGAAAGCGCACCAGATAGGCGAACAGCAGAATGAACAGCGTACCGCTGAGCAGCAGGCCGGTGCTGACTCCAAACCGGTCACGCATCCAGCTATCGAGTGTATTGTCCAGCCACCCGAAGGGGATGAGCACGCCGATGGCAATCACCATGCCGGGGATGGCGTATCCCATCCCGGCTATTCGCACCAGTCCGCGCAGCCAGCGGGTGGGGTGCAGCCGTTTGCCGTAGCCGAGCAGCAGGGCGGCAAACAGCGCCGTTACGGCGGCAATCCCTGCCAGAGTGAAACTGTTCACGGCCAGGGTGTAAAAGCTGGCATCAACCATCTGCTCCCAGGTCTGGATTGCCCACAGGCCCAGCTGGGCCACCGGCAGCAGAAACCCAAACAGCAGCGGCAGCAGGCAGACGGTGGTGGCGGACCAGGCGCCGAGCCTGCCCAGCCGCTGTTCCGGCAGGGGTCGATAGCGGTTGGTGGCGTGGTGAAAGCGCGCTTGGCGGCGTGACCAGCGCTCGAGCAGAATCAGGCTGAATACGAACAGCATCAGCAGTGCCGCCAGTTGCGCAGCGGCCACCTCATCATAGAGACCGTACCAGGTGCGGAAAATCCCGGTGGTGAAGGTGCTGACTCCAAAGTAGTCAACCGTGCCGAAATCGGCCAGGGTTTCCATCAGCGCCAGCGACAGCCCGACCACGATGGCCGGCCGCGCCAGCGGCAGCGCCACGGAAAAGAAGCTGCGCCAGGGGCCGCAGCCAAGTAGACGGCTGGCCTCCAGTGCGCATACCGACTGCTCCAGAAAAGCCGCCCGCGCCAGCAGATAGACGTAAGGGTAGAGCACCAGTGACAGCACCACTATCGCTCCGCCGATGGAGCGGATCTCCGGAAACCAGTAATCACCATAACCCAGACCAAAGGCGCTGCGAATCCAGCCCTGCAGCGGCCCGGCCGGTTCCAACATGCCGGTGTAGGTGTAGGCAAGAATATAGGCCGGAAATGCCAGCGGCAGCAGCAGCGCCCAGATGAACAGCCGGCAGCCTGGAAAGCGGTACATGCTGGTCAGCCAGGCGGTGGTAATGCCAATGCTGCCCGCGCCAACGGCAACACCGGCCATCAACAGCAGCGAGTTGCGGATATAGTCGCCAAGCACGGTGTCTGCCAGATGCTGCCAGGTGCCGCTGCCGGGGTGGAACAGATAGCCGAGCACGGTGAGAATCGGCGTCATCACCAGCAGCGCGGTCAGGGTTGCCGCCGTTGTCCATGGTGATGGCCAACGCAAGTGAAAAGCTGGGGAACCGCCAGTGGCGGGTGAATTCCGGAAGGTGAGATGACTCATCGTTATCTGTTTACCTGCAGTGCGGATAACGGGGAGGAACCGGTTGTTGCAGGAGTGCTGCTGCGGCGCCTCCTGGTCTTGCCGTGGGCAGGTGCACGACGGATGGGCGTCAGGGAATCTGTAGTAGTCCGGCAACCGAACAGGCCGGCTTCAGCCGTCGTGTGCGCACATGCAGCAAGGCATTGGAGCGCCGTTGCGGCACTCCCTGCGAGCCGCGCCAAGTTTGTTGTCCTGAAGCCGGTATATCCGGTTGCCGGGTCAACAACAGCCCGGCCACCGGTGAATCTGTCAACGCCAGCCGACGCGATCAAAAATCTTTACCGCTGTGACGTTATGGATTCCCAACTCGCCCATATCGAGGCTGTCCTCCTTGAAAGGGTAGCCCCATGACTTAACCACCGGGCTGACCTCGATTCCGTTCTTTACGGGGTATTCATAGTTGCTGCTGGCGTACCATTTTTGCGCCTCATCGCTGACCATGAACTCCAGCAGTCTGAGGGCGTTGCCACGGTTTGCGGCATTTTTTGTGATGCCGGCGCCGCTGATATTGATATGCGTGCCCCGATCATCCTGGTTGGGGAAAAACAGCGCAACTTTGGCTGCCGCATCACGCTCATCCTGCCTGCTGGAGGCCAGCATGTTGCCCAGATAATAGCTGTTTACCACGGCGATATCACACTCCCCGATTGCGACCGCCTTGATCTGGGCGCGGTCGTTGCCGCGCGGGGGGCGGGCCATATTGGCCACTACCCCGGCAGCCCATTTTTCCGCGGCAGCTTCACCGTGGTGTGCAATCAGTGAGGCGAGCAGCGACTGGTTATAGATGTTGCCGGATGAGCGGATACAGATCTTGCCTTTCCACTTTGGGTTGGCCAGATCCTCGTAGCTGGATAGCATCTCCGGTTTCACCCGCTGTTTGCTGTAGACGATAACGCGGGCGCGTTTGGAGAGTCCAAACCATTGGTTGTCACCGTCGCGCAGATGGCCGGGTATGGCGCGGCTCAATACCTTGCTCTCCACCGGTTGCAGCAGCCCCGCCTGTTTGGCGACATGAAGGCGTCCCGCGTCAACGGTCAGAAACAGATCGGCAGGGGTGTTGCGTCCCTCGGCCTGCAGCCGCTTCAGCAGAGCACTGGCCTTGCCGGTAACCAGGTTTACCCTGATACCGGTTTCGCTGGTGAACTGATTCAACAGCGGTTTGATCAGGTTCTCTTTACGCGCCGAGTAGAGGTTGACCTCGCCGCTGGCCAGGGCTGGCCCCCAGGCAAGAAAGAGCATAGCGATAACGAACGGTGTCAGACTGTTTTTCATGTTGAAGAGATTCCCCTCCCCATTTTACGTTTGCGCATGTTGTTGATGATAATCGTTATCATTTATTTTTGCAACGGTTACCCGGTTAATGGTGGCGGGGTTAATACGGTAGGGGGCGGATGATGACGAACCGCAATTTTCTGTTGTCAACTTGTGATATTTCTGTAACAATTTTAAGATAAAAATATAGAAATAGAACTAAGCATTAATTCCCTCAAGTGTCCATAACCGGAGTCAAGTTGGCCGAAGCGCATCGGCAAGGGGGTTTTCCCATTCCCGGAAAGGACAATTTTATCTTAATAAATAACTTTAAAACTGGCGAGGAGGAGTTTGATTGTGAACAATAAGAAAACCATGCTTTCGTTGGCGGTTTGTAATGCTCTGGCATTTCCGCTGGCTGCCCAGGCGAACAGCATGACTATCTACGGCTCGGCGGCGGTGGCTATTGAGGCGCTGGATAACGGCACCACCGACACGACGGAGGTGAGTAACAACCACTCGGCCATAGGCGTCAAGGGCTCCCACGCCCTGGATGCCGGTCTGAGCGCCGTCTATCTGTTCGATATGTTCGTTGGGCTCGATGCTGGCAATGGGGCGGGTGATGAGGGTTTGCTGGGTGGAGGCCGGGATGGCTGGGTAGGGTTGTCCGGTGACGAATGGGGTATCGTGGCCCTGGGTTTTCAGGGCAGGCCCTGGAAGACATCCACCAACCACCTGGATCTGTTTGGCAACACCATTGCTGACTACAGCGCAATCATGGGCAGTACGGGTGCGGGGCCTGCAGAGAGCGTCTATTTCGATGGTGGGATCGGTAACAGCCTCATCTATTTTGGCCCAAATATCAACGGGTTTAGCTGGCATCTTCAGTATGGCGCCGACGAGGATGATGACGGCAGCAACGATTGGGGTGCGCAGTTAAACTACAGCCAGGGCGGACTCTATCTCTCACTCTCTCATGATCTGGATGGCCGGGCTGGCGATACCAAAGATATTGCAGCGACCAAAGTTGCGGCCAGCTACACGGTGACGCCGTCCACCCGGTTGACCGGAATGGCGGAGGCTATTTCGGGAGAGGACGCCGAAACACGAAACGCCTATTATTTGGGTATTTCTCACCGTATTGCCAATACCACCCTCAAGCTTGCTTATGCCCTGGCAGATGATAATGATGCGGCAGCAGATACCGGCGCCAGCTATCTAGCTGTTGGGGTATCGCAACAGCTTGCTTCCAATGTGGAGCTGTATGCGTTCTATTCCGCGGTGGACAACAGTGACAATGCCCGTTACGGCTACATTTCGGCCCCCCATACATCGTCAAACAACAACACGGCGGTCGCCAATCCAGGCGATGACAGCAGCGTATTCGCGGTGGGGATGCGTTACGACTTTTCCTGGGAGAAATAGCGGATAGCAGCGCCTCGGGTTGAGTTTTCCCCCGGAGTCTGTCCCTGATCCGGGGGTTCTCCCGTTGCCGGGCTTGTTTTGTGACCCAGAGCATGGGGTGATCTGTGTCTGGATGGGCGGGGTTGTCTATCTGCTGTAGCGATTCGCGGCAAAGGGATTAAAGCCATTTCCCGCCCTGTTGTACCCTGCCGGCTTCTGCTGCGGTGTTTCTGCCCGATAGTTAGCCATTGCGAACGGTGCAACGGTGTAGCGGTTAGCCGTGAAGGGGTGGAAGCCGTTGCGGGGATCTTCCATTACCCGCGCCGGTTGGGTTGCTGCTCCCGATGAAACGGCAACGGAGGACACAGTGTAACGATCGGCAGCCATTGGTTCATAACCGGCCGCGTTGACCGGGATGCTGGCCGCCGCCAAGGTGATTCCTGCGATGATTGCTTTGATGTTGTATGTTTTCATTTTTTCTCTCCTGATATTGGCGATACTTGTGTGGTTACATTGGTCGGTCTGTTGACTTAGACTTAGACCAGTTATAAATAATATCGCCTAGAGGGAGGGAAAAGTAAAATAGTATTTTTCTAACGGGTCGATAGGGAGTCTCTATCGAGCAAGGCTCCGTTACCATGCAGTATCGCAATCAGCTCCACAGCGGTTCACCGCGTTTTGCCTTGATGGCGATCTCCTGCTGAAAGGCGGGTGGCCCAAAACCAAACCAGGCCTCACCCTGTTGGAAAATGAGTGGCCGCCGTTGGCTGACGGAGTGTGCCTTGAACCATTCCAGAAGTTTTGGTTCAGGATCACGTCCGGCCGAAACCAGAATATCCACGGCCATGCCGCGCCAGGCCGAGCGGCCGGTGAGGACGATGATTTTGCAACGGTCTGGCCGCATCCACTCCGGCAGCCGACTGTTCTGCTCCGCCCAGCCGCAAAAGAAGATCCGGCACGGATCTGTTGGCCGTGTATCGTGGATGGTGCAGTTGTGTCCCGAACTGTAAGGGCAAGGTTTGCCAAGTTCGATGTGGTGGCCTTTCACCCGGGTTTTGACCCAACCCTCGCAGCAAAGAGAACAAGGTCCGCATGGGCGGACTGCGCTGCCGGTGCCGCTGGTTTTCTCTTTCAGTGGGGGAGAGGAGGGCGTTTGACCGCAGCAATATTTGAATTTTCTGCCGCTGCCGCACGGGCAGACGGCGTTACGGCCGGTTTTCGTCTTTTTGTTCACTGTGTGATTTACTCGAGTCCGCGGTTGGTTGAGATAAGCGGTACTTCTTCAAGGCATTCACCCGGCAGCATGCGTTATTGCCGGGTCAATTGCTTTGAATCTATACGAAGTTCCGAAAAAGCTCAATAAGGTACGTGACTTGAATATCGTATAGCCGTTACAATTACCGGCCCGAACGCCCGGTGACTTGCGTTCGGGTTAGGGATAATTGGCACAAATGGAGCAGGCCCGGGTGGCGAAATTGGTAGACGCAAGGGACTTAAAATCCCTCGGTGGCAACACCGTGCCGGTTCGATTCCGGCCCCGGGCACCATTATCAAGAATTAACAATTTACGCTTTTTGATGCTTCTTGCGGTAAAACAGTTTTGTAACTATTCAGCTCACCCCTGAAATCCGCCATTTCTGCGTTGAAAAATGGTCATTTACACGCGTAAACTCCCATTTTTCGCCTTGAACTGACGCATTTCAGGGGCAATCTGAACAGTTACCGGCTTGTTTCAGACTATGCTGAATAGTTACACAGTTTTTTAATGAGAACACTCCCAAGTGTCCGGAATATTAGTCAAACAAACTCAATTGGTTACTGGAACCAGCCATTTCCATGTTCTGTCGATGTTTTGTGAGCAGTTGATCTATCGGGGTTTTTTCGAAAACAGTCAGGCTCAAAATCTGTAGGATCGAATAGAGGCTGGTCTGAACTACTACAGAGTTAGGGGAGCTTGGCTTTATGTGTAGTAGTCCAGATTTGATCTGACAGTGACCGGTACGACGCCAACGACAATATCATCGATGGTAGTGAGCAGCTCACGCTCCCCGCTGGTAAGCCGGGCTGCCAGACGCTTCCTCCTTGAATTCCCGCTTCCAACGGTGCAGCAGGTTGTCCCCCATATCCAGACTCCGCGCCGCTTCAGACACCTTGTAGCCTCGCTCGGTCACCAGCACCACCGATTCCCGCTTGAAATCCTCTGTATGTTTCCTTCCCGGTTGTTTCTCTGTTGTCATGGTTCACCTCGTTAGGACATTTTACGGCCTTAACTCAGTTCCCGGATCAATTAGATCAATTCAATAGTAAAACGGTGTGGAAAAATTCCAACATTATTGGTATGGTTAAAGCGCGACGGTGTATTAAAGGCGAACAAACTGTTGAATACCGTTATTACATTGCCAACTTGAAAGAGAATAATGCCGGGCTATTTGCTGGTGCGGTGCGAAGCCACCGGGGCGTTGAAAATTCACTTACTGTGTTTTAGATGTTGCCTTTCGCGAAGATGACTCCAGAACATGCGCTGGGCATGCGCAAGAAAACCTTGCCGTACCAAGGCATATTGCATTGAACCTTTTGCATCAGAAAGAAACGGCCAAGGTGGGTATGAAAAATAAACGCCTTAGTGCAGGCCGGGATGAAAACACCTGGATAAGGTGTTGTCGGGCTTGGCAATTTAATGCGTTTACCCAGACGGATAAGACCCTCTATGTCTGAATAATACATAGGTAAAACACTATAAGCAAAATAGACAGCATTGATCTACGTCTATATCAATTTTTCTCGAGGATATTCATGCGCGGTCACTACCGCCAGGCAAAATTCAACCCAAAGTAAGGAGAAATATCATGCTTGACCAAACGAGTCGTTATACCAATCTGGATCTCAAGGAGGAAGACCTTATCGCCAGCGGTAATTGGGTTCTGGGCGCATATAAGATGAAGCCGAAGCCCGGTTTCTTTGACTACATCGGTACTGCCGCCCATTTCTGTGCAGAGTCTTCCACCGGGACCAACGTACAGGTAGTAACCACCGACGACTTTACCCGGAACCTGGACGCCATCTGCTACTTCGTCGATGAAGACAAGGAGCTGATGAAGATCGCCTACCCGGTCGAGCTGTTCGATCGCAACATCACCGACGGCCGCGCCATGGTGGTCTCCATGATGACCCTGATGATCGGTAACAACCAGGGTATGGGCGATGTGGAATACGCCAAGCTGCTTGACTTCTATGTACCACCTCGCTTCCTGCGGCTGTTCGATGGCCCCTCGATGAATATCGTTGATATGTGGCGTATTCTGGGCCGTGATCTCGACAACGGCGGCATGGTGGTGGGCACCATTATTAAACCGAAGCTGGGTCTGCGTTCCCAACCGTTTGCCGATGCCTGCTACCAGTTCTGGCTCGGTGGCGATTTCATCAAGAACGATGAGCCCCAGGGCAACCAGGTCTATGCACCGATGCGCGAAATCACTCCGCTGGTCGCTGACGCAATGAAGCGCGCCATGGATGAAACCGGCCAGCCGAAACTGTTCTCTGCCAACATCACCGCTGACGACCCGTTTGAGATGATCGCCCGCGGCGAATACATCCTGGAGACCTTTGGCGAGCACGCCGAGAATGTCGCCTTCCTGGTAGACGGCTATGTTGGTGGCTGTGGCATGGTTACCTTGGCGCGCCGCTACTTCCCGAAACAGTTCCTGCACTATCACCGCGCGGGGCATGGCGCAGTCACCTCGGAGCAGTCCGACCGCGGTTACACCGCGCTGGTACACATGAAATGGGCGCGTATGTCGGGCGCTTCCGGCATCCACGTCGGCACCATGGGTTATGGCAAAATGGAGGGGTATGCCAGTGACAAGGTCAACGCCCTGATGCTGGTGGATGACGATGTGGACGGTGATTATTTCCACCAGAACTGGGGCAAGATGAAATCCTGTACGCCGATCATCTCCGGTGGCATGAACGCCCTGCGTCTGCCCGGCTTCTTCGACAACCTGGGCCACTGCAACGTTATCCAGACCTCCGGTGGCGGCGCCCTTGGCCACAAGGACGGCATTGTTGCCGGAGCCACCTCCCTGCGTCAGGCGGTAAGCGCGTGGCAGGAGGGGACGAATCTGATCGATTACGCCAAGGAGCACGGGGAGCTGCGTGGCGCCTTCGAGAGCTTCCCGGAGGATGCCGATAAGCTCTTCCCCGGCTGGCGCGAGAAGCTGGGGGTACACAAGTAAGCCTGCCCTGCCAACAGGAGATTTCCACCCTGCCGCAAGGCAGGGTGGAAATCTCATCGGAGAGGATGGCGCTCTCCGCCACCCTGCCCGATGGGATCCAACCTGAAACGAGAACGATGCGATGACAGATGGAGAGCAATACCTGATCAAAGAGGAACCCTTCTACCAAACCACCGGTAACGAGGTGGCCCTCTATGAGTCCGCCTACAACCGCCGTCTCCCGGTCATGGTCAAGGGGCCCACCGGCTGCGGAAAATCACGTTTCATTGAGTACATGGCATGGAAGCTGCGGAAACCGCTGATCACAGTCGCCTGTAACGAAGATATGACTGCTGCCGACCTGGTGGGACGCTTCCTGCTCGACGAGAATGGCACCCGCTGGCAGGACGGCCCACTAACGGTAGCAGCCCGCCTCGGTGCCATCTGCTATCTCGACGAGGTGGTCGAGGCGCGCCAGGACACCACGGTGGTGATCCATCCGCTCACCGATCACCGCCGGGTACTGCCACTGGACAAGAAAGGCGAACTGCTGGAGGCCCATCCCGACTTTCAGTTGGTAATCTCCTATAACCCCGGCTACCAGAGCTTGATGAAGGATCTGAAACAGTCCACCAAACAGCGCTTCACCGCACTGGACTTCGACTATCCGGCCAAGGCCGAAGAGGCGCGTATCGTCGCCCACGAAGGAAAGGTGGATGCAGCAATGGCTGAACACCTGGTGGATATCGCCCACCGCGCCCGCAACCTCAAGGGCCACGGTCTCGACGAGGGGATCTCCACCCGGTTGCTGGTCTATGCTGCACAACTGATCGACGATGGTATCGGACCGGTCGAGGCCTGCAAAATGGCACTGGTACGTCCCATAACCGACGATCCCGATATCCGCGCTACCCTGGATGCAGCGGTCGAAATGATCCTCGCTTGATCGCCAAGTCCTGCAGAGGTGTGCCATGAATCCGGAAACTCAAGCCTGGCGGGATCGGCTCCAGTGCAGCGTCCGCAAAATCGATGATATCTTTGAAGACGCACTGAACCGCGCCAGAGAGCTGCTTTCCCCGGAGGGGCTGGATGCCTGGCTGGAGAATGCCGACCGCGTCTGCGGTCTGGGGCGCGGTACCGAACTGGTGCTGATCTTCCTTGACGAGATCCCGGAGGTGGTGAGCCACAGTGACGAGGCGATTATCCCCGAAGTTGCCGCCACCTGCGCACTGCTCTCCGAGTATGCCGCCGGCAAGGCGATCAACCCGTTTCTCTCCACCCTGCCCGCCGTGGCACGCCGCCTTGGCAGCGCCGCCCTGCTGCGTAGCTGGCTGCGGTTGATAGAGCGGATGGCCAAAGAGGCAAAGGAAGGCACCCAGCTACTGGCCGAACGTGCACCCTACCTGTTCAACCAGCTCAGCATGGCCGGGGTGGAGAACTGGATCAACTACGGCATCCGCGTCTACCGCGATCACCCCCACCGTCTGCCCGACTATTTCAGCCTGCAGAGCGCCGACGCCAAGGCGATGCTGATCAAGGAGCGCAACGGCACGCTGTTCATGGATCATGAACGCCAGCTACGGCTGTTCGAACGCGCCCTGTGGGATCTGGAAACCGACTTCTGCCCCTACTCGGAAGCGTTCGACTCCCTGCGCAAGCCGCGCCCTCACCTGGATCGGCTTGGTATCCATCTGCCGGACGTGTATGAGGATCTGGGTCCGGTTACCGGCATCAACCGTTACCGGGCGGCAATCGCCCACATGATGGCGCACAAAATCTGGTCACAGCCCTACCTGGCCGACAATTTCAGCACCTTCCAGCATCTCTGTATCGAGGTATTCGAAGATGCCCGGGTCGAACATCTGGCGATGCAGCAGTATCCCGGATTACGGCGGCTGTGGCTGTCGATGCATCCGAAACCCAAGCCGGGTAGCTGCCCGGAAGGCTGGTCCTGCATTCGTCATAAACTGGCGATGCTCTCCTACGCCCTGCTGAACCCGGAACACGACTACAGCGGCCAAAGCCTGCTGGAGTACGAAGCAAAATTCCGCGCCCGGATCGAGGAGGACCCTTTCGATCCTTCGCTCAGCACCGACCTGGGAGTCCACTGGCTGAAAGACAATGACGAGCACGACTTCCGTAGACCCAAAATCTGGTTTGAGGATACCGAAGTCAGCTATCGCGACGACAACCGCTACCTGTGGATCTTTCTGGAGGACGTGGAGAATGAAGATGACTTCCACTCCGATCACGGTGCAGCCGACCGTGGCCAGGGGGCGGACGAGGACGAACTGCTGCCACCTCAGCACTACCCCGAGTGGGATCAATCGGTACAGAACTACCGTCCCGACTGGGTTACCGTCTATGAGGCGATTCAGTCACCGGGCGATGCCGGCCATATCGACCGCCTGCTGGAAAAACACAAGCGCCTGGCCAAACAGCTAAAACAGATCGTCGATCTGCTCAAGCCCCAGCAGCGGCGCCGCGTGCGTTACCAGGAAGAGGGAGATGAACTGGATCTGGATGTAGCAATCCGCGCCGCCATCGAATATCGCATTGGCTCGACCCCCGATACCCGTATCCATCAGAGCCACGTCAAGGATGGCCGTGACATCGCCGTTCTGCTGCTTCTCGATCTATCGGAGTCCATCAACGAGACACCACAGGGTGCCGACGCCACCATTCTGCAACTGAGCCAGGAGGCGGTTTCGTTACTGGCCACTGCAGTGGAGGCGCTCGGTGATCCGTTTGCCATATCCGGGTTTTCGTCCAATACCCGCCATGAAGTCCGTTATGCTCACTTCAAGGGGTTCAACGAACACTGGGGAGATGAGCCCAAGGGACGTCTGGCGGCAATGGAAGCGGGACATTCGACGCGAATGGGCGCAGCCCTGCGCCACGCCGGACGCTATCTCGAACAACGGCGCGAGGAGAAACGGCTGTTGCTGGTACTCACTGACGGCGAGCCCTACGATATAGATGTCCAGGATCCAAAATATCTGCAGGAAGATACCCACATGGCAGTAAACGAGCTGGACAGCAAAGGAGTCACCACCTACTGTATCAGCCTCGATCCCCACGCCGACGACTATGTTGCCGACATTTTTGGTCGCAACAACTACACCGTCATCGACCGGGTGGAACGGCTGCCGGAAAAGCTTCCGCGGCTGTTCATGAGTTTGACGAAATAGAGACAGAAAGGAAAAAACCATGCCCATCGTCAACATGAAGGATATGCTCCAGCATGCCTACCACCATGGCTATGCGATAGGGGCCTTCGATCTGGTAAGCCTGGATTTTCTGGAAGGGATAGTACTGGCTGCAGAGCGGGCCCGCGCCCCGGTAATCCTGAGCCTGGCCGAATCCCACTTCGAATATTTTGATTTCGAGACAATCATGCCTGCAGTCGAGGCAGCGGCAAAACGGGCCACCATACCGGTAGCCATCCATCTGGATCACGGCGCCACACTCGACTCGGCCCGGCGCGCCATCAACCTCGGGTGTAACGGGGTCATGGTGGACGCCTCACAACTCCCCCTGCCCGACAACATCGAAGCCACCCGCAAGATCGTGGAGATGGCGAAGGGATGTGGGGTGCCGGTGGAGGGCGAGCTGGGATACGTTCCCGGTGTCGAAGGTGAGGATGCCGAACGCCACCCGGGAGAAATCAGCTACACCACACCGGCAGAGGCCAGGGCCTACGTGGAGCGCACCGGCGTGGATTTTCTTGCCGTCTCCATCGGTACGGTGCATGGCCGCATGAAGGGCAAGCCAAAACTGGATTTCCCGCGCCTGAAGCAGATCAATGAAACCCTGAATATCCCGCTGGTAATACACGGTGGCACCGGACTATCCGATGATCAGTTTCGGCGACTGATTTCCAAAGGGGTAGCCAAGATCAACTACTACACCGCACTGTCAGACGCAGCCGCAACACAGATCAGGGAGAACAGCAGGACGGAAACATCCTCCGGCTACACCGGCCTGGTGAAAGATGTCCGCGGCGCCATCGCTGCCGAGGTGGAACGCTGCATGCACCTGTGGGGAGCAGCGGGACGGGCAGCCGAAGTACTGGCCCAGTGTCAGCCCTGGCTGCCGGTGGAACATCTGATTATCTACAATGTCGAAGGGCTGGACAGAGCAGCAGCAGAGAAGATGATGGCCAAAGGCCGCGAGGTGCTCTCCGCCATTCCCGGAGTACGCGCAGTGTTTACCGGGGAGGCGGTGCAGGAGGATGCCAGGTATCGCTATACCTGGCTGGTACGCTTCTGTCACCCGGATGTGATCGACAGCTACCGTGAACATCCAGACCATGTAGCTTTTGCCGACAACCTGTTCCGTCCGGTCGCCGGGGGACGGATCAGCATCGACTATCTGGCGGTGGAGTCCAAACAATGAGTCTGCAGGCACTGATATTTGACGTGGACGGCACCCTTGCCGAAACCGAAGAGATCCATCGCAAAGCCTTCAACCAGGCATTTGCAGATGCCGGTCTGGAGTGGCGCTGGAGCCGCGAGCGCTACCGCGAACTGCTGGCCGTATCCGGCGGCAAGGAGCGCATCCGTCACCACCTGCTGGAAGCGGATCCAGCCCAGGCCGATCGCAGCGATCTCGATGAGTGGATTGCCGGCCTGCACAAAGCCAAAACCGCCCGCTATGCCGACATGATCGCTGCCGGCGAGATCGAACTGCGCCCCGGGGTAGAGCGCCTGATCCGCGAGGCCCGCGCAACC
Source organism: Gammaproteobacteria bacterium (assembly GCA_015491735.1). Classification (GTDB taxonomy): domain Bacteria; phylum Pseudomonadota; class Gammaproteobacteria; order Thiohalospirales; family Thiohalospiraceae; genus DRMK01. The sequence continues at coordinate 35,685 of WFVH01000079.1, forward strand.
GGCCTGCGTCTGGCCATCGCCACCACCACCAGCACCGCCAACATCATCGCCCTGTTCGATGCCACCTTGGGCCGGGAGGCGCTGGACTGGTTCGAGGTTATCGGCGCTGCTGAACAGGCGCCGGTGAAAAAGCCCGATCCCTCCGTCTACCACTGGGTACGGGAGCAGCTTGGGTTACACACCAGCGACTGCCTGGCAATAGAAGACACGCGCAACGGAGTACGGGCCGCCACCGGCGCCGGGATCCCGGTACTGGTGACCCAGAGCTACTACAGCGAAGGGGAGGATTTCAGCGGTGCACTGGCGGTGTTGAGTGATCTTGGCGAACCGGAACACCCTTGCCAGGTGCTGGCAGGTATCGACGACAA
>WFVH01000080.1 GCA_015491735.1 Gammaproteobacteria bacterium
AACTATTCAGCTCACCCCTGAAATCCGCCATTTCTGCGTTGAAAAATGGTCATTTACACGCGTAAACTCCCATTTTTCGCCTTGAACTGACGGATTTCAGGGGCAATCTGAACAGTTACCGGCTTGTTTCATACTATGCTGAATAGTTACACGCAGAATAGCATCAACTATCGAACTATTAAATGCTATCGTACCAATTCAGCGAGCTGCAGGATTCGAAAGCAACCGCTCAGATGACCCCTGAATTTTGTCAGTTCACGGCGGAAATGGCAGGGTTCAGGGGCTGGCCGGGCAGTTACACACTCCCTTACTTTGCCTTTGCCAGCGCCTTGATATACAGGACTATCTCATCGACCTTGTCCTTGAACTCATCCTCGAAGACCGGCATATTGCGGACGTTTCCACCCTGTTTACGGGTGGTAAGGTAGTTGATAACGTTTTCAGTGGTAATCGTGGAGGCAATACCCGGATTACTCAGCGCCACCGGTCTGGTCGTCATGTTTTTTGCCGCCTCGCCATCTCCATCGCCAGACTTGCCGTGGCAACCGGAACAGTAATGGAGGTAGTATATGCGCCCTCGCTCCAGGGGGTCTGTGCGGAATTTCCGGTCACGCTGCTCGGGAGAAGGTGTTGTCAAAGGCCCTTTGTCCACCGCCAATGAACGAACATAGGTTACGACGGCCCGAATCTCCTCATCGGAAAGGCTGGAACGCCACCCCGGCATCTGCAGATAGGGGAACTTCTCCTCCCCCCATGCAATCCGCTCGTAAAGCTCCTGATCAGACAACAGCGACATATAGGCCCTGTTGGACAAATCACCTGTCTCGACACCGGACAAGGAACCGGCCGGGCCATCTCCCTCCCCCTTTTCCCCATGGCAATAGATACAGAAACGATCATAAACCTGCTTGCCGCTGACGGTCTCCGGGGAGCCACCCGTTGCCTGGAGTGAAATACCACCCGTCAGAATCAAAGAAACCATCAGCAACCGTTTACAGCTACGACTGAAAAACCGTATCATCTCCTTGCCTCCATACTGATTCCAGACCATCGGATCGCCTCTCACCCTAACTATAGCGTAGTCAGACCTGCCGCTGTAATCAAAGTGTACCGAAACGGAGACTCCACAAAAGATCGAACCAAGCGAAAACTGGCTAGGGGGCGTTCTTGCCCGGAGGAGAAATATCCCGGCGATTCCAGTCCGCCATTTTTTTCAGCAGGTGCTCCAGGCCATCACGCCGGATCTCCTCCGAAAAGCTGGAGCGGTAGGTCGCAACCGCACTCACGCCATCTATCGTTATGTCGTAAACCTTCCATTGATCATCGCGCCGTATCAGTCGGTAATTGACAGCGTGTGGCGCTCCACCACGACGCATAACCTCCGAGCGTACCGTGATCCGGCGGGCGCCCTTATCCATTTTTGGGGCAAAAAAACGAAACCTGAAATCGGCATATTCCAGCAAGGCCGATGCGTAAAACCGAATCAACATACCCTTGAACTCCTGGGCAAAACGGCTGCGCTGCCCGGCGGTAGCAGAGCGCCAGTACTTTCCCAGCACCGCGCGGGATAGCGCCTCCAAATCGACGCGAGGAACCAGAACCTCTTCTACCAACGCATGCAGCTTTCGCGGATTGCCTCGCAATTGCGCATCCTGTTCGCGCAACGCAGAAAGCATTTGCTCGGCGGCCTGCTCCAACATCTTTTCTGGCGCCTGCTCCCCCGCTGTAACCACCAGAGAGGGTATCAAGCAACCCGCCAGCACAAACCAGCCGTAAATCACTCTGCGCGCCGCTATTACCAAGACAATCGATAGTAAAGCGGTCTTCAAAGCGGCCCAGATGTCCCGGATCGAAACGCGGCCCGCAGGGAGTGGTTTACCCCCCTGCCAAGCGCCGCAACACAGAGGTGTGCCATGCTTGTCGTCCCCAACCGGTTGTTTTTTCAAAGAAGGATTGCCGTGTGTGCGCCGGCAGGCTGCGTTATCGAAGCTTGCTGCGGGCGCGCACACGGCAACTGAAACCGATGTATCGGGTTGTCGCGTTAGTAACGCCATGTTGACCTCAAACCTTGTTAAAATACCCGGCAACTACTCAGCCAGCCCCGGAAACCCGTTGTTGCCGGATCAGCACTTTCAGATTTTACGACCCGCTGAGCAGTTACAATATACCAAGGCAATCGAGACAGGGTGGCCTTTCGCAGCTTAAACCGGCTTGCCATGGATGTTCGGGGTGGCTGACCGCCTAAATACCCGCCGATGGCTGCCTTGTTGTCGATTGCCCTCGTATCTTCAGCGTATTGACCCTATTTTGCATTCCCGTCATGAATACACCAGAACTGCTCTCCCCCGCCGGCACCCTGAACAACCTGCGCTATGCGCTGGCCTATGGCGCCGACGCCGTCTATGCCGGACAGCCGCGCTACAGCCTGCGGGTGCGCAACAACGATTTCAATCTGGCCAATCTCGCCACCGGTATAAAAGAGACTCATGCCGCCGGGAAAAGGTTCTTCATCACCTGCAATCTGATGCCGCACAACGCCAAGGTGGCCACCTTTTTGCAGGATATCGAACCAGTAATCGCGCTCCAGCCGGACGCGCTTATTATGGCCGATCCGGGCCTGATTATGCAGGTGCGGGAGCGCTGGCCGGAGATGCCGGTCCATCTCTCGGTGCAAGCCAACACGGTCAACTGGGCTGCGGTGAAGTTCTGGCAACAGCAGGGGGTTCAGCGCGTCATTCTCTCCCGGGAGCTGTCGCTGGACGAAATCGAGGAGATCCGCCAGCGCTGCCCCGACATCGAGCTGGAGGTGTTCGTGCACGGCGCACTCTGTATCGCCTACTCCGGCCGCTGTCTACTGTCCGGCTACTTCAACCACCGCGATCCCAACCAGGGCAGTTGCACCAACTCCTGTCGCTGGGACTACAAGGTACACAGGGCCGGCGAAGATGTCAGTGGCGATCTGCAGCCCATCGAATTCGACGCCATGCGGGCCATCCGGAATCCAGAGCCATTCGCCGGCTGCGGCAACGGCGAGCGTCATCCGCTGGCCGACAGAGGTTACCTGATCGAGGAACAGGGCCGCCCCGGCGAACTGATGCCCATCATGGAGGACGAACACGGCACCTATATCATGAACTCAAAGGATCTGCGCGCCGTAGAGCACATAGAACGGCTGGTGAAAGCAGGCGTGGATTCACTCAAGATCGAGGGGCGCACCAAATCCCACTACTATGTGGCCCGCACCACCCAGATCTACCGCCGCGCCATCGACGACGCCCTGGCCGGCCGGCCCTTCAACCCCATCCTGCTGGGAGAGCTGGAGAACCTGGCCAACCGCGGCTACACCGATGGCTTCTACCAGCGCCACCACAGCAAGGCGTATCAGAACTATCTGAGCAACTACTCCCACAGCAAACAGCAACTGTTCGTGGGCGAGGTCTGTGGCATCGATCAACAGAACGGCCTAGCGGAGATTCAGGTCAAGAACAAATTCCGTATCGGTGACCGGCTGGAACTGATCCTGCCTTCCGGCAATCAAACCATGACGCTGGAACACATGGAAGATCTCAACGGCAACCGGATGGAAGAGGTCCCCGGTGGCGGATATCAGGTCCGGATCCCCCTGCCTGCCGATTGCGGAGAAATGGGTTTGCTGGCAAAAAACCTGTAACACGGAGCAACGGTTCGGTGATATAAAACCGGTTTGTGACTATTCAGCATAGTATAAAACAAGCCGGTAACTGTTCAGATTGCCCCTGAAATTCGTCAGTTCAAGGCGAAAAATGGGAGTTTACGCGTGTAAATGACCCTTTTTCAACGCAGAAATGGCGGATTTCAGGGGTGAGCTGAATAGTTACACCGGTTTATACCAAGACAATCGATAGTATCCTCTCACTCACCCCAAGGCGAAGAGGGGAGTCAATAAACAGAAGGAGCAGAACATTGATTCAATCAGAAACCAGCCGCGGCCGCTTCTCCCGGGTACGCAAACGGCGCATGCGCCGGGACGACTTCTCCCGCCGCCTGATGCGCGAGTCCCGTCTTGGCGTGGACGATCTCATCTACCCGCTGTTTATCCTGGATGGCGAAAACCGGCGCGAGGCGGTCCCTTCCATGCCCGGCGTGGACAGAATCAGCATCGACCTGCTGCTCAAGGAAGCACAGGAGCTGGTGCAACTGGGCATCCCGATGGTGGCCCTGTTCCCCGTCACGCCCATGGATCAAAAGAGCGAAGACGCGCGGGAAGCCTACAACCCCGATGGAATAGCACAGCGTGCGGTACGCGCTCTGAAACGGGCATTCCCGGAACTGGGAGTGATGACCGACGTAGCCCTCGACCCCTTCACCATCCACGGCCAGGACGGCCTGCTCGACGAGACCGGCTACGTGATGAACGACGAAACCGTGGAGGTGCTGGTACGCCAGGCCGTCTCGCACGCCGAGGCCGGTGCCGACGTAGTGGCCCCTTCCGACATGATGGACGGCCGCATCGGCGCCATCCGTGATGCGCTGGAAGAGACCGGCCACATTCACACCCGCATCATGGCCTACTCGGCCAAATATGCCTCCAGCTTCTACGGCCCGTTCCGCGACGCGGTGGGCTCCTCCGCCAACCTGGGCAGCGGTGACAAATACACCTACCAGATGGACCCGGCCAACAGCGACGAGGCCCTGTGGGAGGTGGCGCTGGATCTGGAAGAGGGGGCCGATATGGTGATGGTCAAGCCCGGCATGCCCTACCTGGACATCGTGCGCCGGGTCAAGGAGCAGTTCGGCGTCCCCACCTACGCCTACCAGGTCAGCGGAGAGTACGCCATGCTGATGGCCGCCGCCCGCAACGGCTGGCTCAACGAACAGGCAGTCATCATGGAGGCGCTGCTCTCCTTCAAGCGCGCGGGAGCCGACGGCATCCTCACCTATTTTTCCAAACGGGTCGCCACCTGGCTGAAGGAAACCGAGTGACCGACCTGTTCGACTTCGACAAACCGGCCCGCTATGCCGTGATGGGCAACCCCATCCAGCACAGCAAGTCACCGCGCATCCACTCCTTGTTCGCCCAACAGACCGGACAGAACATCGAATACAGCGCCATCCAGGTGGATCCCGGCGGCCTGGAACAGGCCATCGGCAACTTCCATGCCAGCGGCGGCAAGGGGCTCAACATCACCGTACCCTTCAAGCGCACCGCCTGGGAGCTGATGGACGAGCTCAGCGAGCGCGCCCGGCTGGCCGGGGCGGTCAACACCATCCTGTTCCGCAACGGCAGCAGTTATGGCGACAACACCGACGGCATCGGACTGGTACGTGACATCCGCGACAACCACCGGATCGACCTGCGCGGAAAAAACATACTGCTTCTCGGCGCTGGCGGCGCGGCACGGGGGGTACTGGAACCACTGCTGGCCGAAAACCCCGCCCGGCTGGTAATCGCCAACCGCACCCCCGACAGGGCCAAGAGTCTCGCCCGGGAATTTGGAGAACTGGGAGAAGTAAGTGGCTGCGGCCTCCCTGCCCTCATGGGCCAACGGTTCGAACTGGTCATCAACGCCACTGCCGCCAGTCTGGCCGGAGAGATTCCACCCCTTCCGGTCAACCTGCTGACCGGGGACAGCTACTGCTACGATATGATGTACGGTATGGAACCCACTCCATTCATGCGCTGGGCAGAACAGCACGGCGCCGCAAAAACCGTGGATGGACTTGGCATGCTGGTGGAACAGGCGGCAGAGTCATTCTATCTCTGGCGTGGAGTGCGGCCTGTTACCGGAGCAGTAATCAATACACTGCGCCATGAGTTGGGCCAACACGTGAAAGGGTAGAGATATTCCCGCCGAAATCAGATGCCGGAACTCCCTGAAGTCGAAATCACCCGTCTGGGAATTACTCCCCATGTTACCAGGCACCGGATCGCCACGGTCCTTATACGACGGCCCTCCTTGCGCTGGCCGATCCCCGGTAACCTGCAACAGCGGTTGGTCAAACAGAAAATCAATGCGGTAACACGCCGTGGCAAGTATCTTTTGCTGAAAACCACCAACGGCACCGTTATCATTCACCTTGGCATGTCTGGCACGCTGCGCATTCTTACGCAGAACCTGGCCGCAACCCGGCATGACCACGTGGATTTTGTCTTCGAGGATGGAAGCCGCCTGCGGTTGAACGACCCCCGCCGGTTTGGCGCTGTCTTGTGGTCCGAAACCGATCCCGAAACCCACCCGCTGCTCAGCAAGCTGGGACCCGAACCCCTGGAAAACGATTTCAGCGGCAGCTATCTGCACCGGCGCGCCCAGGGGCGAAGGGCAGCGATCAAGCCGTTTATCATGAACAGCGCTATCGTCCCTGGAATCGGCAACATCTATGCCTGTGAATCCCTGTATCTGGCGGGAATCCATCCGGCCCTTCCAGCCGGGCAGATTTCGCTGCAACGCAGCCACCGCCTTGCCGCAGCCATCAAGCAGACACTGCAACAGGCGATAGAGTGTGGCGGCACCACCCTCCGCGACTTCCTCGACAGCAACGGGAAGCCGGGCTATTTCCAGCTAAGACTGGGCGTATACGGACGGGCAGGCGCACCCTGCCACCAATGCGGCAAACCGGTCCAGTCGATACGCCAGGCGCAGCGGACTACCTTCTACTGCAGCCGCTGCCAAACCTGACAAAAGGATCCGCCGGTTGCCGGAAAAGCTTACTGATAGGAGGCATTGCGAATTCTGATAACCACATCCACGCCATCTGCAACCGTCCCCGGTGGAAGATGGGGCATATTGGTCAACTGCAACAAACTCGCATCGAAATCCAGCAACTCACCGGTATCGATATTGTAGAAGTGGTGATGGGTCGTCGGATTGGTGTCATAAAACACCCGGCTGGGGTCCACGATAATCTCCCGCACCAATCCCTTGCTGGAAAAAAGAGACAGGGTATTGTAAACGGTTGCCTTGGAGATATTTGCCCCTTCCCGCTGCGCAGAGCGCATAACATCATCTGCGGAGAGATGTTGCGGGCGGGCAAACAGCACCTTGGCAATATCGATACGCTGCCGGGTAGGATTGACTCCGTGCTCCTGTAAGCGGTGGATGACTTCGTTTGTTGTTAGTTCTTGGTTCATTTCTTGATCCCCCCGTTAACACCTGCCATCAGGCAGGACGTCTGCGAATACTCCAAGTTCGAATTATAAACACACAATAAAACAAACTCTATTTAAGCAAAAATATCTATTCTAATATATCATAAGGTTCCGGTATTACAATAGGTTTTCTGCCAACAATCAAATCGGTCAGCAGCCGAACCGACGCCAGGGCGGTCACCACGCCGTTGCGGAAATGCCCGGTATTGATAAAGACACCCTGAATCCGCGGATGTTCACCAATACAGGGTATTCCGCTCGGGGAGCCTGGCCGCAAACCGGCCCAGTGATACTCGACACCAACGTCTGCCAGAGCGGGAATCATCCGGCTGGCCTCACGTTGTAACCGTTGACAGGCCTCGGCAGTGACCGCTTTATCGAACCCCCGGTACTCCAGAGTACTGCCCGCCAACACCAGCCCGTCACGCCGGGGGATGACATAATAGCCCTCGTTCAACACGATACGCCTCACCAGCCCCGGCGCGGTCTTGAACGCAATTATCTGCCCCTGAACCGGCTCGATCGTACACTGCAGGCCGGGAACAAGGGCACCGCTCCACGCTCCGGCAGTCAGTACGACCCTGTCCGCCATCATCCGGCCAGTGGCTGTTTCCACCCCTGTTACCCGGTTTCCCGCGGTGATCAACCGCTCCACAGAGACATGCTCGGCAACATCTATCTTGCGCTGCGCCAGACTTCGCTTCAACGCCCGTAACAGCCGGGGATTGCGCAGCTGCGCCACCTGAGGCAGCCACAACACGGCCGGCCACCGGGGCGCCAATGCCGGTTCACAGGCCTGGAGGGCGTCTGTATCCAGTTTCTCCACGACGACACCGTTTTCCCTCGCCCATTGCAGCGCTTTTGCCGGCTCATCTTCATCGAGAATCAACAACCCACTGCGCTCCCATTCGGGATCGACTCCTGTCTCATCCCGAAGCTGACGGGCAAAATCCGCATACCGCTGCTGACTCCAGCGTGCCAGCGCCGTCACGGCAGGCGGGTAACGCCAGGGGTAGAGCGGAGAGAGAATGCCCCCACCGGCCCAGGAAGCCTCCCTGCCCGGGACACCTTTGTCGACCAGACGAACTTTCGCCCCTTCACTGGCCAGCTCCCGCGCACAAAGCATGCCGATCAACCCCCCCCCCACTATCAGACAGTCCATTTGCACCTCTAAAGTCATATCACATTGGAGCCGATGTTAATCATGGCGCCCCGGAAGGTCGAGCAATATTTTGGAAAACCTCCAGGGCAGCAACAAAACGACCTATAAAACAAAATATTACGACCGGATGGCGGCCAGGCCAGTCTTGCGGCAAGTCGCCCGGACCGTACCGGCGACAGGCTCGGCCGGCGATATCCGGCACCCCAATCACTCCACAGGATGAAACTGACATACAGTTTTTACAAATGATGCAGACGGCTGAATACCCGACAAATCATAACGGTTTCACCCTCGTCGAGGTGATGGTGGCGCTGGTGATCTTCTCCATCAGCATGCTCGGCCTGGCCGGCCTGCAGATTTCGGCGCTGCGGGACAATCAAATCGCAAACCAGCATACCATCGCCACCCAGCTCGCATCGGACATGGCAGAACGGATTCGGGCCAATCCCGCAGGCGCCGACAACGGCTCATACAGCACCGTCACGATACAGCCCGGCAGTGCACCGGATTGCTATAGCGCATCCTGCGGATATGCCGATATTGCCCAGATGGACGCTTATGAATGGTTTGCAGCGCTGCAGAATGCGCTCCCTTCGGGAACCGGCGAAGTGGTCTCCAACAGCGGAGGGTTCACCATTACGGTGAAATGGGATCAAGATCGTACCGGAACCTCCGGAACCGGTTGCAACGATTTGAAATGCCTGACATTCACGATGCTGCCATGAACACCCACAGCCGGAAAATCTTCATGCGGCAACGCGGCTTCTCCATGGTGGAGATGATGGTGGCTCTGGTCGTCGGCTTGATCGTGCTTGCCGGCATCGGACAAATTTTTATCAAGACCAAACGTGCTTCCGTACTGCAGGACGAGCTGGCGCGTATGCAGGAAAACAGCCGCTACGCCATACAGCTGCTCAACGAGGAAATTCGCAGCGGCGGTTATCTGGGTTGCAGACATGCCAGCAGTATCACTCCCGCGTATATGGATACGGGTGGCGGCTACACAGACAACTTCGCCCTTGGCGTGGAGGGGTATGAGGCAAATGGAACCGCGCCTGGCGACACCTTCGCCCTGGACACCATCACCCCCGGCTGGAGCGGAGGCAGTGGCACTGAACCCTCGCTGACCACCACGCCACTGGGCAGCCAGCCGCTCACGCCGGGGTCCGATATCATCATTATCCGCTACGCACACGGCCCGGGACTAATGCTGGCCCAGGACAAACAAAACAGCAACACGCTCCTGGTGAACGACATATTCCAGAATACTTGCGACAACGGAACAACCGGGCATAGCGGCCTGTGCGTTGACGATGTGGCCATTATCTCGGATTGCGAAAGAGTCCGCACGTTCACGATAGGCGCCCTGGCGCCCGGCAGCGGCAACCAGTTGACGGTTTCCGATAAATCCGGAGATGCCTGGCTGGGAGAGAAAAGCAGCGCCATCCCGTTCACCGTCGCCGACAGCGCTCTGTTCGAAGGGCGGACAGTGGCGTTTTTCGTCAGAAACAACGCCGCGAACACCCCCGCTCTCTACCGGAAAATCGGCGGCGGAACCGGCAACATACAGGAGCTTGTGGAAGGGGTGGAGAACATGCAAGTGGTGTACGGAGAAGACAGCGATGGCGATGGTGTCGCCAACCAGTACCACACCGCCAGTGATGTAACAAATTTCGCCAATATCGTCAGCGTGCGTCTCTCTCTGATATTGAGGACTCTCCGCGAGGCTTCCAGAGGCGCCCCGGCTACGGAAACCCTGTCGATACTGTCCGCCTCCGCGACCACCCCGGCCGACCGCCACCACCGGCGGATATTCACCACCACGATACAGTTGCGCAACCCCAATGAGTGAAGATACCGCACCATCTTGTCAAACTGATCGTTATCACCAGCATGGAGCCGTGCTGATAGCGGTACTGATGATTATCGTGGTCGTCACCATCCTCGGCGTGACGGCAATCGATACCGCCAGCCTGGAGGGAAAACTGGCCCGGAATTATCAGGAACGAACCCTGGCATTCCAGGCAGCGGAAAAGGCGCTGCGCAGCGGCGAACAGTTTCTGGAAGGGCTGACGGCGGAACCCGTGGCCTGCGGTAGCGGCAGTTGCAGTGTATGGAGGCGGGGCGCCTTGCAGGAGTTATCGGGCGAACCGGCAAAAATGTGGTGGGAGTCCCAACCGGCGGGCTGGTGGATCACCCGGGGCGGCTCCAGCACATCCTCCGGCCCGGAGCTTACCGCCATTTACATCATCGAAGAGCGCTCTTTCGTCCAGAACAATATCCAGGCCAACGTCATCAACAGCGGCATGAACTATTACACCGTCACCGCAATGGGCGTCAGAAACGGCTCGGGTGCGCGGGTAGTTCTGCAAAGCCACTACATGAAGCGTTTCAACTGATTCCCGGGACAACGAATGGGAGACACACAATGAATTCCGTCAATCACACTGCGGGCGATATAAAAACCCTGATTGTTCTCCTGACCGCCCTCCTTGCCGCCTCCGCGAACCTGCGTGGCGGGGAACTCGTCCTGCCGGACTCTCCCCTGTTCCTGCGCACCGCCGTTCCCCCCAATGTCTTTCTGCAAATAGATGACTCCGGTTCCATGCTGGAAGAGGTTCTGACCCGCCCCTACTGGCTCGCGTACTGCTACGATCCCAACTCGCCCGGATGGGCCAGTGGAAACTGGGATTGCCAGGCCGGAAGCTGGGAGAGGGCAACCAACGGAAGCTGGTTCAGCTTCTCGGGAGACAACCAGTTTTTTACAAACTTTGGCTACCTGTTCCCGACACGCGATACCCTTGACAACGCCTGGCACGAAGAGTGCCGGGACATCAGCCCAAACAGAGACAGGAGTGATGACTGGATACCGCGTGTCGTACTCTCCTGCGGCGGCAGTTTCAATCCGGTAACCAACCCGCCGTACAAACATGACTGGCGTATCCTGTCGTCGGATCTGAACGTTCTCTACTACAATCCGAACCAGACCTATCTGCCCTGGAAAGGACCCTGCAACACCGCTGGCGCACCCTGCGCCAACGCCTCTTTCGACATGGCCCGCAGTAACCCTTTCGAAGGCAGTGACGGGTATGGCGATACACGCAACCTGAACGGCTTCGTCTATGAGGTATGGGAGGATGACAAGGGGTACAGCGGCGATGTTCCACGCCGCGGTTCCGACACGGACGGATCCACCGACCCGAAAGATGGGGCCGTCAATGTCACATCGGGAGCCAATGGAGAGATCGATCTGTGGGACAGCCATACCCGCTACACAGTGGAGACCAACCGCATCAAAGTGGAGCTTGTTCGCTATAGCCCGGATGAAACCGGACTCAACCCGACCGTGACCGCTCTCCCCCCGATTACCGACAGCACCGAAGTAACAGCGGTCAAGCAGAACATCGCCAACTGGTACCAGTATCATCGGCGGCGTTCGCTAACGGCCAAGGCGGCCATTGCCGAGGTCATCAGCAAGCGCCCGAACCTGCGCTATGGCGCCAGCGTCATCAACCACAGCCGGACCAACCCGTTCTTCGTCGAAGTCCCGGATCCGGCCGTGACCAACTTCACCAGCCACAATGCCAATCTGCTGAACAAACTGCTCGGATTCCAGATGGGGAACGGGGGTACGCCGCTGCGCCAGGGACTGGAGGCTGTAGGGCGCTATTTCGACAATACCGATGGCAGGGCCGACCCCATTCTGCCGGCTGAAAAAGGGGGAAGCTGCCAGAAGAACTTCGCGCTGCTGTTCACCGACGGATACTGGAACCGGGACGCCCCTTCCGTCGGTGATGCCGACGGTGACGGCATCGCCGGCACCCTGGCCGATGTGGCGATGCACTACTACCAAAAGGATCTGAGTCCGCTGGACAATAACGTTCCGGCCGATGCGAACGATCCAGCCACTCACCAGCACATGGTCACCTTTGGCGCCGCCTTCGGCGTCGACGGCCTGTTGTCGGACACCGATGGAGATGGCTGGCCCAACCCGCCACTGGCAAGCAATGGCAACTGGGGAGATCCCACCGCCGAAAATGCCGGGGCGGCAAAAATAGATGACTTGTGGCACGCCGCCTTCAACAGCAAAGGTGGCTTTTTCTCCGCGGCAACCCCGGAGAGCCTGCTGGATGGATTGAACAGAACGATGGAGCAGATCACCGGCCGCAGCAACGCCGCGGCGGCAAGTATCGCCCTCAGCACCGGCTATATCAGTGGCAACAGCCGGGTTTACCAGGCACGTTTCAATAACGGGGACTGGAGTGGACAGCTACTCTCCTACCGGCTGCATACCGACCCTTCGAACAGCAACTTCGGCGCTCTCGACACTTCTGGAAGTGGCCCGGATGGGTCCGACTGGGACGCCGCGCAACTGATCCCGCCCCATAACGTTCGCACCATCCTCACCTGGAGCGGCGGTGCAGGGCGGTACTTTCGCTGGAGCAACCTGACCAGCGCGCAACAGACCGCCCTGCGGTCGCAACAGGTGGTCGACTATCTGCGGGGCGATCAAGGTCAGGAGCAGAAAAATGGCGGCGCCCTGCGCAACCGGGACAACAAGCTGGGGGATATCATCAACTCATCTCCCCTGTTCGTTGGCCCACCCGCGTTCCGCTACGGCTTCGATGGCTACGCCTCTTTCCGCAGCAACCATGGCAGCCGCCCTGGAATGATCTACGTGGGCGCCAATGACGGCATGCTGCATGGATTCGACGCAACAACGGGCGTGGAAAAATTCGCTTACGTGCCGGGAAAAATCATCCATGACCGGCTCGCCAGCCTCGCCCGGCCAGACTACACCCACAAGTTTTTCGTCGACGCCACACCGGTAATGGGGGATGCCTATTTCGGAGGGAGCTGGCGCACCCTGCTGGCCGGGGGGCTGAACCGGGGAGGACAGGGGATCTACCTGCTGGACATTACCGAACCCGAGAGCTTCGGGCCAAGCAACGTACTGTGGGAGTTTACCGATCAGGACGACCCCGATCTTGGCTATACCTACAGTCAACCGGCCATTGCCAGGATGCAGAACGGCCAGTGGGCAGTCATCTTTGGCAACGGATACAACAACACGGAAAGTGACGGAAACCCAAGCACCAGCGGCCGCGCGGTTCTCTATATCGCCTTTGTCGATCGGGGTTCGAGCGGCTGGGTAGAGCGAGACAACTTCTTCAAGCTCGATACCGGGCAGGGCTGGACCACCAAACCCAACGGCCTGTCCAGCGCCACGCCGGTCGATATCGATGGAGACAACAAGGTAGACTACATCTACGCTGGCGATCTGCACGGCAATCTGTGGAAGTTCGATGTTACCGACCCCAACCCATCCAACTGGATCGTTGCCACGCTTGGCGGCACCGGACCCACGCCGCTGTTTCAGACCCAGATAATAAAGGGTGACGGCAGCCTGCAACCGATAACCGTCCGTCCCGAGGTAGGACGCACGCCGTTTGGCAATGGAATCATGGTCTATTTCGGTACGGGAAAATTCATTGAAGAGCGTGATGTAAGCAGTACCGAAAAACAGAGTTTCTATGGAATTCTGGACAAGGATGAACCCGTGACACCTGCAAGGCTACAGCAACAAACCATTGTCGAAGAGAGCCACTATAGCCCCGGTGACCTGCAGGTTCGCCTTACCAGCAACAATAAAATGCTGCCCTCGGATCAAGGGTGGTACCTTGATCTGCCGGCAGCGACGGGGGAGCGACAGATCAGCAACCCCGTACTTCGTGGCAGACAGATTGTATTCACCACCATGAGTCCATCGGGAAGCACCTGTGAATCCGGCGGCAAAAGCTGGCTGATGGTGCTGGATGCCTTCCATGGCAGCCGGCTGCAGATCAGCCCGTTCGATCTGGACAAGGATGGTGATTTTGACGACAGCGATCGGATCGACGGAAATGCGGCAAGCGGAATGCAAATCGGCCAGATCGCCAATACACCGGGATTTGCCACCACCAATGACATGGATTTTCTCTATCTTACCGGCGATCCGGTCAGTGAACCCTACAAGCTTCGCCCCGCCGAAGCCACGGGGCGCAAATCCTGGCGCCAGGTGCATTGAGCCATGGCCACCCGGCAAAACCACAGAAGGTGACGGACATGTTCCACCATCCACTACCCTTTTCCGCCAAAAACAGGGGCATGACCCTGATTGAGATTATGGTTACTGTCGCAATCATCGCCATTCTCGCAGGTATCGGCTGGCCGATGTTTGAAAAACAGATGGCAAAACAGCGGGTCAGTGATGCGGTTCTTACCCTGACCACTATCCAGGCGCAGTTGGAAAAATGCCTGTTGAACACCGGAACCTACGCCGGTTGCGCCCCCTGTGGCACGAGTGACGGCCCATCGATGGGGGGCAACTACAAAATTACCGTCCAGTGTGATGCAACCCTGAACGCGTACATGGCGACAGCCATCCCCTACGACACGACCCAGGAAGCCCTCGGACTCTCCTCTCTAGGCCACAAAACCGGCCCTTGGCCATGACGAACCCCGCCTGCAACATTCACAACAGCATTGACCGAAGCAGCATTATTCACATTATTGCAACCACTCAGCGAATGGCAAAATCTGATGGTCACTGCTCAGATTCTCCCCGCAGTTCATCAGTTCAAGGCGAAAAGTATGAGTTTCCGTGTGCAAATAACCCTTTATTGACGCGGAAATAGCGGGTTTCAAAGGCAAGCCGAGAAGTTACAATTTTTTGCATTCCACTAAAAGACAAACCCGAATTTATGGGCTAGACTGTAACTGGTCTAATTCAAAAACAAATAAGGAAAGAATTATTCTGTAATGGATTTACATTTTCTTTTCAACTCGGGTGATTATTGCGCGGCCGCATGCCGATACTATTTCAAGACACGGCACTGTTTTTCTGCACGTAGGGGAAATACCTGGATACGTTGCCAGCCGATCGGCGCCACCCCGGCGCCGCGCATTTTTCATCAAACGACAAGGTGGGGTTTCTCATGCTGTTGAGTAACAAAAAATACCTTCTGTTTTTGCTGCTTTCGATCGCCTTGACCGTTGCCGTACTGCTCCCTCTTCCAACTCATGCCATGAGAGGTATGAATCTGTTTGGCAGTGAGGTGACCGAAGTAAAATGCCGGGTTTGTCATGAAACGCGCTTCAACCTGGGCGATAGCCCCATCGCAGAGTGGCTCGGAATACGCAACCCCGACAAACACCACCTCAAGGTCGGCACCGAGGTCAAATGCACTACCGGACCACCTGGCGCAACGCTGGGAGATGTCTACGATTGCACCTCTTGCCACCGTTTTACCTGGGATGAGGAGTCTGTTTCCTACAAGTTCGACGTTTTCCGGGACTGTTTGTATTGCCACCCCGCGAGCACGGTAACCGGACCTCCAATGCGTAACCGGCACCCCATGATGGGGCGCCCATGCAACGCATGCCATGGAATAACTATCTATGACGATGGCTCCTACGACTATACGGGAGGCGGAATGCGTGGTGGGGGAAGAAGCGGGATGCGCAGCAGCAGCATGATGAGAGGAGGCCGGGGTGGTGGTAGCTGCGACTAGAGACCGCTCCACTCCATCCAGGCAAGACAATAACCACTCCAGTATGAGGTGCTCGTTGTGATGAAAACACTACTGCAAGGGTCAATGCTGCCGCTGATGCTGTTGATAAACACCGTGGTATCCGCCAGCGTTCCCCCTCCTCCGGTAAATCAAAACATCGGCATTCCGGATGGCGTATTCAACGACATGACGGTTGAAATCTGTCTTGGCTGTCATGGCGATCCGGAAAATGCACCTGCGCCGGTCAACCCGGGCTATCTGCCTGACAGGCATCATCTGTGGGTCAATGAGCCGATAGGATCGTATTCCGCTTCTCCCTATCCCGATAAATCGGCCAACGGAACCCACACCTGCACGACCTGCCACTTGGTCGACTGGGTTGACGACCCTTCCTCGCCGGACGGGGGCTATTTTAAGTTTGCACAAAACCCGACCGACCCCGGGTTCCGTAACTGCCTCAACTGCCATACCCAAACACCGGGGATCGCATCGGTTCACCACCTGACCCAAAAAGCCCAGGAGACCAAATGCCACCTGTGCCACGGCAGCCTCATCGATGATCCCACTGACAACCGGCACATTCCGGACTATGAGATATCGCTGATAACCCCGTGGCCCGGCGACAACTACGATACCAGCAGCCAATCGAATCAATATGACCCGCCCGTCGCGGCCTACAACGGCCGCCGCAAGGGCAACTGCGCCCACTGCCACTATTCGGGAACGGATGAGGCCAGCGGCAAGGTGATACCCGACAATTTCAATACCCATCACGGAACCGGCGTTGGTCAGCCAAACAGTGGTTCGGTTCACACCTGTACCCTTTGCCATGACCTCACCCCCCCAAACCACACCATTCGGGGGTGTGAACGGTGCCACGGCATCAGCTCCCTGCACAACATCGAGTTCGATCACAAGGGAGACGGTATAACTCCAGGCAAGGAGGAGCCGTTCTGGGGGCACATAGGCAGCCCGGCCAACTGCCGGGGCTGTCATGGCAATTTCGCAGGAGCAGGAGTGGAGGCCATACTGCAATCGGGTGAAGGACCCTCCTCCGGAACGAACGTCGTCCCCACCTTCGACAGCGTGGGGATGAGGGGCCGGGGAATGCGCGGCGGCAGAGGGGGCATGTGGAGCGCAACCACAGCGGGCGCCGGCGAACCCAGAACGCTTACCTTCACCGGCTCGGGGTTCACAAGCACACTGGACAGCCCCAATGGCCCCGTTGAACTGGTTGCCAACGTGGTGTTGATTGACAAAGCCGGAAACTCGCGTGAATTCGAGGCCAGCGCCGCCACACCAACCTTCCTCGAGGTGAGGTTACCCGATGACCTGGCGCCGGGCAGCTATGATGTTTACCTTGCCAAGGGGAGGGTAAGAAGCCCGGTCTCCAACCTGGTGATTACGCCTGAAGTAATCATTGATGATGTCGATTGTGACAACGGCACGATAACAGTCAATGGCAGCGGATTCAGCGGCTATCTGAATGCCATTGATTCGGGAACCCGGATATTCGACACGGCTTCGCTTGACAACTGCACGGTAACGGCATGGACCAACGCCCGGATTATCGCTGACTGCGGTTCAGACACTGCAGAAACCATAAAAGTGGAAGGGGTATTTGGCAGCGCAACTGCCGACACCGCCTGTAGCGGAGCCTCCAACTCGAATTTGACCACTGGCTCCGGTACCGATAGCAGGCCGCGATGGTGGACTATCTGGAACTGGTGGTCTTCGTGGAGCTGGTCAAGGCGGTAATATCGATATATCATTGGAAACAGCGAGGTTAAAGCGTTCGCCAGGAGAAGCGAAAAGTACAAGTACAGTACACACTACGCAAAACCGCCAGCTTGCACGGCTGTTCACTACCGGGGGCAGCAGGATGCATGGCGCTGATTCCCGGTGGCGCCCGGCGTGCCGGCACCACTGAAAAGCGCGCAAGCGGATAAAACCAAAAACAATCAAAAAACAGCGCTTCTGGCAGCGGCACCAGCCCGAACATGAGTAACCCGCTCCCGGAGGGGTTATCGGCATGATGGGGAACGAGACGCGGCTCACGCGCGATGGCGGCTCTTTTGTCAGGCTCCGCCAAGCAGCTCATCGTTGAACGGATTGATAAAATTTACAAGGAAAGGTTATGTATAGACATCACTATATTTTCGCTGCCCTGTTTCTCCTGTTTAGCAAGGCCGCAGCCGCGGAACTACAGGTAATCGTGGTTTTTCATAACGAAATATCTCCCCAACAACGAGAGCTGATTGGCGCTCACGGGGGGGTTGTTCTGCATGAATACGAGATAATACCTGGCCTGGTTGTCACACTGCCGGAGTCCGCCCTCGCCCGGCTGGAAGAGCACCCCGAAGTAGCCTACATCGAGGAAAACAGAAAGGTCACGGCCATAGAACCACCAGCCGGCTCCAGAGTAGTCTACCCGGCAGAGGTGTTTACCGCCGACACCTCGAAAAACGAGTACGAGCGCTCATGGGGGGTTGCCCATATCGGCAGTGAATCGGCGCACCAGCGGGGCATCACCGGAAGCGGAGTCAAAATAGCCGTTATTGATACCGGCATCGACTTTCATCACGAGGATCTGGATGACAACTACCGGGGAGGGCATAACTTTCTTGATGAGAACAGCCCGCCACTGGACGACAGCGACAACAGCCACGGTACCAATGTGGCGGGTATCATCGCTGCCGAAAAAAACGGCATCGGGATCGTTGGCGTTGCACCTGAGGCATCGCTCTACTCCCTCAAGGTTCTGGACGACCAGGGTAGTGGCCTGATCGCCGACATTATCTCCGCACTGCAGTGGAGTGTTGAAAACGGCATGGATATCGCCAACATCAGCATCCAGGGAGGACACTCCGAGGCATTCGAGGAGGCCTGCAGAACAGCAGAAGAAGCCGGTTTGCTAATCATTGCCGCCGCGGGAAACAGTTACGGCACGAAAGCAGCATTCCCGGGAGCATACCCGTCTGTCGTCGCGGTAACGGGCACCAATGCCTACGACCAATCCGGCACTTTCGCACCACTCGATCCGGAGATAGAACTGAGCGCCCCCGGAGTAGCCATTCCTTCGACCGCGAAGAACGGGGCATACGGAATATTGAGTGGCACTTCACAGGCGAGTCCGCATGTTGCGGGGGTTGCCGCGCTGATGATGTCGCAAGCCGCCCGCTACCCAACAGTCCCCGGCCTGAAAACAAATGAAAACGTCAGAATGAAGCTGCAGATGTCTGCCCGGGATCTCGGCGCCGAGGGGAAAGACGATATCTTTGGACATGGTCTGGTAAGCGCCGAACTGCCCAAGACGACAATCGACGAAATCAGCTGCGACGGAAACTCGGTCACGGTCGAGGGCGATGGATTCGGCCACTATCTGGAAAACGATCGTTTTGCGACGACACTCTCTGTCACCGCTACCGCAAACCAATGCCACATTGAAAGCTGGACAACAACCAGGGTCGTTGCCGACTGCGGTGCAGAACCATCTGGCACCATCAAGATCACGACCCTGTTTGGCCACGCAGAGAAAGCCTGCCCTCCTTCCCGCCCCACCTCCATACGCCTGAAGTGGTGGGTAATCGAGAACTGGTGGTCTTCCAAACGTTGATCCGGTGGAATGTCCGGCCAGGAGCCAACAGCCTGTACCCGGCACCACGTTTCAGCATGCGTCACCGCAATCGTCACTGACCGGCGATTGTGCCATGACCCAGGCTGTTCTTGTGGCTCTGAGTGCCGGTTAAGTTATGTTTTCGTAAAATATGGATGATGTTCACTACATAAACGTTGATCTTGAAATCAAATCAAGAACCGATTTATCGCCCATCGTTGATAGTTTTAGTAATGACGTTATTGTTATGTATAATGGGGAGTGGGGGAAATTCTTTCTTGCAGCCTTTGAAGGCAAAAACAGCGCTGGCGTTAATGAAGACATCAAGTTTTTTTGCCGATTAGTCGAATGCCTGAATGAAAAGGAAAGAAAGATATGGGATGAAAGTTTTTCCAGGATATTTGATATCGGCTTTCAAAGCGGGATTACACCGCCAAGTTACGGCATGTCCTTGGAGTCATCCGTTTTGAATGCTGTAGTCAACATAGGGGCCAGTATTGCTATTACCATTTACCCAATGGAAAACAGATCGTAACCTTAGGGATCCCCTCATTTTCCGATCAGGATTGTGATAGATTTTTCCCTGATAACCCATTGATTTTCCGCAAAAGGGAGATCATTCTATCGCCATACGGAGCTATTCTGGAGCAATCACATGGCGAAATCCAACGGGGTCCACTTTGAGG
>WFVH01000081.1 GCA_015491735.1 Gammaproteobacteria bacterium
ATGCCAGGTTTCTCGACGAGCGCGAGGAGATGATCGAATACATCAACACCCTCGAGGAAGGCGAGGGGCTGGATGAACAGGAAATCCGCGAGGGTTACGAGCGCTTCAAGGCGGAGAAGAACGCCCGGGAACTGGCCGCCATCGCCGCAAGGCACGGCCGCGGCCTTGACGCCCTGCAAGGCTTCATCGACACCATCCTCAACCGTATGATCTTCGACCCCGACGCCCTCACCGAACTGCTCAGCCCCCTGGGGCTGGGCTGGAAGGCGCGGGCGCAAAAGGAGCTGGATCTGATGGACGACCTCACGCCCCTGCTGCGCAAGCAGGCTGCGGGCAAGGAAATTTCAGGACTGGAAGTGTATGAACAATGAACAGGGAGACAAACCATGCAACATGAAATCATCCAGATGACCGACAACTTCGAGGCCCACGCTCAAGAGACAGAAAACGGCGTTGAATACTGGCTGGCGCGAGACCTCCAGCATCTGCTGGGCTACAGCAAATGGGACAATTTTCTGAACGTGATTTCCAAGGCCAGGACCGCCTGCGAGCTTTCCGGCCATGATATTGCGGACCATTTTGCCGACGTCGGCAAAATGGTCGAACTTGGCTCCGGCAGTCAGCGCGAGATTCCCGATATTATCCTCAAGGCCAGGGATTTTGCCACCGAAATCACCATCCACAACGCCCGCGAACAAAACATGCGCAGCGAACCGGCGATCTCGCAGGAGCATGTCACCAACAACCAGGCCGTCCGCCGAACCTTGCTAGACCGGGGCATCCGCCCGGAACACCTGTCAGCGGCGGAGGATGTGAAAAAGGTCGAACGCCGCCTGGCGTCCGAGCAGAAAAAGGCGCTGAAGAATCCTGACGCGCTGGATGCCGAATGAGCGGCAAAGAACCAAAGGCAGTGGCGCCGAAACTGCGCTTCCCCGAGTTTCGGGATGCGGGGGTGTGGGATGTGCATACTCTCAACGATATGGCGAAAAAGTTTGCACAAGGTGGGACACCAAAGACTTCTGTTGCAGAATATTGGAACGGCGAAATTTCGTGGATAACGCCAGCAGAGATGGGAAATGATGCCGCCCATCATTACACCAAAAAAACCCTGCGCACTATTTCAACCGAAGGATTACGAAATTCCTCGGCTGAATTATTACCAGTGAACTCGGTTATTATTTCAAGTCGTGCACCGATTGGATATGTGACTATCAATAAGGTTGAGATAGCCACAAATCAAGGATGCAAGGGTATTGTCCCTAAAGCGGGGGTGGATCATGAATTCCTTTATTTCAGTCTACTAGTTGCTAATCAGCGCCTAAATGATCTTGGTGCTGGCGCAGGTTTCAAAGAAATATCGACATCCACCTTGAAGGCATTTCAGATTCCTGCTCCCGAATATACAGAACAACAAAAAATCGCCAACTGCCTCTCCTCCCTCGATGAGGTGATCGAGCTGGAGGCGCGCAAGCTCGACGCCCTCAAGACCCACAAGAAGGGCCTGATGCAGCAGCTCTTCCCCGCCGAGGGCGAAACCACCCCCCGCCTGCGCTTTCCCGAGTTTCGGGATGCGGGAGTGTGGGAGGTGAAGCTGTTGGGGGATATTGGCTCTGTGTCAATGTGTAAAAGGGTTCTTAAATCACAAACCTCTGAATCCGGAGATATACCATTCTACAAGATAGGCACATTTGGAAAACAGGCGGATGCCTTTATTGAAAATGAGATATACGAAGAATTCAGAGAAAAATATTCTTTCCCAAATAAGGGAGATATCTTAATTTCCGCTTCTGGAACGATAGGCAGAACGGTAGTTTATGACGGAAAGCCCGCTTACTTTCAGGATTCAAATATAGTATGGGTAGCCAACAATGAAAGCATCGTATTAAATGCTTTTTTGTATTACTGCTATAAGACAATGCAGTGGCAAACTGATGACAACACAATTTCACGGCTCTATAACGATAATCTTAGAAAGATGAAGATTGTCGTTCCGTCGATTCCAGAACAACAAAAAATCGCCAACTGCCTCTCCTCCCTCGGCGGGCTGATCGACCTGCAAGCCCAAAAAGTCGAAGCCCTGAAACAGCACAAAAAGGGCCTGATGCAACAGATCTTCCCGCAGGAGGTGGCATAGATGCAGCCTTACGTGCCAAACAGCCTTCCCCTCTCTGAACTGGACTACAAGCGCCTGTTGCCGCTGGTGGCGCGCGCCAACGCCGCACTGGCGCGTTATGACGGACTGTTGCAGGGTATTCCCAATGCCGAGGTAATGTTGTCACCCTTGACGACGCAGGAGGCGGTGCTGTCTTCGCGGATCGAGGGAACGCAAGCTACGGTGGATGAGGTGCTGGAACAGGAGGCGGGTCTGATCAAGGAGGGGGCCAAGTTTCAGGATATTCAGGAGATTTCCAACTACCGGGTGGCGCTGCTTCGTGCTAGGGAGCATTTACGGGCCTATCCCATCCGGCTTGGTTTCGTGCGCGAGTTGCACCGCATTCTGATGGACAGCGTGCGTGGTCAGGACAAGACACCGGGGGAATTTCGCAAGGACCAGAACTGGATTGGCGCATACGGCTGCACCCTGGAACACGCGATCTTTGTACCACCCGACCCGTTGCAGCTGGAAGGTCACCTTGCGGCGTGGGAGCAGTATCTTGATTTCGACGATATCGATTTCTTGTTGCAAACAGCAGTGGTGCATGCCCAGTTCGAGCTGCTGCACCCGTTCAAGGACGGCAACGGGCGGATAGGCCGCATTCTTATTCCCCTGTTTATGTTCCAGAAAAAGGTTATTTCCCAGCCGATGTTCTATCTCTCCGGGTATCTGGAAGGCCATCGGCCTGAGTACTATGAGCGTTTGCGAGGAATTTCGGAGCATGGCGACTGGAATGGTTGGATCGCCTTTTTTCTGCAAGCGGTGACCGGGCAGGCGAATCAGAATGGCCAGCGGGTCATGCAGATCCAGGCGCTGTATGAGGCGATGAAACAGGAGATTCACCGCGTTACCCATTCTCAATTTACTGTGCATCTGCTCGATGCCCTTTTCCGCACGCCCGTCTTCGAAACCACCCGCCTGATCAGGGAAACAGGCATCCACAAGCCTACGGCGATGGGATTGATGCGCCAGCTCAAGGAGGCGGGACTCCTGAAGGAGCTGCGACCGGGGGCCGGGCGCAGGCCAGCCGTTCTGAGCTTCCCGAGGCTGATCAATATCGCGGAAGGCCGGGAGGTGCTATGAGCGCCTTTGTGTATCGCCGGGGGACTACAAGTTGTTTTGTGTATCGTAAAGCGGCATTTGCAAAACACAACAATGGTTGTATTGGTCGGAAGATACGCAAATACATCTTGGTTATTGCATGGGGGTATCGGCGAGCCATCAATCATGGCGCACTTCCGTCAAGCCGCTTTCCGTTGGTCGCCATGCTGCACGGGATCGAAGGGGCCGAGGCTATCCCGCTATTTGTTCCGGAGTTGCTGAAACAGCATAAAATGGGCCTGATGCAGCAGCTCTTCCCGCAGGAGGTGGGCTGAGCCATGGCGCGAAACGATAATATCCAGACTTTCAACGATCTTGAAATTGTGGCGCAGCACTTGCGCGGCCAGGACAAGAAGGTGATGCTGCTCTTCGCCTACAATGGCACTGGCAAGACACGGCTTTCCATGGCCTTCAAGGAGCTGGGCAAGGATGGCGAACAGCGGGATACGCTCTACTTCAACGCCTTCACCGAGGATCTGTTTTCCTGGGACAACGATCTGGAGAATGACAGCGAGCGAGTGCTGAAGATGAACACCGCCTCCCGCTTCTTCAACGGGCTGGCCGAGCTGGAGATGGAGAACCGTATCGGTCCGTTGTTGCACCGTTATGCCGATTTCAATTTCGAGATTGACTATGCAAACGGCAGCATCGTCTTCTGGCGGGAGATGGCCGAGGTCAGCGACGGCGTGGAGGAACCGGTTTATATCAAGGTCTCCCGGGGCGAGGAGAATATCTTTATCTGGTGTTTTTTTCTCGCTATCGCCCAGTTAGCCATCGACGGGCAGGAGGCCTATGACTGGGTGAAATATCTCTATATCGACGATCCTGTCTCCTCCTTGGACGAGAATAACGCGATTGCCGTGGCCGCACACCTGGCGCGCCTGCTGAAGGGGCAAGAGCGTCTCAGCGCTATCATTTCCTCCCATCATACCCTGTTCTTCAATGTGCTTTGCAACGAGCTGAAAAGGGCGCAACGCTATTTTCTCAGCAAGGCAGGATCGGGTTACGAGTTGCGCGATACTACCGATACGCCTCGGTTCTATCATGTCGCAATGCTCAAGAAATTACACCGGGCTGCGGAAATTGGTGAGCTTTATACCTATCATTTTACGATACTGCGCAGCATCATGGAAAAGACGGCGACCTTCCATGGCTTCAACAATGTGGGCGACATCATCAGGCGCGAACCGGGTGACGAGGACGGAGCGCTACATTTGCGCTATGTCCAGCTTCTGAGTCACGGTAAATATTCTCTTTTCGAACCAGTGGAGATGATGGAAGAGAACAAACAAATCTTCCGCAGTATATTGAACGATTTTATGAGCAACTACCACTTCAACCCGGAGATTTTCGGTAAAGCGGTAACTGAGGAAACAGCAGCATGACCGAACAAGACCAGATTCAACTGGGCAAGACCCTCTGGGCCATCGCCGATGATCTGCGCGGTGCGATGAACGCCGATGACTTCCGCGATTATATGCTGTCATTCCTGTTTCTGCGCTATCTGTCGGACAACTACGAGGATTCCGCGCGAAAGGAACTGGGCGCGGACTGGCCGGAGCCGGGCGAGGAGGACCGCCGTTCGCCGCTGGCTGTCTGGTACGAACAGAACCCGGATGACATCGATGCCTTCGAGGCGCTGATGCGCCGCAAGGTGCATTATGTGATCAAGCCGGAATACCTCTGGAGCAGTATCGCCGAACAGGCGCGCACCCAAGACGATGAAATGTTGCATACCCTGCAACAGGGCTTCAAGTTTATCGAAAACGAATCCTTCTCCAGCAACTTCCAGGGGCTGTTCTCCGAGATCAACCTCGACTCCGAAAAACTGGGTAAAAACTACAGGCAGCGCAACGACAAGCTCTGCATTATCATTCAGAAAATTTCCGAGGGGCTGGCGAAGTTTCCATCGGAGAGGGATCTGCTGGGCGATGCCTACGAGTACCTGATCGGCCAGTTTGCTGCGGGTTCCGGCAAGAAAGCGGGGGAGTTCTACACCCCGCAGCAGATCTCCAGCATTCTCTCCGGCATCGTCTCGCTGGACAGTCAGGACCCGGCCACCGGCAAGAAGGCCCGGCTCAATCAGGTGCTGGATTTTGCCTGCGGCTCGGGTTCGTTGCTGCTCAATGTGCGACGCCGCATGGGCAAGCATGGCGTGGGCAAACTCTACGGGCAGGAGAAGAATATTACCACCTACAACCTGGCGCGCATGAACATGTTGTTGCATGGGGTAAAGGATACCGAGTTCGAGATCTTTCACGGCGATACTCTGCTCAACGAGTGGTCCTTGCTGGCCGAGGAGAACCCGGCCAGAAAGATCGAGTTCGACGCGGTGGTGGCCAATCCGCCCTTCAGCTATCGCTGGCAGCCGACCGGGGAACTGGAGGAGGATTTTCGCTTCAAGGGTTATGGCATGGCGCCAAAGTCCGCCGCTGATTTCGCCTTTCTGCTGCATGGCTTCCACTTCCTGCACAAGGAAGGCACCATGGCCATCATCCTGCCCCATGGCGTGTTGTTCCGCGGTAGCGCCGAGGCGAAGATCCGCAAGAAGCTCTTGCAGGACGGCAATATCGATACCGTCATCGGCCTGCCGCCCAAGCTGTTCTATTCCACCGGCATCCCGGTCTGCATTCTGGTGCTGAAAAAATGCAAACAACCCGATGACGTCCTGTTCATCAACGCCAGCGAGCACTTTGAAAAAGGCAAGCGGCAAAATGTGTTGCTGGCCGGACACATCGACAAGATCATCGACACTTACAAGAACCGAGAGGAAGAGGCGCGTTATTCCCGTCGGGTGAGTATGGAAGAAATTGAGGAAAATGAATTTAACCTCAACATTTCCCGCTATGTGAGCACAGCCAAACCGGAGGAGCCGGTTGACCTTCAGGCTGCACATGCTGAAATGGTTGGTTTGGAGAAAGATATCGTTAAAGCAGCCAGGAAGCACAACCAGTATCTCGGGGAGCTGGGGCTGCCCGCATTGCCGCATGGGGGCAGCAATGATTAGTGAGCCTGTTTTGCATTGCTCAACCGCGTAAACAAAATCGGCAACTATTCAGCTCACCCCTGAAATCCGCCATTTCTGTGTTGAAAAAGGGTCATTTACAGGCGTAAACTCCCATTTTTCGCCTTGAACTGACGGATTTCAGGGGCAATCTGAACAGTTACCGGCTTGTTTCATACGATGCTGAATAGTTACCAAAATCGAATGCCGGGAATGTTTGTGTTGTGAGTGTTGTGCCGCGGATTCGACTTTGATGTGCAACGGTTAATGAAGTCCTGGTATTGAAGAAGAGTTCATGGGGTGTCCGGAAGCCAAGCGACTTTCCCGGACGGTGATGGCATTTGTCCGTGGCCTTGTCGAGAGTCCACCCATCCCTGCACGCGGTTTGCCCCGATCAAGGGGCTGCATCGGGCTTCGGGAGATCAAGCAGCTCGACGCCTTCCAGCGGGCTGTTTTTTATTGCGTCGTAGAGTGCGCAGATCGCTTCCTTGCGATGAAAGCTTTTGCGCCATGCAAGCGCAACGCGGCGGGTTGGGACGGGCGCTTCAAACGGTTTGATGGTGGTCAACTGCAGGTTGTATTGCCCCGTTCCCACCGCCATGCAAGGTAGAATCGTTACACCGAGGCCGGAGGCAACCATATGCCGGATGGTTTCCAGCGAACTGCCGATTTGAACTCCTTGTGTTTCTTCGATAGAGCCGATGCAGCCGGGGCATATTTGCAGAATCTGATCCCGGAAACAGTGTCCCGGTCCCAGCATCAACGGGTGTTCGGCAGCAAGCTGTTGTGGCGTGATCTCCTTCTCCCTTTTCCAGGGGTGGGTGGAAGGAATAACAATAACGAAAGGCTCGTCATACAGAGGCCAGGTTACGATTCCCGGTTCATCCAGCGGCAGGGAAAGGATGGCCACATCGATACTGCCGCGCTTGAGTTTGTCGATCAGGCCGGCTGTATAGTCCTCGTCTATCTGCAACGGCATTTGCGGGGCGGTATTGTGCAGCTCGGGAACCAGATGGGGCAGCAGGTAGGGACCGATGGTAAATATGGCCCCCACGCGAAGCGGCCCACAGAGCGGATTGCTGCCGTGCCGGGCGATCTGCTTGATCCGTTCGGCTTCCTCCAGCACCCGTTGGGCCTGCTCGATAATGCGTTCGCCGGCGGAAGTGGGGGCGATCCCGCCTTTCCCCCGTTCAAACAGGGCAACGCCCAGCTCCTCTTCCAGCTTTTTGACCCCCATGCTGAGCGTTGGCTGGCTGACAAAGCAGGATTCTGCCGCATGGCCGAAGTGTTGTTCCCTTGCAACAGCGATGATGTAGCGTAGCTCGGTTAGCGTCATAGTCTTATTCTATCATGCAAATCAAAACAATCGATTTAAAAAATATTAGAGTATGACGTAATATTAGTGGCGCAGGTTGAATAATCCAAATGAATCAGAGGAGTCATAAATATGTTCAAGAATCTCGAAGGCAAGCAGGTTCCACAGGTCACTTTCCGCATTCGCGAGAGCGGCGAGTGGCGGGACGTCACCAGCGATGAGCTGTTCAGTAACAAGACAGTGGTGGTTTTCTCTCTGCCCGGGGCATTTACTCCGACCTGTTCGGGTAGTCACGTACCCCGCTTCAACGA
Source organism: Gammaproteobacteria bacterium (assembly GCA_015491735.1). Taxonomy (GTDB): domain Bacteria; phylum Pseudomonadota; class Gammaproteobacteria; order Thiohalospirales; family Thiohalospiraceae; genus DRMK01. The sequence continues at coordinate 7,887 of WFVH01000081.1, forward strand.
GCTGGCAGGGGTGCTCAAAAGTAACGGTGTGGACGATATCATCTGTATGTCGGTCAATGACACTTTTGTCATGAACGAATGGAAAAAGACCCAGCAGGCCGACAACATCACCTTTATTCCGGATGGAAATGGAGCGTTTACCGAAGGGATGGGGATGCTGGTCGACAAGAATGATTTGGGCTTTGGCAAGCGTTCCTGGCGCTACTCCATGCTGGTCAAGGACGGTGTGATTGAGAAGATGTTTATCGAGCCGGATGTGCCGGGTGATCCCTTTGAGGTGTCTGATGCCGATACCATGCTGGACTACATCAATCCAAATGCTGTCAAGCCGGATGATGTGGTGATCTTTACCAAGGCCGGTTGCCCTTTCTGCGCCAGGGCCAAAGGGATCCTGCGTGATGCGGGTGTCGACTTTGAAGAGATTCAACTGGGACAAGGAGTTACCATTCGTGCTGTCCGCGCTGTAACGGGAGAGAATTCGGTCCCTCAGGTTTTCGTCAATGGCGAGTATCTTGGTGATTCGACGGCGGTAGCCGACCATTTTCAGAAGAAGGCCGGCTGATAACACCGGCCAAATTTGTTACAGTTGACATCGTGTTAACCCGGTGACTGGAGCCTGCCTGTCCCGTTACCGGGTTAACCGGAAACAGGGTGGGGGCCTTGCGGCTCCCGTCCTTGTTCAGGACACGAACTGGAGAGGCTTCCAACCATGTACGGTTTTTCTGTAAAAGTTCCGGGCAGTTATGAAGATGTGCTGGTCAAGGTGGCCGAGGCGCTCAAGATGGAGGGGTTCGGTATCATTACCGAAATCGATATTCAGGAGACCATGAACAAAAAACTCGGTATCAACAAGCGTCCCTACCGGATTCTGGGGGCCTGCAATCCGGCACTGGCCAATCAGGCGCTGGAAGCGGAGCCGGATATCGGTTTGTTATTGCCATGCAACGTTGTGGTGCGGGAGGAGGGGGATGGTTCGATTACCGTTGCCTTTATGGATCCGGCTGTCGTACTGGGTTTCTCGGACAGCCGCGATATAAAACGGCTGGCAAATGATGTTCGCTCCAGGCTGAAACGGGTTCGGGATGCGCTGTGACCGGTATGTTGTCAAGGGAGAGAAAGCAGCATACGGAGTTCAACAAGCTGCGTAAACGCCTGCGCCGGCTGGCAGGGCAGGCAATCGATGACTTCGGCATGATAGAGGAGGGTGACCGCGTCATGGTTTGTCTCTCCGGAGGGAAGGACTCCTTTACCATGCTGGATATTCTGCTGAGCTTGCAGCGCAGCGCCCCGGTGAGTTTTGACCTGGTGGCTGTCAATCTCGATCAGAAGCAACCGGGATTTCCCGCCCATGTATTGCCGGACTATCTGGGTGAACGGGGGATCCCCTTTCACATAATCGAGCAGGATACCTACAGCGTGGTAAAGGAGATCATCCCGGAGGGGAAAACCATGTGCAGTCTCTGTTCGCGGCTGCGGCGTGGTTCCCTGTACACTTTTGCCGCGGAACATGGCATGACCAAGATTGCGTTGGGGCATCACCGGGACGACATGATCGAAACGCTGTTTCTGAACATGTTCCACGGTAGCAAGCTGAAAAGCATGCCACCCAAGCTGCGAACCGATGACGGCCGGCATATCGTGATTCGGCCACTGGCCTACTGCAGCGAGCAGGACATCGAGGCTTACGCTGTGGCGCGGGAGTTCCCGATCATCCCCTGTTCGCTATGTGGTTCGCAGGATAGTTCGCAGCGCCAGCGAATAAAAGAGATGCTGCGGTCATGGGAAAAACAGGCCCCCGGCCGGCTGGAGAACATCTTTCGCAGCATGCAGCATATCGTTCCGTCCCATTTGGCAGACATGGCGCTGTTTGATTTCAGGGATCTGCGTTCGGTGAACTGGAGAGAAACCGCCCTGCCAGAGCGCGAGTAATGGCTCAATCCCTGACAGACACCCGCAAAACATGATGCACCCCGAGTGTTTGGCCGGTTTGCTCGAAGAGGGGCATTGCCGTGGAAAAAGCGGGGGGGATCTGCCGGGTCGCATGACGGTTTTTATCAACCCCTCCGCCATGGAGGAGAGTGTGGACCACTCTTTTTGCTGGAGTAGTTGGCCCGGATCGCCGATAGATCGATTTCTGCATTGATAGTCAGCGAGTTGTAATATTTGGAAGTAACTTGCTCAGTCAGTCCCCGGGAGTGGCGGATTTCAGGGAGCTGGCTGGGCAGTTGCGAAAAAAACCGTTGGGAGTCCTGTTGGAAAAGCATCACTGCAAAGAGCTGGCAACCGCTATCCTGTATCGCCGGGGCGATTCACCCCCCCGCTTCGTGGCAGCATGCGTGACGGCTTGTCGCAGGTGCGCGTTATTATATCCGGTCACTTCATGACGGCCCGTCCAGAAAGGAACTGATATTAGTGAATACTGCAAGTCCCCTCGTAAGTATTGTTACACCGGTCCACAACGGTGAGGCATTTCTGGCGCAGTGCCTCGACAGCGTGTTGCGTCAATCCTACACGCAGTGGGAGTGCATTGTCATCAATAACTCGAGCAGCGATGCAACGGCGGCAATCGCTGCCAGCTACTGTGATAAGGACAAGCGTTTCCGGCTCTATGAAACGGAGACCCTTTTGCCCGTCATCGAAAACCACAACTTTGCCTTTGGTAAAATCAGTGATGAAAGTGTGTTCTGCAAAATTCTTCATGCAGACGATTTTCTTTTCCCGGACTGCCTGGCGGAAATGGTCCGCATCGGTGTGGAAAACCCCCGGGCAGGCGTCATTGGCGCCTTTACTCTCGCAGGCGATCGGGTGCGCTGTGATGGTCTTCGGCATGATCAATCCCTGTTCCCAGGGCGCGAGATTGGAAGACTGACCTTGTTGGGCAGGATCTACCCATTTTGGTCCCCCAGTTCGACAATGATCCGGACGGATAGGGTGCGCCAGCGCCAACCTTTTTACGCGCCGGAGCGGCTGCACGCGGATGTCGAGGCGATGTACGAGATTTTGCAGCAAACCGATTTTGGTTTTGTTCCAAAGATTCTGACATTTGTTCGAGAGCATGGGGGTTCTGAAACCTCTCGTCAGGTAAAGCCGCTGAACGCATCGATGTTGTCCAACTTCGATCTTTTTGTCCGCTATGGGCCACTGTTTCTGGATGAGGATGAGTTTTCATGGCGCCTTCGCCAGAATCTGGTCAGCTACTATCGTTTCCTTGCAGAAAGCGCGATTTCGGGCCGTGACAGCGCATTTTGGAGCTTTCATTCTCGAGGCATGAAAAAGGCAGGATATCCACTGAACCCGGTCCGTCTTGCAGGCGCTGTAGCTCATCTACTCATGTGCCGGCCGCGATTTTTCATCAAACAAATACTTTATCGATGGGGTATCAGGAAAAAATGATGGTTGACCGCATCAAAAAGCGCTGGACGCGTTTCTGGATGAAATTTTCCGGCCCGGGACGGGGTGGCCGTATTGCGTGTGGGCTTGCCGGACTGTTTCACCCGCCTTTTTACGGACGGATTCCCTTGGCCGCGATGGGAAAAACCGGTTATTTTTCACCCAGTGCAGCAATTTCCCACTCGAATATCGTTTGGGGAAAAAAGGTATTCGTTGGGGAGCAGGTTCTGATCTACCAGGATCATGCTGGAGGCGCTGTGGAGGTAGGTTCAGATGTTCATCTGCATCGAGGTGTGCTGATTCAGACCGGGGAGAATGGAACGGTTACTATCGGTGATAAAACCCATATTCAGCCCTACAGCCGGATTTCCGCCTACCGGGGTTCTGTTAAAATCGGATGCGGGGTTGAAATTGCGCCCAACTGTTCGTTCTATCCATACAATCATGCGATGGAGCCTGGAGTCCCCATAAATGAACAACCATTGTTGACCCAGGGAGGAATCACAATTGGTGATCATGCGTGGCTCGGCGTTGGTGTTATCGTTCTCGATGGGGTGAATATCGGTGAGGGCGCCGTGGTGGGGGCCGGATCCGTTGTGACCGAAGATGTACCCCCTGGTGGCGTGGCGGTGGGCGTTCCTGCCCGCGTGGTCAAACACCGCCGTTTGCAACAATGACGCCAACCAGTCCGAACCTGGGTGATCCGGCGCTCAGCCGTTGTGCGCTTGCTCATGGCAAGGTATCGAAACACTGCTGACAGGGCAGAAAAACATACATGAAAAAAAGAGTTTTGCTAATCTCCCCTGTCCCCACACATCCCGCCAGCTCCGGCAACCGGGTTCGTGTCAAGACCCTGCTGTCCAATCTGGGAAAAACTGGTTACGAGGCCCATTTTGCGCACATTCAGCGAGAGTCGGGCGACAACGAGTTGATGGAATCCTGTTGGGGAGACTATTATCATCCGATTGGTTACAACAGAAGAGAGCCGGCGTTGGCCACACGAGTGTCGAGGAAACTGGCCACCCTGCTCGATCCGGCCAATGCCCATGTCAAAACCATTGATGAGTGGTACGATGCCGGCGTTGATGAGGCGCTTGTCAGGCTCAACAAAAAATTCCGGTTTAACGTTGTCATTGTTGAATATGTCTTTTTTTCCAAAGCGCTGGAGTGCTTTGATCGCAAGGTTACAAAAATCATCGATGCCCACGATGTTTTTTCCGATCGGCATAAGCTGTATTTGGAGAATGGACAGAGTCCGTCCTGGTTTTCCACTTCCCGCCGGCAAGAGAGAAAGGGGTTTAACCGCGCCGATATCGTTATTGCCATACAGGACAATGAACGGGAGCGTATCGCTCAACTATGCAGGCGCCCCGTGATAACCATTGGCCACTCCGTAAAACTGGTTGAGCCAGTATTTGAAAAAACGGCGTGCACACTTCTCTATATCGGATCGAACAACTCCATCAATGTTCAGTCGCTAACCTACTTTATTGAGGAGATAATGCCGCTCGTCAAGGAGCATTTCCCCCGGGTCAGACTGAATATTGCCGGAACGGTTTGTGATGATATTCACGTTTCCGAGAGCTTTATTACCAAACTGGGGCGGGTATCCGATCTCGATGAGATTTATGCATCAGCAGATGTGGTGGTCAACCCAATGCGCTATGGGACCGGGTTGAAGATTAAAAATATCGAAGCACTTGGCTACTCCAAACCACTGGTTACCACTTCAAGCGGGGCGGAAGGGCTGAACCCAGGGGCCGGGAAGGCATTTTTGGTGGCAAACAATCCGAACGAGTGGTGTAGTATGGTTGTCAAATTGCTGAAGGATTCGGATTACCGTTTTTCCGTGCAAAGAAAGGCGACGGAATTTGCGCGCAGGTGGAACAAGGAGATTGAAGACAGTCTGTCCCGGGCTATCGAAGGGCGTTTATGAAATAAAATTGGTTTCGGGTAACGGGAAATCAGGCTGTTTCAGAGTGATATTGAAAATGAAAAACAATAAAAGAGAATTTCTTCCTGCTGTTTCCGGGGTAAACATGATAACCATGCATATGAATGGTCATGCTGGCCATTCCGGTTACGATCGTATCACCGCGTTTGCCGATGCCCGTTTTTTTTCAGGCCCGGAAAAATTCACTTTCAGGCAAAAAGTTGTGTCCAGACTGCTTAGGCCGTTGACTCGCAACTCGGGGCTGTATTGGTATCATCGAGATGGTTTGCTTGCAGAGCTGTCTGCCGCGCGCCACTGGTTGAAAGCAAATAACGAGATATTCCACTTTCTTTACGGGGAGAACTCTTTTCGCTACCTGGGGTTGATGAAGAAGGTTAAAAAAACCAACGCTATCGTATGCACATTCCACACCCCCCCCGACAAGTTCTCCCGTGTGGTAGAAGACACATCTCATCTGGAATCAATTGATGCAGTTATTCTCATGTCGACAATGCAACAAAGCTTCTTCGGGAATATTGTTGGAGAAGAAAGGGTGCACTTTATACCCCATGGCGTTGATGTTGCGTATTTTCAGCCCGCAAACCGGGAAAACGGCGGTCGAAAGGTGCTGAAATGCCTTATGGTAGGATCCCATCTCAGGGATTTCAAAACCTTCGCAGCGGCTATCGGGAATATTGAGCAGGAAAATGATGGCATCGAATTCATCGTGGTAACTCCAGAGAGAAATCACTTCTTTTTTGAAGGGAAGAAGAGCGTACGGCTTTTCTCCCGTATCCCGGATGAGATGCTGCTGACAATGTATCAGGATGCAGATATTTTTGTGTTACCGTTGAGAGAGTGCACGGCCAACAATGTGCTCCTTGAGGCAATGGCCTGCGGGCTGCCTGTCGTTGCAACCGATTTGCAGGGAGTTCGGGACTATACCACCGATCAGTGCGCTATTCTGACTGAAAAGGGTAGTTCCCATGCGCTTTCTGCAGCAATTCTTTCTCTGGACGAAAATAAAGAAAAGAGGAACGCTATGCGGATTGCGAGCCGGAACCAGGCGCTGACGTTTCGATGGGAAGCGGTTCTGTTACAGCTTCATGATGTGTATGCGACCGTTATTCATACAAAAACATAGTACGATTTGTGGTAAAACCCAAATAGCTGTTTCCAGTACCAGAAGAACCGTATATCGGGGTCGCCCCGATTACGGCTGCTGCCTGATGGGAAAAAGCCGGCTTTTTTGATTGGTGGAGGCAGCGTGATTTCCGGTTACCGGAACGGCCATGTTATCGGGAGTGTCTGGCATTGAAGATAGTTCTTTATGTTAACAGCTTTCTTCCAGCCATTGGCGGAAGGGAAATCGTTGTTTACTACCTGGCGAGAGCGCTGAAAGAGAGAGGGCATGATGTCCGGGTTGTCGGATCTGCCGGTTGGTGGAAACACCGGAAACTCAAATATGAGTTTCCGGTCCACCGATATCCGGTTCTGAAGGGACGATTTTCCTCCACCGTCAGATTTCTGCAACTGCTGTTTGATGTTGTTGTTTACGGTGCAGATGTCATCAATGCCCATGCCACCTATCCATCCGGCTATCATGCCGGAAAGTTGAAAAGAATCATGAAAATACCGGTGGTAGTGACGCCGCATGGCGGTGATATTCTTGCTGTCCCCGAAATTGGCTATGGGGACAGACTGGATCCGGAGATTAACAAAAAGATTGAGGACTCCCTGAGAACAGCGGATAGGGTTACTGCTATTAGCAACACCATACGGGATGCTGCCATCCGGGTTGTTGGCGATACGGAGAAGGTTACCGTTGTCCCCAACGGGATAGATGACAGGCGGCTGGCGCTTCGGTCGCCTGTTGATGTCCACGGGTGGTTGGGTATTCCAGCTCGATCACGGTTGATCATGACGGTCGGTAACTACCACCCCTGCAAGGGACAGGAGAATATAATCCGGGCGATGAAAAAGGTTTGCGAGATTGAGCCGGATGCAGTGCTGGTCATCGTCGGCCGTAACACCGACGCGCTGAAACCCCTGATTCAAAAATTGGGTCTGGATGAAAAAATAGTCCTGACCGGGCGAATCGAATTTCCTTCTCAAGGCTTTCAGGCGCCGATGGAAAAAGAAAAAGGCGCTACTGACTGGTTGGCGGCCATTTATCAACAGGCGGGCATCTATGTCTCCGCAGGGATAAATGATGGGGCAGAGGGGCTTTCGCTGGCTGTTCTCGATGCGATGGGGGCAGGTTTGGCCGTAGTAGGCAGCAATATATCAGGCAACAAGGATGTCATTGCGGACAATGTCAGCGGGCTGCTGGTTAGGCCCAACGATGTGGACAGCCTTGCACAAGCCATAACGAAGTTGCTGGGCGATGACGGATTGCGGCTGCGCCTGGGGGGTAAAGCCAGGGAGCATGCCCGGAAATATTTCTGGGGGAATATTGCAAAACAGTATGAGGCCGTTTACAGATCGGTCTGTCAATCAGAATGACATGGATCCTGTTATGCTCACCGGAGTTAACAGGCAGACCTTAAACAAGAACAAGGGTGACCAGCAATATGTGCGGAATCGCCGGCTTCTGTGACTTTAACAGAAGACTTGATAAAGAGATACTGACAAGCATGACCGATGCACTGGAGCATCGGGGGCCGGACTGTTCAGGTTATCTGCTGATGAAAGATACTTGCGGCGCACATATTGGTCTGGGCCATCGCCGGCTATCCATTCTTGATCTCTCACCAAAAGCGGCTCAGCCGATGGTGGATGAAGCACAAAGATATACCATAGTATTTAACGGAGAGATCTATAACTTTTCGGACATAAGAGACTCCCTGGAAAAGAAGGGTTTCTCTTTCCGCTCCCGATCAGATACAGAAGTGGTTCTGAAGTCGTTTGTTTGCTGGGGAGTCAGTGCCGTCGATCGTTTTGTGGGGATGTTCTCTTTCGTTATACATGACAAGCAGACAAACAAAATCCATCTGTTCAGGGACAGGGCAGGGGTCAAGCCGCTGTACTACTATTACCACGATGGGCTTTTTATGTTTTCTTCGGAAATAAAGTCATTTCACAAGGTGCCTTGGTTCAAGAAAAACATCGACAAGACTTCACTGTCGCTCTATTTCCGTTTTGGCTATGTTCCCACGCCAAGAACAATTTTTCATAATACGTTTAAGGTTCGGCCAGGACACTTTTTGACATTGGATGCTTCATCCGGGGATCTGAAAGAGAGTGAATACTGGCGAGTTCTGGACTACTACAACAAGCCGAAGCTGAACATTTCCGAGAATGAAGCAGCGGACGAACTGGAAACCATTCTGGCATCTGCATTTCAGTACCGGATGGTGTCTGATGTTCCGGTTGGCGTGTTTCTAAGTGGGGGGTATGACAGCTCGGCCGTAGCGGCCATTCTCCAGGCAAACAGAACGAGCAAGCTGAAGACGTTTACTATCGGATTCCATGAACAGGAGTATAACGAAGCAAAAGAAGCCAGGAAAATAGCCCGCCATCTGGGTACGGAGCACACGGAATACTATTGCACCAGCAAAGAGGCGCAGGAGATGCTGGAGCTGTTGCCCAGAGTTTACGATGAGCCGTTTGTCGATACATCCGCCATTCCCACGATGCTTGTCAGCAAGCTGGCCAGGCAGCAGGTGACGGTCGCGCTGTCGGCGGATGGGGGTGACGAGGCCTTTGCCGGATACAACCATACGGAAAACTACGTGAACAGGTTGAATAAAAACCGGCGTACACCAACGGCTGTCAGAAATGCCGCAGCAGAACTGACAAAACATATCGCCGGGGCGCTGAAGTTCTACAGGGGATACAACCGCTATGGAATAGCGTTGATAAACCGGATATGGAAATATCATGACCTATACTCTGCTGATGGGCTGCTCCCCATCATAACGCGCCCCCGCTGCCCCAATTATAAAATGTACCGCCTTTTCCGTCCCTACGAAGAGTCGGATCTGGATTCGACGCTGTTCGCAAACTTCAAACTCCTGAACAGAAATGTTGATGACATTGACAAGTGCCTGGCGACTGACTATCAAACCTATATGATGGACGATATTTTGACAAAGGTCGATCGGGCGACGATGTCCTGTAGTCTTGAGGGGAGGGAGCCTTTGCTTGACCATCGTATAATCGAGTTTGCCGCCCGGCTGCCGGTGGGCTACAAATATGATGGCGGCATCAAGAAAAAGATACTGAAAACCATTGTCCATAGATACATTCCATCCGAACTGATGGACAGACCCAAAAAAGGGTTCGGTGTTCCGGTAAGCCGCTGGCTGAGGAGTGATCTCTCTCCGTATCTCGACAGGTATCTCAATGCGAGCGAGTTGGAAAAGCATGATTTTTTTGATTACGAATATGTTTGCCGGCTGAAGCGTTGGTATCTGGACACTGGAAGAGATTACTCGACAGTTTGGGCCTTGTTGGCTTTTCAGATGTGGTTCAACGAGTGGATGGATTGATACAGACCAACTGAATCCTGATTTATTACCCTGAAAGAGTACTAGTAGCCCAGCGTTTGCCCATACACCAAAGCGCGGCATCCGGCTCAACATGGCGAAATGCGCGTTCAGCGTTCTGGACCGTTAATGCCTGGCCAGCCGTTAACCGGGCAGGAAAGCTGGAATAAAGGGAACGGCAGCTTGGGTTGATGCTCGCAATCAGGAGGCAAAAGCTGCGGATTGTCGGCGTGCGACCGAGGATGCTCGGCTCGCATCAAATTGAAGGAGTACGGGTGTTGATTATGTTATGGGTAAAGGCCTTTCATGTTATCTTCATGGTCACCTGGTTCGCCGGGCTGTTCTATCTGCCACGTCTGTTCGTCTACCACGCCATGAGTGATGACGCGATCAGCAATGAGCGTTTCAAGGTCATGGAGCGCAAACTCTACCGCTTTACCACACCAT
>WFVH01000082.1 GCA_015491735.1 Gammaproteobacteria bacterium
CCTCCCGGACAACCATGAATATGGCGGCAAACAGGGAGAAACCACCCACTGCCACCCCCCAGCCACCCACCTGGTTCAATGTTTCCCCCGCCGCCATTCCCGGCAAGCTCAATGTGAGCAACCGACCGCCCTGAATCAACAAACCTGCACCGAACAGGCTCAACAGCGCAGACAAGACAATCCGTACCGCATTCAGTCCCGAATTTTGCAACCGCCAACACAACAGCAGTAGCAGCCCGCCCCATAGCCACCACAGGGTAACCCGCAGCGCAGACAGCTCCATTCCGTAGCGCATCAAGGCGCTGAAGGGAGCAAACAGCGTCTGTAACAGGGAAGGAGGGCCAAGATAGCCAGCCACCACCGGCTGAATATCGTGGCTTCGGCGCTGCTGTAGCGCCTCTACGACCGCCTGCGCCTGCCCGGCGCGGGAAAGTTGTCTGCCACCTGGAACCCTTACCGTCGTCCATGTACGCCAAAAACCGCTCCAGCCATGCCAGTCGGAAGAGGCGACAAGAACAAGGTTGCGTTTTGTGGCTTCATCGAGAATGGCTTCGCGCACCGCTCGCGGAATATCCGGATGCCCCGCGTTGGCTATCTCGAAACCGGTCACCACCGGCGCCAGGCGGCGCACATCGGCGACGGAAAGTTTCCAGGCCAAAGCAATGACAGGTTGCGTCTCGAGATCAAGCAGCCACTGCCTCGTCCACCGCTCACCCTCGGGAAGCCAGCCAACGGAAAGAAGAAATGCCTGCTTTGGATCCCTGACTTCCGTGCCGACGATTGCATAGGGAAACGCCTCCTCCTGGTGGGAGTAGGCGCTGGAAATCAGCGCCCCGGCGGGGCTGTAATGCTCCGTAAAAGCCACCACGTCAAACCCCCTCGCCCGATGCAGGGCGAGATTCTGCGCGGGGTCTACCAGCCCGTCATGGGAGTAAACGGTATGGGTCTGCAGATCGGTGACGATGAGATCCGGATCATGCACTTTCAATGTCCAGCCAGGCAGCGGTATCAATAAAACGAAACAGAGGTAGACGATAAAAACCGTACCGGCGAAGCCTGCCATCTGAAGGGCGCGCAGCAGATGCACGGGTCTGAGCCGCTGCTCGAGGCGCACCCCCTGATAGAGCACAAAACCGGCCGTCAGGACAATAATCCAGATCAACGTGGAGACAGCCGCAATTCGGACATCTGGCTCCCCGGCAAGCGCCATGCCTGGCGCCAACAGAGGCTCGATCAGTGCGCCGGCGGTGGGGAAATCAAGTTCGACGCCCGCTGCAGGCCGATAATCCCTGGCATCAAACGGCCCTTGCGGGTCAACCGGCAACGCGGCCAGCAGCGTCAGCGAGAGAAGCCATATCAGGACAAATCCCCCCATTCTGGCGGATTGCTTTTTATTATTGCATTCAACCATCCAATATTTGTCCTATACTGGACAATAATATATCAAGCGCTGGATTCTTGACCCGTTTGCTTGGGATATAATATCATTTTTTCAGGAACAGAAAATGTGGAGAGTTCGTTATGAGTGAGAGTGCCGCTGCTATAACCGAGAGTCCGGTGATTTTTACGGAGAGCGCCGCCGCCAAGGTGCGGGAGCTGATTGCGGAGGAGGGTGACGATAACCTCAAGCTGCGCGTTTTCGTCTCAGGCGGCGGATGCTCGGGGTTTCAATATGGGTTTACCTTTGATGACACTGTCAACGAAGGGGACACCGAGGTGGAAAAAGGGGGCGTGACCCTGTTGATAGACCCCATGAGCTTTCAATATTTGGTGGGGGCGGAGATCGACTACGCCGAGGGCCTTCAAGGGTCACAGTTTGTAATCCGCAATCCCAATGCAACGACCACTTGCGGGTGCGGCTCTTCCTTCTCTGCCTGATAGTCCAATAGCCGGGGAAGCGGGCTGACCGCTTTCCCGCTCATCCGCAATATCCAGTCTCCGGCTTCGGCTACCCGCTAACCCCCGTTGTTTGCTATCCTATGGCCTGCTGTTTCGCAGCGGCGCTTCGGGTAACTGACGACTACTCAGCAAATTGTGAAGTTTGGCGGTAACTGCCTGGCCTGCCCTCTTTCCGCCCGAAAGAAACGACTGCGAGGAGCCTCCATGCTCTTCGCCTCGAACCGGCACAATTCAGGGGCAGGCCGGGCAGTTACGCAAATACTATCGAATCAATCGGAGCAATCAGCCAATGAGCAAGTATCTACCGGGCCTGGAAGGGGTTCCCGCTACCAAATCGAACATCTCCTATATCGATGGAGAGAAGGGGATTCTTGCCTATCGCGGTTATCCTATCGAACAACTGGTGGAACAAAGCAATTTTGAAGAAACAACACTGTTGCTGCTGGATGGGCAGCTGCCGACAACCGGAATGCTGGCGGATTTCGATAACCAGATGCGGCGCAGCAGACGAGTAAAATACAATATCCGCGAAATGATGAAACATCTGCCTGCCACCGGGCACCCAATGGAGATGCTGCAGACCGGCGTGGCCAGTTTGGGTATGTTCTATCCGGGCAGCGAGTGTTTGACCGGGGGGGTTTGCACCGATCTGAACTACGTTCACAACATGACGGTTAACATCATCGCTTGCATGCCTGTGATCGTGACCAACTGGGAGCATTTGCGCAATGGTTACGATCCTGTTCCACCGCGCACTGACCTCAATTTTGCAGAGAACTTTCTGTATATGTTTACGGGAGAGGAGCCGGATCCGGTTCTGGCAAAGATTCTTGACACTTGCCTCATCCTGCACGCCGAACATACCATCAACGCCTCCACATTCGCTGCGCTGGTGGCCGGCTCCACCCTGGCCAGCCCTTACAGCGTGATCGCCGCGGCTATCGCCACCCTCTCCGGGCCGCTGCATGGTGGCGCCAATGAGCGGGTGCTGGATATGCTGGAGGAGATCGGCTCGCCAGCCAATGCCAAACCCTGGCTGGATAAAAAGCTGGCAAAAAAAGAGAAGATATGGGGCATGGGGCACCGGGAATACAAGGTCAAGGATCCCCGCGCACCCGTTCTGCAGAAACTGATGGTGAAATTGATGGAGCACCGCGGCAGCAAGGCCAGCCCCAAACTGGAGATCGCCCTGGCCCTGGAAGAAGCCGCGCAAGAGCGCCTGGCGGAAAAGGGGGTCTACCCCAACGTGGATTACTACTCGGGCATTCTGTATGACGAAATGGGCATCCCTTCCGACCAGTTCACCCCCATTTTCGCTGTTTCCCGGGCCGCGGGCTGGCTTGCGCACTGGCGCGAACAGCTCAGTGACAACCGTATCTTCCGGCCGACGCAGGTCTACACCGGAGAACCGTTGCGGGACTATGTCGTTATAGAGCAGCGCTGAGCCTCTCCTCGTATCACACACAGTGCAGGACGCCTGCGGAAGCTCACTCTATTCCGTTAGCGGACAAGGCCTTCCAGCGTTTTTCTATATCGGCAACAGCCGGTGTCCCGGCGCCCCGATAACGGATAATGCCGTCGGCTCCGATAACTATTTGTGTCGGGGTCGCGGTAACACCATAACGGGAACTGATCGCGTTGCCCTTGTCGAAGACCACCGCATACTGCATATCATGTTTTTTCCGATAGTCACGAGCAGCATTGACTGAATCGTCGATGCCGACATTGATGGCCAACAGGGCCAGGCGATCGCCAAATTGAGCATGCAAGGCGTTGATCGCCGGGATCTCCCGGGCACAGTTCGGACACCAGGTCGCCCAAAACACCAGATGGACAGGCTTTTTGCCCAGATAGTCGCTCAGCGCCACTGTTTTACCTTCGAGCGTAGTCGCCGAAAAGCCAGCAGCCTTATCACCCACGTTGCCGGCGGCATGAGATGTGGAAGCAAAAAACAGTACGGCAGCCGCGACCATCCCCAATATAACCCGAACCCGGGATTGCTTCATCTTCCTGCTCCCTTTATCAGGCCGGGAGGAAATCCTCCCGGCTCTGCAAAAAAACGGAGATCCATCAATGAGTATGTTTGTGCTTGCCAACTGGCGTTGGCGGTTGCCCTGCCTTGCGCCCGGTTAGCTGTTTGGCGACGATTTGATCTTGTTCCCAGGCCGCCTTCGCTATCTGCTCGGGCGAGACACCCTCCACCGAAACAGACTCGATCTCTATCATATGGGCGTTGGGATAGAGCCAGCCGGTTACCTTGGCGGTTTTGCCGATAACGGCATCATGGGCGCGAATAATGTCATGGCCCGTGGCATTGTTGACGAAGTTCCAGAACGTACCATCGGCAAGCTTGAGCCCTACATCATGACTCCCATACAGGTTGCACTGCGCATTGGCGCCCGACAACTTCTTCAAGCTGCACCCGATACAGATGAGTTCTCCTTTCAGCGTTATAACGCCTTGGCCCTTCTCCTTATCCCATCCGCCGGCAAAGACAGGGGCCAGCAACAACACAGTCAGTAACGCCACCCAAAGCGGGCTTTTCATAACCTTTGATTTCATGACAGCTATCTCTCCTGAAAGTTGATTAGAACTACAACGGGTATAAAACGGGATCCAGACCAGCCAAAAGCCGGGCCGGTTCCGTCCGGGACAAGGGTATCACCACCAATGTTATCCCGCTGGCATAACGGGCAGCCACATGGGAAGGATCTACCGGCAACCTGCCCGGCAACAGAATCAGGGTCGCCACCTCATCTCCTCTACGGTAGACAATATGCAGACCCGCATCTCCGCGAATCCTGCACGGATCCGCATAAGTGGCATACCAACCCTTCGCCACACTCAGTTTTGCTCCCATGGCGGCCACCAACCGGCCCGGATCGACTGGCTCCTTGCGGGCAAACGCCCCTGGTTCATCAGCCACATGGTAAAGAATATCCGAAGTAACCGCCAAAGCCTCATATTGCACCGGCTCCGGCCTCATGGCCAACACACCGGCAACCAATACTAACATGAGTGACAGAGCGGTGGCGGCAGCCGCGGATTCAACTCGCCAGTGCAACTCTGACTGACGGTTGCAGGGCAAGCCGCTCCCCCGTCTCCTGCTACCGGGCACAAGGCTGCTTTTACTTCTCGCGGAATCTGTCGGCAAACTGCATCGCCAGCTTTCTGCGATCTATTTTCCCGTTGGCGCTGTAGGGAAGTGATGACTGATAAATCACTTCTCCCGGAACCATGTAGGCAGGAAGCCTTCCCTTGCAAACAGCAATCACACCCTCCGGGCTTGGTTCGATCCCTCTGGCAGGGGTGGCGACAACAATTATCCCCTGCCCGAGCACCGGATGGGGAACGCCTATTGCAACAGCCTCTTTCACCAGCCCTGAGTCATATACGACCTCCTCGATTTCAGTTGGGCTGATACGGTAACCCGAGCTTTTCAGCATGTCGTCCCGGCGGCCAACAAAATAAAAATAATCGTCTTCGTCCCGATAGACGATATCGCCGGACCAAACCGCAATTTCCGGCAATGGCAAACCCTCCAGCTGCCCCTTTAGCGGCCTGAAACGTTTTTCGGTCTCTTCTCTATTGTTCCAGTAGCCCATGGAAACCAGTGAACCGCGATGAACCAGCTCGCCTGGCTCATGAGGGGCGCAAGGGGTCCCGTCTTCACGCAACACCCGTATTTCTGCATTTGGGATGGCCTTGCCGATAGAACCGGGCCGCCGATCGATCTCATCCGGTGGCAGCCAGGTAGAACGAAATGCCTCGGTAAGCCCATACATCAACACTATTTTGGTTTTGGGCAGCGAGTGGCGCATCTTTTCCAGAACCGCTTGTGGCAAAGTCCCGCCAGAGTTGGTGACATAGCGCAGACTATCAGCAATCTCTCCCGGCCAGGGAAACTGAAACAGTTGCACCCATAAGGGGGGAACACCCGCAAGGCCGGTAATCCGCTCCTGTTCCAGTTTGTTGATCACCTCCTTTGGAAACAGATAGTTCATCAGGACAACGGTTGCCCCTTTCAAAAACGACTTGGTCAGCTGGTTCAGCCCGTAATCAAAGCTGAGCGGCAATACGGAGAGAATCCGATCGTCCGGATAGATTTCCAGATACCGGGCTACACTGTTGGCCCCCGCAACCAGGTTTCTGTGTGACAGCACCACCCCCTTGGCCTTGCCCGTACTTCCGGAGGTATACAGTATAGCGGCCATATCCGTATCAATGGTTCGATGACAGCTGGCTGCAGGGGCGTGGAGCAACTGCCGCCAGGACAGGAGCTGCAAACGGGAGGGAGAGAGGGAGGATAGCTCCTTTTCCTTGTTGACCAGCACCACAGTACGCAGATCATTGCACTCCTCCAGAATGGCGCGGAGCACCTTTAGCCGGTCGGAAGTTGTGATCAAAAGGGTGATGTTGCAGTCACGAAGAATATGACTTGCCTGCTCGACTTTAAGCAGGGGGTTGATTGGCACGAAAACCCCGCCAGCATACGACACGGCGAAGAACGAGATAACCGCCGGTAGCGACTTGGGTAAATAGATACCCACCCGCTCCTGGCGTTTCAACCCGGAACTGACGAGTCCATTGGCAACCTGGCGGATATTGGCTGCCAAAGATGTGTAAGTTACCTTCTGCGCCTTATCGACAAGCGCGACATTATCCGGAAATTCCGATGCAGCATCGAGGGGAATATGGTGGAAAAGCATCTGTTCACGTCCTTGATAGCAAGTGCGGCGCCTCCCTCCCCCGTCAATCCGTCCTGTTCAACAGTCATCTGCCCCCTTGGTGGATACAGCTCCTCCGCACCGCAACGAAGAACCCGTGCTGTTGTCTGTCCGGCCGTGCAGTCGTCCGGGTAACTATTCAGCTCACCCCTGAAGTCCGCCATTTCTGCGTTGAAAAATGGTCATTTACACGCGTAAACTCCCATTTTTCGCCTTGAACTGACGAATTTCAGGGGCAATCTGAACAGTTACCGGCTTGTTTCAAGCTATTATGCTGAATAGTTACTCGTCCGGATACCCTGTCAGGAGCGGCTTCGTGAATTCAATTTTTTCTCCCAGTCGAGAGATGTTTTGACGATAAATTCCAGATCATCGTATCGGGGTTTCCAGCCGAACAACTTGTGAATACGTTCCGCATTTGCAACCAGTTGTGGCGGGTCTCCCGCACGGCGGGGCTGCTCGATGATATTGAGCGGTTTGCCACTCACCCTCTGTACCGCATCGAGCACCTCCCGCACGCTGTAGCCATGGCCATATCCGCAATTCACCAGGGTCGATTCACCCCCCCGGCGCAGATACGCCAGCGCATCCAAATGGGCGCGGGCAAGATCTTCCACGTGGATATAATCCCGCACACCGGTACCATCGGCGGTTGGATAGTCGGTACCAAATATTTTTATGCTGTCCCGCTTGCCGGTTGCCGTTTCACAGGCGACCTTTATCAACAACGTTGCATTTGGAGTGCTCTGCCCGATACGCCCCTCCGGATCAGAACCGGCAACGTTGAAATAGCGCAAGATTACATGTTTCAAATCACTGGCAGAGGACAGATCGCGTAACATCCATTCCGACATCAGCTTGGAGGTCCCGTAGGGGTTAATCGGCGCAGCGGGAGACTCTTCCGTTGCGACTCCCCCCGCAGGTATCCCGTAAGTAGCCGCGGTAGACGAAAAGATAAAGTTTTTTACCCCTGACTCCTGGCAGCACTGCAGCAGGTTACGGGTATTGCAGGTATTGTTGCCATAGTATTTAAGCGGATTTTCTACCGATTCCGGAACCACCAGATGAGCGGCGAAATGCATCACCGTGTCGATCCCGTGGTCACTCAGAAGCCGGCTGACAAGCTCCCTGTCTCCGGAGTCCCCCACAACCAGCTCGCCATACAGTACCGCATCGGCGAAACCGGCAGACAGATCATCCAGCACAACAACATTTTCCCCGGCCTCGCCCAGCTGACGCGCAACATGACTTCCAATATAGCCCGCGCCACCCGTGACCAATATCGTCTTTTTTTCCATACCCTCCCCTTGATACAAAAGGTTATACAACGGAAACGCAGAAGTAACTATTCAGCTCACCCCTGAAATCCGCCATTTCTGCGTTGAAAAATGGTCATTTACACGCGTAAACTCCCATTTTTCGCCTTGAACTGACGGATTTCAGGGGCAATCTGAACAGTTACCGGCTTGTTTCATACTATGCTGAATAGTTACA
>WFVH01000083.1 GCA_015491735.1 Gammaproteobacteria bacterium
AACTATTCAGCTCACCCCTGAAATCCGCCATTTCTGCGTTGAAAAATGGTCATTTACACGCGTAAACTCCCATTTTTCGCCTTGAACTGACGAATTTCAGGGGCAATCTGAACAGTTACCGGCTTGTTTCATACTATGCTGAATAGTTACCGAGGAGCTTGAATTCGATGATTCGCAGCATGACAGCCTTTGCCCGGGGAGAGTGGCACGGCGAGTTGGGAGCGCTGGACATGGAGTTACGTTCGGTGAACCACCGCTATCTGGAGATGAGTATCCGCCTGCCAGAGGAGTTGCGTTCTCTGGAGATGAGCATTCGTGAGCGCATGGGTGCAAGGTTGGGGCGGGGCAAGGTTGAGTGCCGCCTGAACTATCGCCCTCCGGCCGCCCGCGCCGGCGTGGTTATCGACGAGGATCTGGCTCGTCAGGTGGTACGAGCCAGCCGGCAGGTAGACGCGATGCTGTACAATCCTTCAGCAGTCAACTCGATGGATATACTGCGCTGGCCCGGTGTGTTACAGACACCCAGACTCGAAACAGGGCTGTTGAAAAAACAGGTGCTGGCGCTGCTGGAGCAGCTTCTGGATGAGCTGATGGCTGTTCGGAGCCGGGAGGGCAAGCAGTTGGAGGGCGTGATTGAGCAGCGCTGCGGCACCATCGAGAGGATGGTCGAGGAGCTGCGGCAGCACCTCCCCGCGGTGATGGCCCGCTGGCATGAGCGGCTGCAGGAGCGGTTAGCCAGCATCAAGGATGAGCTTGAGCCTGCGCGCCTGGAGCAAGAGATGCTGTTGTTCGCGCAGAAAATCGATGTGTCCGAAGAGCTGGATCGGCTGATAGCGCATGTAGAGGAGGTAAAACAGATTCTGGCGCAGGAGGGGCCGGCGGGGAGGCGGCTGGACTTTTTGATGCAGGAGTTCAATCGCGAGGCGAATACCCTTGCTTCCAAGTCTGCCGATGTCAGAACCACCCGGGCTGCTGTCGAGCTAAAGGTATTGATAGAGCAGATGCGGGAGCAGATACAGAATATCGAATGATGATTGGTTCACTCTATATTGTTGCAGCCCCCTCGGGTGCGGGGAAAACCAGCCTGCTGAAGTCACTGCTGGAGCGTGTTCCTGGCGTTGAAGTATCGGTTTCCTACACCACACGGCCCAGGCGGCCAGGCGAACGGGAAGGCATCAACTATCATTTTGTCGATCCGCAGACATTTCAGAAAATGATCACCCAAGGCCGGTTTCTCGAGCATGCCGAAGTGTTTGGAAACCACTACGGGACTGCCAAGGCCAATATTCTTGAGCGGTTGCAGCAGGGGATCGACGTCATTCTGGAGATCGATTGGCAGGGCGCACGCCAGATCCGGCGGACATTGCCAGAGGCGGTGGGAATATTCATTGTTCCCCCATCGCGCGAGACGCTGGAACAGCGGTTGCGAGCCCGTGGGCAGGATAGCCGGGAGACAATCGAGCGCCGCATGTGTGAAGCTGTCGCCGAGATGATTCATTATAACGAGTTTGATTATCTGGTCGTCAATGATGAGTTTGAACAGGCGCTTGACGGGCTGCGGGCCATCATCCTGGCCCGGCGTCTGCGGGTTGAAGTGCAGCAGGAAAAGTTACGGGGACTGCTGGCCCGCCTGGTTGCCGGTCAAGAGGGGTGAGCCATCTGTTGCTGCCCGGTTAACAACCGCTCTACCTGATGGATTGGCGCCCGGCGCATGGGCTTTCCGTTTACCGGGCTAAGGGGCGCCTGGCGAATCCCGCCGGCTGGAAAGACAACCAGTTCGATATCGATGTCATCGGCGACAAAGCTGTAGCCCGGCAGCGTCTGCCTGATTCCGTTCAGGCGCAAATCAAAGCTGTTTGTCGTGAATGGAATCTGTTTTTCAATCAGTGTAAAGGCGATTTCCTCGGTTGTATCGGTGAACAGATGCAGGGTGATGGCATCATGTTTTCCTGCGCTGCCGGCCAGCACCGGGCCGACGAGGCGGGGGTTGAATGCCAAAAGTTGCTGCATGGCCTGCAACGCCACTTTTCGCAGGTGGTGTAACCACCGGGAGTGGTGTCGAGCTTTGAAGAGCCGCTGATACTCGAGCCGGGCGGCTTCAATTTCGTGGTTTTTTGGCAAATCCCGGGTACCACCCCCAAGACGGTTTGCCGCCTTCTGTTTGGCGTCAAAATAGTTGCGGATACCGTGCTCGACCATAAGGCGGGCGGCCTCTTGCGCGATGCGAATCCGCATCTGCCGATGCTTGCTGACGGTTGTCTTGCTCACCTAAAACAGCTCTGAAAGCCCCTTCGAGTCATTTTCACTGCTCTCCCAATAGGTTTCGGGTTGCGCCTCCGGAACATGCCCGGCCCGGAAGACCTCAAACAGGGCATTGGGTGTATGCGCATTGGCCAACAGCCCGTTTTTTGGATCGATGCGGACCGTTACCAGATTGGGTGGCTGTTTCAGCGGTTTTTCCGGGACGCCATCCAGTGCCGTGCGCATGAAATCTATCCAGATGGGCAGGGCCGCGCGTCCACCCGTTTCGTTGTTACCCATCGGTTGCGGCGAGTCGAACCCTGTCCAGACCGTTGTTACGATGCCTTGGTTGAAGCCGGAGAACCAGGCGTCAAACTGATCATTGGTCGTTCCGGTTTTTCCGGCCAGATCGTCCCTGTTCAGCACCATTGCGCGGCGGCCGGTGCCGAAACGGATGACATCACGCATCATTGAAGTCATCAAATAGCTGTTCTGGGCGCTGATTACCCGTGGGGCCAGGGGGTATGGGGGAGCGGGTGACAAGGGGTCTTCACACTGGGCGCAGACCCGGGCCGGTTCGGCCTGCCAGAGGATATCGCCTTCGCCATTTTCGATGCGCTGAATGAAATAGGGCGATATGAGATAGCCGCCATTGGCGAATACAGCGTACCCGGTAGCCAGCTCCAGCGGCGTGACGCTGCCGCTGCCGAGCGCAAGCGACAGATCCCGCGGCAGGTTGGAAGACTTGAATCCAAAGCGCGTGGCGTACTTTGCCGCATAGCCGACACCAATGGCGCGCAACAGACGAATGGAGACCAGGTTACGGGATTTCGTCAGCGCCACGCGGAGACGGGTCGGGCCGAAAAACCGGCCGCTGTAGTTTCGTGGCTTCCAGGCTTCGTCGAGATTGCCATCCTCCATGACCACCGGGGCATCGTTGATGACGCTGGCCGCCGTATACCCTTTCTCCAGCGCGGCTGAATAGATAAAGGGCTTGAAGGCGGAACCTGGCTGGCGTTTGGCCTGGACTGCGCGGTTGTATTTGCTCTTGAAAAAATCGAACCCGCCGCTCAAAGCCTGAATGGCGCCGCTTTGAGGGTCGAGTGAAACAACTGCTCCCTCCGTCGGGGGAATGCCGGCCAGCTCCCAGCCGCCATCACCCAACCAGCGGACACGGATGATATCGCCTGTTTTGAGAACGTCGGTTATCCGTGTAGTGCTTTTTTCTTTTGGGCCGAACACCCAGGAAAAGGCGGGTGGTGTCAAGGTGACCAGCTGCTGATCCGCCAGCAGAGCGGTGATGCTGTCCGTATCGGCCTCTACGATGAGCGCTGGCAGCAATCCTCCCAATACCGCTGTTTTCTTTAGCTCGTTCCGGGCGGCGGTGATTGCTGCGGGTGGCTTGCCGGAGACGCCGTTCTGCTGCCGCAGCCACTGATTCAGCTCTACCGGAGGCAGTTCGATATGTTTCTCCGGCCCCGGGTATCCGTTGCGGTGGAGATAACCGATCAGCCCGTTGCGTAATGCCCGGTTAGCAGCGGTTTGCAACCGGCTGTCTACGGTTGTAAAAACCTTGTAGCCTGCGGTGTAGGCCTCCTTTCCAAAACGGTTCACCATATGGCGCCGCACCATCTCCCCGACATAGGGCGCTTCCAGATCCGAGCGCGGTTTGTGGCGGCGGGCGTCATCCGGTTCGGCCAGTGCTTGCTGGTAGGTGCTGGCATTGATATAACCGAGAGAGTACATTCGCGCCAGCGCATAATTACGGCGTTGCATGGCCCGCTCCGGATTGGCGATCGGGTTGTAGATGGAGGGCGCCTTGGGCAACCCCGCAATCATTGCCATCTGCGCGATGCTTAATCTGTCAAGGCTCTTGCCGTAGTACGCTTTGGCGGCGGATCCTACTCCGTAGGCCCGGTTCCCGAAATAGATTTTGTTGAGATAGAGTTCGAGAATCTGCCGTTTACTCAGCTCTTTTTCGATTTTGAGGGCGAGCAGAATTTCGTTGATTTTGCGCAGATAGGTTTTCTCCCTGCTGAGAAAGAAGTTGCGCGCTACCTGCATGGTGATGGTGCTGCCACCCTGGCTCTTTTCTCCGGTGCGCACCAGTGTAACTACAGCGCGCAGAATCCCTCTGATATCGACACCGGGATGTTCGAAAAACCGGTCATCTTCGGCTGCCAGCACCGCTTTCACCATCATGGGTGGTAGCTCCTCGTAACGCAACGGAATCCGGCGCTGTTCACCGTATTCTGCAATCAATTTCCCGTCTGCGCTGTAGACGCGCAGCGGTGTTTGCAACCGGATCTCCTTGAGATCGTCGATGGGGGGGAGTCTGGGCGTGAGATAGAACCACAGGCTTGCGGCGGTCAGCAGCCCGGCAAGGATGATAATCAGCATCAGAAGGGCGCTGAGCAGACCTATTTTTCGTCGGGATAGCATAAAAGCAGTATTTTTCAAAGGGCAGCGATCAAACGGATAGTATAAATGGTTCATCCGCCGGGCGAAATATGCCGGTATAACTCTTTCAGGGCGAGGGCAGGGCTGGAGCATGTTTTGCTCCATGGATTGCCCGCTTCGACGGATTTCTTCAGTATATCGGGGAAAGTGGGCTTATCTTGAAGGGTCTCCGCGGGTTTTTCACGAAGATACCCCTTTTTGAACAAGCCGCTGTAGCAGCGGCCGGGTTCAGGGTGCTCCTGCGGAGCACCCTGAATGAGGCGTTCTAGAATACGTGAACGTGGGGTACGCATAGATAGTTTGCGCTACCGGTGGCGAAGTCGTTTTTGGCGTATGAGCCACCACCACGCGCATAGGCGTACAGGCCAATACTGCAGCGGATAAAAGCCCAGTCACCCCCGGCGAGGAGATAACTGCTCTGGGTATGCTGATCGATATCCACTCTGTGGTTGATATTGATATTGGCGCCTCGCTCGTTGTGTAGCGTAACCGAGTGCCACCCTTTCCAGTTGTACTGGTAGACATTGATCCGGGCAGTTACTTTTATCTCGGCCCATTTCGAGGTGAACACACCATCGTTCGCCTTGACGATTACATAGCCGCGGAGGCGGAACAGGGGCCGGACATTGTAGTAACGGGTTGCATTGGGTTTGAACCAAAAACCAAAATCGATCCAGGACTGGATCTTTCCGGCACCTGTTCCCCACAGCCCGGAACCCTTCCCCTTCGCCCAGTTGAAATAATTCTTGCAGGCGCCGCCGCCGATGATTGTTTGAGGGGTAATCGTGGTTGCTTCCGTCAGCGGATCCTGGGCTTTGTCATCCGAAAAGGCGGCCAGCCAACCGGGTGTCAACTGTTTCGCGCCTTCTGGCAGCAATGCGCCTTCAATATCCAGCTCCGTCGTCGGCAAGGGCTGTTGGGACTGCTCATCCATTTGCGTTTCAATGGACAGCAACTCCTTGTCACTGGTGGCCGATAACTCCAGGTCGAGCGCTTCGAGGCTGGAGAGATTGAGTCCCACTCCATTGATGGTATCGATTCCCGTCCGGTACTGCGCTTGGGCGTTTTCCGCCAGGCGCCGTTTCTCCTCGATGAGTACAGCCATCTCCTGGTTGCGTTCATCGATGATTTGCCGGGTTACCTGTTCGTAAAGCTCGTGCAGCGAGTTTCTGTTTTTCATAATGATTAACCTCTTTGGTTCGTTGTTCAGGCGGTGATGAGTTCAACGCCAAGTGCTGTCAAAACGTTACTGATATTGTTGTGTACCGTCACCTTGCTGGAACCGGCAAACAGCAGGCCGGTAGCCTTGCGGTTCGATCGATCCATCAACAGAGAGCCGGAGTCTCCCCCTGCAGACATGTTGGTCGTCAGGATTTGATTGCGGAAGTAGGCGGTACCGGTGCCGAAACCGACGGCAATGGTGGCATCGAGTCCGGTCACTGTTCCACTGGTAACGCCGGTGGTGCGCCCGCTTTTGATCACCTGCATGCCCAGTGTCGCTTCCACCGTGCCCCGGGGGATTCCCAGACCTGCGATCGGTGCAACCACATTGCGTAGATCTCTGGGTTTTGCCAGTGCGGCATCCACCAGGTTGTAGCGGTTCCGGTTGAAGAGGATGGGAATGAAACGCTTCAGATGGGCGATAGTGTCGGCGGGATAGGTGCCTCCGTCATGTTTCCCCGGCTGTAGAATGGGGTCTCCCTTGGTTGCGGCATTTGAGTTGGCCAGTACATGGTTGTTACTGAGAATATAGGTTTCACATGGCCGGCAGGCATCCCTGACCAGGCAGCCGAAGGTCCCCGCGGTGATTTTATAGTGTCCAATGCTGTAACCGGGTTTTGCCGGCCTGATGCGGGTGGTGAATGCTAGCGCTTCGATGGAGCCGACCTCTTGGACATCTGTCTTGATATTGTCTATGGCCGGGGGAACCAGATCGCCAGGCGCCAGCGCTTTCTTGGCCACCTTTTTCTCCACGTAGACCTGAATACATAAGGTGTCGTTTTGTTTTCCCCGTACCTCCTTGAGTCCGACGCCTATGCCAACCACATTCGGCCGTTTGAACAGATCATCTTCACATCTGCTTTTTATCTCTTGTATTGCGGATATTTCAATACCGCCTTCTTCGGTATCCATCAATTCTCTCCTGTATCTATGGGATAGTTGGTATCTGCCAGGCTTCTCACGTAAAAAGCGGCGCAGATCCGTCGTATTTGTCAAGGTGCGCTCCTGCACCTGAAATCAAGCAATCCGTAGGATGAGAACTGTATGTTTTTTCGGGTGGGTTTTATGTGGCTTTTTTGTTTTTTCCCGGGTGATTATTCACTGTTCGAGTGGGCCAATGGCTATCTCTATCCATACTATTTCGCTTCAAAAAAACAGGGGAAGAGAGAGTGGACCAGGGATCGGAGATGTGGCGGGCGGCTGATCATCGCCCCCCAGTGGCTTGCTGCTGTCCGTGGATGAAGGCGCAGACAATCAGGGCGTTTTTGCTGCCGGGTTAATAACTATTCAGCAAGCCGCAAATTTTTATGGTAGCTGCCCGGTTTCCGCATTGAGTAAATGATCAATTACACGCGGAAATGGTGGATTTCAGGGGCCGTCCGAGTAGTCTGGGGATAAAAAAAGCAGCACATCCATGTGCCGCAATAGCAGGAGAACTGCCAGGAAATCACCTTGAAATATCAGTAAAACTTCCGCCGTTTGCCGTTAGACAGGCAGGGTGCCTCGTGAGCGTCTCAGCAACGGGTTGTGCTCGATCATCTTGCGCAGATGCGGGGCCAATCGATCCCCCGCCACCGCTTGCAGATGTTGATCGAGATCGAACTCTACCGCATCCAGCAGGTTCTTTATATATAGCGCTGCGTCTGTATCACCTTCCAGCTCCAGCTTCCGGTTGAAGAACAGCGTATCTGGATCCTCTTGCCGGTTCGCCAGTCGCCAGAAAGCGCTCAGATCACCCCTGATACGAACGTCCCAGGGGAGATGAGCAGAGCACCTGCGCAATCGCTGCTGGGTGACGCGGAAATGGAGCGTCACCCCGGTATCGGGTATCGACAGGCAGATATGCTTTCCTTCCAGATAGCCAAGCTGATGCTCAATCACCTGACCACGGATCAACTGGTTGGCCACGCAAGCCACCATCTCCGTATGGATAGCGTCGGGAAGCAGTTTAAGCATTGCAGTGATCGGCAGGTACCGGTTCATTCTAATTCAGTAAATCCCTACTAACAATTGCGGTTATATAATTTCAGACTTGCGGACAAAGTGCATTGATCCATATCAACGAATTGATGGTTCGGCTCCTTTGGTGCCCCGCTTCATCCTTATTAATTATTATTTAATATATTCAATTGGTTATAACCCGGGGCTGGCATGATTTGGTTGCTTGCCCGATATGAATGGCCTGTTTTCCTGCCATTTCTTTGGCTAATCGTCACCGGCTCCGGTTTGTATGATTTGAGAATTATAATATAATAAATAGGATAACAACAATTGATTGCCCGTGAAAGTTCGTTTTCGTCTAAAGAAAGCCGCCGGTTGACCGTTAATGCTGGATATCGAACGACTATCTTGTGGAGCGGAAGTATGGCGACGGGTCTGGGTGAATATATCGAAAACTCATCCTTGCGGGCAAAAATACTTTTTTTGTCCGGATTGTTGATAATCGGTATCGTCAGTGTCGGGCTGTTGGGGGCGGGGTTTATTTACAGCCAGAACAAGGCTACGGAGATGGTGGTCAGCGAGAGTCAGGCGAGAGTGACTGCTGCGTCGCGCGCCCGGGTTTCCATTGTGGAGATGAATGCTGCCATCAGTACGCTGCTGGCCGCCGATGAGCGCCTGGATATTCGCAAGGCAGCGATTGCCAGCATCCGCGCCTCTTCCCATCTCGATGAAGATATCCAGCATCTGCAAAACGCCCTGCCGGAGAGCGATGAGGTCAAACGTCTTGCCAAATTGCTGGAGAAGCTCAAACCACAACAGCTCAGCATCATACGTGCCGGAAAGAAGAACAACGATGAGGCCGGATTGAGCAAGCTGAAGGAGATCGATGTGCTGCTGAAGGAGGTCGAAACGGTTTCCCAGCAGTTGGTTGATGGGGAAAGGGAAAAACTGAAAGCCAGCCTGGCCGATAGCAAACAGCAAGGTAAACGTATCATTCTGATGCTGGGTGGTTTCGTGCTGGCGAGTATATTGATGGGTATTCTGGTCAGTCTCTATGTTGCTGCAAAGATAACCCGCCCGTTGATGATGATAGAGAGGAGCATGGCGTCGGTGGCGGGCGGGGATTTGACGATTGCGCTGGAGGCGGGGGGACAGGACGAAATGGGGCGTACCGTCAATGCCATCTCCACGACGGTGCGGAAGCTGCAAGGGATAATACGTGGCATCATGAACAGTTCCACCATGCTTACCAAGGAGAGTGGTGAACTGACCGAAGCCGCGGGGATGATTCAGGATGCCACCTTGCATATCCACGGTAACGTCAAGCAAATTCAGGAGGAGTCCCATGCTGCCTTGTCGGCTGCCAATGAAGTGATGGAGCAGCTTGACGGCGCCGCAGCCGAATGCCGCAATGCGTCGGACACGGCGACCGCCTCCGCAGCCGAAATCGTATCTGCCGTCAATGACTTTCAGCGCTTTCAGGCGGATATGGAGCAGACTGTCAGTGTTACCCAGGAGCTGGCCGATGCGGCAGGAAAGATTACCCAAATCACCAACACCATTCGTGGTATTTCCGAACAGACCAATCTGCTGGCGTTAAATGCTGCTATCGAAGCTGCACGTGCTGGCGAGCAGGGGAGAGGATTTGCTGTG
This sequence comes from Gammaproteobacteria bacterium, assembly GCA_015491735.1. Lineage (GTDB taxonomy): Bacteria > Pseudomonadota > Gammaproteobacteria > Thiohalospirales > Thiohalospiraceae > DRMK01. The sequence continues at coordinate 9,517 of WFVH01000083.1, forward strand.
GTAGCCGATGAGGTGAGGGAGCTTGCAAAGCGCACCAGCGAAGCGACGGATCAAATCTCCAGACTGATAGAGATCATGTCGAGCAGCGTCAATGTTACCGTGGCCTCTCTGGAGGGGACAGTCGGTGATTCACGCACCAATATCGAACGCCTGCAGCAGGCGGCCCAGTATATTTCCAGGAACAGTGAGCAGGCCCAGCAGCTGTATGAAGGCATGAAGCAGGTAGTTACCATCATGGCGCCTCAAAAAGAGGCCATGGGGCAGATTACTCATGCTGTTTGTTCGCTTTCCGAAATGGCGGAGGAGTCCAGCAGGCAGGTTGTCAAGCTGAATGAGCTATCCGGTGAACTCAGTGGAGAGGCGTTCAAGATGCAGGGGATGATCAAACAGTTCAATGTCTAGGAGCTTGTCGGATTCAGGAACAATCCACCGCTCTCCCACCCTGCTCGCTACGACTACCCAAGACAAGCGGTATCAGGGCTGCATGTGGTGTTTTGTCTGTGGGGAGCGTTGCTGTTTACGGCATATGTTTTCGTATATTAACCAAAAAAACAAGAGGGTACATCTGATGAAATATTGTGGTGACAGGTTGGTCCGTGGTTTGTTGTTGGCCTCTTTGGTGACGTTGGGAGCGTGTGCCACGGCCCCTCAGACTGGTGAAGAGAAAACAGCGCTCAAAGCGGGTGATCCGAGCCTTCAGCACTGGCTGTTGCCGGATACACCCCCTTATCCTGAAGACAACAAGCCAACCGCCGAGCGGGTGGCGTTGGGGAAACAGCTGTTTTTCGATCCACGCCTGAGCCGTCACGGTAACATGTCCTGTGCTTCCTGCCACAGCCCGATGTTCGGCTGGTCCGATGGGTTGCCCACGGCGAGAGGGCATAACGGGATGTTGTTGGGAAGAGCGTCTCCCACTGTCATCAATACCGCCTACAACTCGATTCAGATGTGGGATGGCCGGAAAAAAGATCTGGAAGATCAGGCCATCGGGCCGATGGAGGCCAGCGTCGAAATGAACTCCGATTTCGACCGGATGTTCGCTTTTTTGAGCACCAACAAGGGGTACAGGGACGCCTTCGAAAAAGCCTATCCGGACGAAGGTGTCAGCAAAGAGACCATCGCCAAGGCGATAGCCAGCTACGAACGCACCATCATCAGCAACGACTCACCTTTCGACCGCTGGGTAAAGGGTGATGAAAAGGCAATGAGTGAGCAGCAGGTGCGGGGATTCAAGATTTTCATCGATCCGGCCAAGGGAAATTGCGCCATCTGCCACAGTGCGCCGAATTTCACCGATGATGGTTTCCATAACCTGGGGCTGGCTTCGTCCGCCGGCGAGGATGCGGATCCAGGCCGTTTTGCCCATAAACCAATCAGGATTCTAAAAGGTGCATTCAAGACACCGACATTGCGTGATGTCGCCCTGACCGCCCCCTATTTCCATGATGGTTCGGCTGAAACCTTGATGGACGTGGTCGAGCATTATGCCATTGGCGGCGTCGTAAAGGAGAATCTGTCTCCCAATATCAGAAAGCTGAACCTGACCCGGTCGGACAAGGAGGATCTGGTGGCTTTCATGGAGGCGCTGACGACGGAACATGAGCCTGTTGCACTGCCTGTACTGCCCTTGGAGTAGACGTTTCGATTCATTCGTGGTTGCCGGTCACGAGCCATGGAGTCCATGTGGCCGGCAGCTTGATACAGCCTGGAATACCGATTCAGTTACGAGGAGATAAAAATGAACCATACCAAAACCATTTTGAGTACCGTTGCCGCTGTTTTTCTGTTTTCGGGCCTGGCAGGCGCTGCCGAATACGAGGTGACCCAGAAAAACAAGACATTTTCCGTGAAGGAGCTGACAATCAAGGTGGGGGATACGGTCAAATTCACCAATGAAGATGACTTTTTCCACAATGTCTTCAGTCTTTCGGATCTCAAAACGTTTGATTTGGGATCCTATCCCAAGGGAGAGTTCAAGAGCGTCACGTTCGACAAAGCCGGTGAGGTTGAAGTGGAGTGCGCCATTCATCCGAGCATGTTGATGACCATCAACATCAAGTAGTTTGCAGACAGGTGGTTATCAAAATGAAGTTGATCATTATAGGGTGGGTGCTCCTCCTGGTTCTGGGCCAGGCGGCAGCGGCGGCGGCCACAGACAGGGAGAGTGAAGCCAAACCTTCGCTGGCGTATGGTGCCAAGATATACCAGGCGCGCTGTGTTCTGTGTCACGGAAGGGAGGGCTATGGCGATGGCATGTTGCCGATGTCACTGAAAAACTATCCCGACACCAACCTCCATGAACCCAAGTTTGGCAAGGCGCTGGATGAGTTGAGACTGTCGGTGATCTACGGGGGAAGTTTGGGTACCATGAGCGCGGAGATGCCGCCTTGGGGTGACGAGTTGACCTATACCCAGGTCGAGTCCGTCACCCTCTTTACCAAGCTGCTTATTGATGAGCCAAAAAAGGCGATCGCCATGGTGGACAAAACCCAGGCAGGAACCAGACCAACCGAACGGGTTGGCCGGGCAATCTTTAAAAACTACTGCTCTCTCTGTCACGGAGACAATGGAGAGGGGGACGGAAAAATGGCGAAGATCATCAAGAATCCTCCCCCTTTCAATTTGACCCTCAGCCGGGCGCCGGATCAGTATCTGATGCAAATTATCAGCAAGGGTGGCGCCGGCATGGGGCGTTCGCCGCGGATGCCACCTTGGGGTGAGCAGTTTTCAGAAACGGAAATAAAATCCATCATTCTGTTCCTCAAGACACTGCGGCGCTAGTTATTAACCCGGCCACATAATATGCAGTAGTTCAGACTTGATCTGACAGTTTCCGGTCTGTAGGAGTGACTGTCAGATCAAAAAATCCTAGGGTGTTCAGAGTTCTGTGTCATTCCTTTAGACTGTCCAAAAACCAAGAGGAATGACACAGAGTTCTGAACACCCTCTTTTGTTGTAATGAACCGGGTCTTTTGCCCATACTTGAATACGTTACCGCATTGAAATTCAAGTTCCCTTTCACTAAGCAACTCTCTGCTCCTTATTTAGCCCTGATTGAAGAAAAAACCCCTGTCATATATGCGCATGTTGCGGAAAGGATCCAAGCGAGTGGCTAAATATTTTGAACATAAGAAAATCCGTTAGGCTGGGTGACAAATGTTCTTTTTTACCGGGTTAATAGCATAAAGACGAGGAATCCGGGTTTTGGTTCATGTTGGAAAGATTCATGGAAACCTTAAGAGCTTCATAAACAATAACACTGGCTGTCAATGACACATTCAAAGAGTTTGACATGCCATAAACCGGCAGGTGAACTACGATATCCGATATATCCAGAATTTCTTCAGACAAGCCATCATACTCCCTGCCAAAAACCAGGCACAAAGGAAACGAGTAATCAATCTTGTCGTAAGGTTTGCTTGAATCTGCGATTTCGGCTGAAACAATGGTTACACCATCTGTTTTCAGCTCTCGAATCGCATCAATTGCACTGTCTCTGTATTCCCAGTTTATCCATTTTTCGGCTCCTCTTGATGAAGCTTTGATTTTTCGGTTTGGAGGGGTAAGGGTATTACCACATATATAAATCTTTTTTACTAAGGCAGCATCCGATAGCCTGAGAATCGTCCCTATATTATGGGCGCATTTCAAGCTGTCCAGCACAACATAGATCTGGTTTCTTTCGATGCCCAAGAAATCACTCCTTGATTTTTTCGCTGATCTTAGCGCTTTCTTCGAGAGCTGTTTAGTCATGACAGTGTCTTGGTTGTGTCCCCCTCTGTCAGGATGGATGTCGCCTCCCCGATGCGGGATTCTCACTGGCAAAAACTGCAATGCCGGGTTAATAGTGATTCCGCATCGATGCAGGCTCACTCAATGACCGGACGTACCAACGATAGGTCATTTCAACCCCTTTCTGGAGAGAGACCGCTGCCTGCCAGCCGAGAGAGGATAATTTGGATACATCCAGCAGTTTTCTTGGTGTTCCATCCGGTTTGCTGGTATCAAATACCAGCTTGTGTTCATACCCGACGATTTCTTTCACGGTTTCCGCGAGTTCTTTAATCGTGATATCATCGCCGACTCCCACATTGACTATCTGCTCTTCGGAGTAGTTCTCCATCAGGAAAACCGTGGCGTCTGCCATGTCATCGACATACAGGAACTCCCGCCGTGGATTGCCGGTACCCCATATCACTACCTCCTGTTTTCCCGAGACCTTGGCATCATGAAATTTTCTAATCAATGCCGGCAATACGTGGGAATTTTCCAGGTCGAAGTTATCACCAGGACCATAGAGATTGGTTGGCATCAGGGAGATGGCATCGAAACCATATTGCCTGCGGTATGCCTGACACATTTTGATCCCCGCAATCTTGGCAACAGCATACCACTCATTGGTCGGCTCCAGTGGGCCGGTTAGCAGATACTCCTCCTTTAGTGGCTGTGGCGCCATTTTGGGATAGATGCAGGTGGAGCCCAAAAAAACGAATTTCCTGCAGCCGGAACGCCAGGCGTTATCGATCAGGTTATTCTGTATAAACAGATTGTCCCGAATAAACTCTGCCGGGTATGCGTTGTTGGCATGAATGCCGCCAACCTTCGCTGCGGCGTCGATGACACAGTCCGGTTTGTTCTCGGCGAAAAACGCTTTGACCGCCTGGCAGTCGGCCAGGTCCAGTTGCTGCCGTGTGCGGGTCACGATGTTGTGGTAGCCGTGTTTTTGCAAACTGCGTACAACGGCGGAGCCAACCAGACCACCATGGCCAGCAACATAGATGCTTGCATCTTTGCCCGGCGGCGGTGAATCAACTGTTTTTGGTGCCATAACGTTCCCTTGTGAATCAGAATATCGTTAATAGGGGAGGGGGCATAACTACCCGGTAAATTGCAAACTTCATGGTAACTGCCCAGACGGCCCCTGAAATCCGTCAGTTCAAGGCGAGAAATGCGAGTTTGGGCGTAAATGACCATTTTTTTCATCGCGGAAATTGCGGGCTTCAGGGGCAGTCCGGGTTCAAAATGCTGTCTCTTCTGGTTCAGAACAGAGAAAAGCAGCGGGAAAAACCGGTTTACCGGGAGTCACTCGTTATAGTCAAAAACCCGGTAACCCGCACTTTTGCATAAGTGATCTCTCTCGGCAGTGACGAGGTCCTCCCGAACCATCTCTGAAACCATCTGTTCGAAGCTGGTACGCGGTTCCCAGCCAAGCTTCTGCTTGGCCTTCGCCGGATCGCCCAGCAGGGTCTCCACTTCTGTTGGCCGGAAATAGCGGGGATCGACGGCGACGATGCATTTGTTGGTCTTCTCGTCATACCCCTTCTCTTCGGAACCCTCTCCTTCCCAGCGAATGGTAATCCCAAGCTCGTTTGCGGCCGCGTTGACGAAATCACGTACAGAGTACTGTTTCCCTGTTGCAATGACAAAATCATCAGGATACTCCTGCTGCAACATCAACCACTGCATCTCCACGTAGTCGCGGGCATGACCCCAATCCCGTTTGGCATCCAGGTTGCCCAGATAAAGACAGTCCTGCAGATTGAGCTTTATGCGAGCCATGGCGCGAGTTATCTTGCGGGTGACAAAGGTCTCTCCCCGTAAGGGGGACTCATGATTGAACAGGATTCCGTTACACGCGTAGATGCCATAGGCTTCCCGATAGTTTACGGTAATCCAGTAGGCATAGAGCTTGGCCACTGCATAGGGAGATCGGGGGTAGAACGGGGTTGTTTCCCTCTGCGGAATCTCCTGAACCTCACCATAGAGTTCTGATGTGGAGGCCTGATAGAACCGGGTCTTTTCCTCGAGCCCCAAAATTCTGATTGCCTCCAGAATCCGAAGCGTACCCATGCCGTCGGCATCTGCCGTATATTCCGGGGATTCGAATGACACCTGGACATGGCTTTGTGCTGCAAGGTTATATATTTCATCCGGTTGTACCTGCTGAATGATACGGATGAGGTTGGTGGAGTCCGTCAGATCGCCATAGTGAAGAATGAAGTTCTGATTTTCGATATGTGGATCCTGATAGAGATGATCAATGCGATCCGTGTTGAAAGACGAGGCCCGCCGTTTTATTCCGTGAATAACGTAGCCCTTTTTCAGCAAAAACTCCGCCAGGTAGGCCCCATCCTGCCCGGTAATTCCTGTAATCAATGCAACTTTGTTCACGTATCTTCCTGTTCAATACCTGCAATATAAATCGACAATATACACCCAGCACAACCTTCCCCCTTCCGCCAGGAAATACAACCCAATCAATAATGATACTGCAAAACAGACAAAAATGCAGCGTATAGACCCCATGAACCCCGGTCTTTCTGGCGGGTCTCCTTTGTCATGTGCGGGGATTTGCTCCGCGAAAGAAAGACTGCCCGTTTTTTCTTCAGGTAGTTATACTGATCTTTCCCCGCTGTTCATGCGTTGAGTTATGACAATGGCAAGCAGTTCGCTTATCATGAGAGGATTTGGGGAAGCAGCTCGGGGTAGAATGCTTTATTACGTATCCCTTTCATTCATCACATGAGCTTTGTGATAATTCCCCCATCAGGGGATACGGGTATCACCAGTGAATCAAAGGCGACAATGGACCAACAATATCATCCGGAGAAGATCGAGGCGCTGGCGCAGCGCTATTGGGAGGAGCATGGCACTTTTCATGCCGTCGAGGATCCTGCCAGAGAGAAGTTTTACTGTCTCTCCATGTTCCCCTACCCCAGTGGCAGGCTGCATATGGGGCATGTGCGCAACTACACCCTCGGCGACGTGATCAGCCGTTACCAGCGCATGCAGGGGAAGAACGTGATGCAGCCGATGGGCTGGGACGCCTTCGGCCTGCCGGCGGAGAATGCCGCAATCAAGCATGGGGTGCCCCCGGCGGAGTGGACCGCTGAAAACATCGAATACATGCGCGGCCAGCTCAAGCGGCTGGGTTTCGGTTTTGACTGGGCGCGGGAGCTGGCCACCTGCAGGCCGGAGTATTACCGTTGGGAGCAGTGGCTGTTCACCCGGTTATACAAAAAGGGGCTGGTGTACAAGAAGACAGCGCCGGTTAACTGGTGCCCCAACGACAAGACCGTGCTGGCCAACGAGCAGGTGATTGAGGGGCGCTGCTGGCGCTGCAACCACGAAGTGGAACGGCGGGAGATAGCGCAGTGGTTCATGAAGATAACCGCTTATGCGGAGGAGCTGCTGGCCGATCTGGATCAGCTGGATGAGTGGCCGGAGCAGGTGCGCACCATGCAGCGCAACTGGATTGGCCGTTCCGAAGGGGTGGAGGTGCATTTTGCCGTCAAGGGGTCCGCTGAGCCGCTGAAAGTGTTCACTACCCGCCCCGACACGTTGATGGGGGTTACCTGTCTGGCCGTGGCCGCGGAGCATCCGCTGGCTCTGGGCAGCGCGGCAGGCAATCCGCAACTGCTTGCTTTCATTGAGAAGTGTAAACGTCAACAGACTGCCGAGGCCGCCATCGAGACCATGGAGAAGCACGGCATGGACACCGGGTTGCGGGCCGTTCATCCCATCAGCGGCGAGGAGCTGCCTGTCTATGTGGCCAACTTCGTGTTGATGGGATATGGCGAGGGAGCGGTGATGGTGGTGCCCGCCCACGACCAGCGGGACTGGGAGTTTGCCCGCAAATACGGTCTGCCGATCAAGCAGGTGGTTGTACCGCCGGCGAGTGGAGAAGTCGATCTGTCGGAACAGGCGGTGACCGGCAAGGGGGTGCTGGTGGACTCCGGCGATTTTACCGGCATGAGTTCATCCCGGGCATTCGACGCCATCGCCGATTATCTTGCCGCGCACGGCAAGGGGCGCAAACGGGTCAGCTACCGGTTGCGTGACTGGGGTGTATCGCGTCAGCGCTACTGGGGTGCGCCCATCCCCATCGTCAACTGCCCTGATTGCGGTGCGGTGCCGGTTCCCGATGATCAACTGCCGGTGGTGCTGCCGGAGCAGGTTCAGCTGGACGGCAGCGGTTCTCCGCTGCAGAAAATGCCGGCGTTTTACCGGACCCGCTGCCCGGCGTGCGGGGGCGACGCGCGCCGGGAGACCGATACCTTCGACACCTTTATGGAGTCCTCCTGGTACTATGCCCGCTACTGCTGTCCGGACGACAGTCAGGCGATGCTGGATGAACGGGCTGATTACTGGTTGCCGGTGGACCAGTATATTGGCGGCATCGAACACGCCATTCTCCATCTGCTTTACGCGCGCTTCTATCACAAGCTGATGCGCGACGAAGGGTTGCTGAAGAGTGACGAACCGTTCACCCGGCTGCTCACCCAGGGGATGGTGCTCAAGGATGGCGCCAAGATGTCCAAGTCGAAGGGGAACACCGTCGATCCCGAGGCGTTGATTGCATCCTACGGGGCGGATACTGCCCGTCTGTTCATCATGTTCGCCGCGCCGCCAGAGCAGTCGCTGGAGTGGCAGGATGCTGGTGTGGAGGGGGCATTCCGTTTTCTCAGGCGCATCTGGCGGCTGGTGCATGAGCATCTTGCTGCCGGAGACGTGCCGCTACTTGAGCGTTTCGCCCTCGATACCCGTGAGAGGGAACTGCGCCGCCAGGTGCATGAGACCATCGCCAAGGTCAGTGACGATATCGGCCGCCGTTACACCTTCAACACCGCTATTGCGGCGGTGATGGAACTGACCAATGCCCTGTCCCGTTTTCAGCCAGGAACCGGCCAGGGGCGGGCGGTGATGCAGGAGGGGCTGGAGACCGTAGTGCTGCTGCTGGCGCCAATCGTACCCCACATTACCCATGTGCTGTGGCAACTGCTGGGGCATGAGCAGGCGGTCGTTGACGCCCCCTGGCCCCAGGTGGATGAGGAGGCCCGGCGGCGCGACAGTCAGCAGCTCGTGGTTCAGGTCAACGGCAAGCTGCGTGGCCGGATCGAGGTGGCGGCGGGGGCGGATCGCGGTACGGTGGAGAGCGCTGCCCTGCGGGAGCGCAATGTGCAGCGCTTTATCGAGGGGAAGGCGGTAAGCAAGGTGATCGTCATCCCCGGCAAGCTGGTAAACATTGTGATCAATTGATGGTAATGACCGGAACGCTGCGTTTCTCCCTGCTGATGACTGTCCTGTTTGTCGCCGGGTGCGGTTTCCATCTGCGGGGGGAGACCCCTCTGCCGACGTGGCTCAAGAGCGCTTATGTCGACAGCGATATCCGCTACAGTGAGGTTGCCGAGGAGTTGCGGCGTGCTCTCCGCCTTGCGGGTGTCTCCGTGGCCGACCGGCCGGAGCAGGCAACTGCAGTGATAAAAGTCGAGGGAGAGCAGAGCAACCGGCGTATTCTGTCGGTAGGTAGCGACGGGCGGCCGCGGGAGTATGAACTGAACTACCGGCTGAGCTACGGGGTATATGATGCTGCGGGAGAGGTGTTGCTGCCGACCCGGAGCGTAAGCCAGGCGCAGGCCTATACCTTCGACGAAGTGGATCTGCTGGGCAAGAGCACCGAGCGGGACGAGCTGTGGCGTGAACTGCGCCGCCGGTCGGTGGCGGCGGTGATAAACCGGTTGCGCTACGCCCGGCCGGCGCGGAAGCCGGAATGAAGCTGCGGGGCGGACAGCTGACCAACCATCTGGCTGGCGAGCTGGCGCCGATTTACCTGATCAGCGGCGATGACCCGCTGCTCCTGAACGAGGCTTCCGACGCGGTGCGCAGTGCGGCCAGAGCGCGGGGTTTCGGTGGACGCGAGGTGTTGTGTGTTGAAAGGGGATTCGACTGGAGCGGATTCACGGCAGCCGCCAGCGAACTGACGCTGTTTGCCGAGCAGCGGTTGATCGAACTGCGACTGCCGGGTGGCAAGCCTGGCGATGCCGGCGGCAAAGCGCTGCGTGCCTGGGCCAGGAATCCGCCGGATGACTGCCTGTTGTTGATTGTCAGCGCAAAGATCGATGCATCCGCCCAGCGGAGTAAATGGTACCAGGCGCTGGAGCAGGCGGGTGTGGTGGTGCAGTTGTGGCCGCCCAGGCCGGGTGAACTGCCTGGCTGGATCCGCCAGCGCATGCAGGCCAGGGGGATGCAGGCCGGCCCGGAGGCGGTTGCCCTGCTGGCCGAGCGGGTCGAGGGCAATCTGCTGGCGGCGGCGCAGGAGATTGATAAACTGCACCTGCTTTATGGAGAGAAGCCGCTGGAGTTGCCGGATGTTGTTGCCACCGTGGCGGACAGCGCCCGTTTCAATATCTATGAACTGGTGGATAGCGCCCTTGCCGGAGATCTGCCCCGCACCGTGCGCACCCTGCGTGGCCTGCGGGGGGAGGGAACCGAACCGGTACTGGTGTTGTGGGTGCTGGTTCGGGAGATCCGTCTGCTGGAGGGGATGGCGCTGGAGTTGGAACGCGGTGCTTCACTGGACCAGGTGCTGCGCCAGCAGCGGGTATGGCAGCAGCGCAAGCCGATAGTGCGCCAGGGGTTGCAGCGGCACAACCGCCTGCGCTGGCAGCAGATGCTGCGCCGTGCGGCGCGCATCGATCGCCTTGTCAAGGGGGTGGATAAGGGTAATCCCTGGGATGAGTTGCTACAATTGGTGTTAATAATGGCGGGAGTTCGCCTGTTCCATGGTGCCGCTACTGCCTGATTGAGGGTGACATGACAGTTGATATAAAAGCATATATGAGCCAGCTCGGCCGGCAGGCCCGCACCGCCAGCCGGTGCGTTGCCCGTGCCGGGACCGGCATCCGTAACAGGGCCCTGCTGGCCACCGCGGAGGTGATTGAGCGAAGTCTGTCCCGGTTGCTGGAGGCGAACCGGAAAGATATGGAGGCCGGGGCGGCGAAGGGGCTGGATGCGGCGCTGCTGGATCGGCTGGAGTTGAATGATGCGCGGGTGGCGGCAATGGCCGAAGGGCTGCGGCAGGTTGCGGCCCTGCCGGATCCGGTGGGGGAGATCACCGATCTGAAATACCGCCCTACCGGGATCCAGGTTGGTAAAATGCGGGTGCCGCTGGGGGTGATCGGTATTATCTACGAATCGCGCCCCAATGTGACCGCCGATGCGGCGGCGCTCTGCCTCAAATCCGGCAATGCCGCCATTCTGCGCGGCGGTTCCGAGGCGATTCACTCCAACCGGGCGATCGCTGCCTGCATCCATGCCGGTCTGGAGCAGGCGGATCTGCCACTGGAGGTGGTGCAGGTGGTGGATAGTACCGATCGGGCGGCAGTCGGGGAGCTGATAACCCTGCGGGATTACATCGATGTCATCGTACCGCGGGGTGGCAAGGGGTTGATCGAACGGGTCAGCCGCGAGGCGCGGGTGCCGGTGATCAAGCATCTGCACGGGGTGTGTCACGTCTATATCGATGAGGCGGCGGAACGCGGCAAGGCGATCCGGGTGGCGTTCAATGCCAAGACCCAGCGCTACGGCACCTGTAACACCATGGAAACCCTGCTGGTGGCACAGGGGATCGCTGCCGATCTGTTGCCGGAGCTGGGCCGGATGTATCTGGATGAGGGGGTGGAACTGCGCGGCTGTGAGACCACCCGCCAGTTGTTGCCCGGTATTGCGGCAGCGACGGAGCAGGACTGGGAGACCGAGTACCTGGCGCCCATCCTCTCCATCCGTGTCGTGCCCGATCTGGATACCGCCATGGAGCATATTCACCGTTACGGCTCCAACCATACCGAGTCCATTGTCACCGAGGATTTCAGCCGTGCGCGGCGGTTTTTAAGTGAGGTGGATGCCAGTTCGGTGATGGTGAACGCCTCAACCCGCTTTGCCGACGGTTTCGAGTATGGGCTGGGTGCCGAGATTGGCATCAGTACCGACAAGATTCACGTGCGCGGGCCGGTAGGGCTGGAGGGGCTTACTTCACAGAAGTATATCGTCATCGGTGACGGGCATATCCGCACGTGATCGGAATATTCGGCGGCACCTTCGATCCGATCCACTTTGGCCACCTGCGCCCGGCGCTGGAACTGTTCGAGATCCTGCAGCTGGATGAGTTGCGCCTGATCCCGGCGGGGGTTCCGCCTCATCGCCGTGCGCCGTGCGCCAGCACCGGGCAGCGGTTGCTGATGCTGCGCAAGGCGATTGCCGGTCAGCCGGGTTTTGTGCTGGATGAGCGCGAAACAGAGCGCAGCGGCCCGTCCTACATGGTGGACACCCTGAGCGAACTGCGCGCCGAGCTGGGAGACCGGCGTTCCATCTGCCTGCTGCTGGGAATGGACGCCTTTCTCGGTCTGAACAGTTGGCACCGTTGGCGGGAGATTCCCAGGCTGGCCCACCTGGTGGTGTCGCACCGCCCTGGCTGGTTGCCCGAACACCTCGACGATCACGGTGGCCCGCTGGCGGAACTGGCAGACAGCAGCCTGGTGGCCGATCCCCTTGAATTGGGCCGCAAACCGGCCGGCCTGTTCTTCATGCATCCGGTAACCCAGCTCGATATCTCCTCTACCCGGATCCGTGCCTTGATCAGGGAAGGGCGCAATCCCCGTTACCTGCTACCCGATGAAATATGGATGTATATCCAGGAGCAACAGCTATACCGATGAAACCGAAAAAAGCAATGAGCGCCCGGCAGCTATGTGAACTTGTCGTTGAGGCCCTGGAAGATCTCAAGGCCAAAGATATCAAGGTGCTGGATGTGCGCGGCAAGAGCAGTATTACCGACATGATGGTGGTGGCCAGTGGCGCCTCGGATCGCCAGGTCAGGGCGCTCGCTGACAGTGTCGTCGAGAAGGCCAGGCAGAGCGGTGTCCAACCCCTGGGAGTGGAAGGCCAGCAGGCCGGTGAGTGGATTGTGGTGGATCTGGTGGATGTGGTGGTGCATATCATGCTGCCGCAGGTGCGGGATTTCTATAATCTGGAAAAACTGTGGGATACCAATGCTCCGGAATAGCGATATTGACCCGGCCCCTGTAGTTGTATTAATAAAAAACAATGGTAACTATTCAGCTCCCCCCCGAAATCCGCCATTTCTGCGTTGAAAAATGGTCATTTACACGCGCGTAAACTCCCATTTTTCGCCTTGAACTGACGAATTTCAGGGGCAATCTGAACAGTTGCCGGCTTGTTTCATACGATGCTGAATAGTTACTGCAGATGAAGCCCAATGTCGCTGATCGTTGTGGAATGGGCTGAATAGTTACAAACAATGAAGATCCATCTTTTGGCTGTTGGAACCCGCATGCCGGAGTGGGTGCGGCATGGATTTGACGAATATGCCGGTCGACTGCCGCCGGAGTGCCGGTTGCAACTGGTGGAGATTCCCGCGGGCAGGCGGGGAAAAGGGGCGGATCTGTCCCGCCTGGTAAAACAGGAGGGAGAGCGTATCTGTGCAGCGATTCCCAAGGGGGCGATGGTCATCGCACTGGAACTGCACGGGCAGGCATGGGATACCCCGCAACTGGCAAAAAAGCTGAAAGGGTGGTTGCAGGGTGGACGGGATGTGGCGCTGCTGGTTGGGGGGCCGGAAGGGTTGGCCGCGGAGTGCCTCGCCCGCGCCGACATCACCTGGTCGTTATCCCCCCTTACGCTGCCGCACCCGCTGGTGCGCATTGTGGTGGCCGAGCAGCTGTACCGCAGTTGGTCGATCCTCCAGCGCCACCCCTACCATCGTTGACAACGAATCGACCAGACAGGGAAACAACACTATGCGTGAAGAGCTGTTGATTAACGTAACCCCCCGGGAAACCCGCGTAGCGGTGGTGGAGAACGGGGTGCTGCAGGAGATCTATATCGAACGCGCCAGCCGCCGCGGTCTGGTCGGCAATATCTACAAAGGCCGGGTATGTCGGGTGTTGCCGGGCATGCAGGCAGCCTTTCTTGAAGTTGGTCTGGAGCGTACCGCCTTTCTGCACGAGCGGGATATCTACCTTGGAGAGAGCGGCGAGAGCCAGGATGACGCCGAAGTGAACGGCTCCATCAGTGAACTGCTGCGTGAAGGGCAGAGCGTGCTGGTGCAGGTGATCAAGGATCCGCTGGGAAGCAAGGGTGCGCGCCTCAGTACCAGTATCTCCATACCGGCACGCAATCTTGTCTATATGCCGGGCAACACTCATGTCGGTATTTCACAGAAAATCACTGACGAGGGTGAACGGGAGCGGTTGAAAGAGCTGGTGCAAGATTGCGCCCAGGAGTTCGGGCCGGGGGGATACATCGTGCGGACGGTGGCCGAAGGCGTTGGGGAGGAGGAGATCCGTGCCGACATGGCCTTTTTGCACAAGCTGTGGGATGCCATCCAGGAGCGTAACGAGAATGAACCAGCCGGCGTGCTGATCCATGAAGATATGCCCCTCGCCATGCGGATCATGCGGGATCTGGCGGGCGTGGAGCTGGAAAAAATACGCATCGACTCGCGCGAAACCTATCAGAAGGTAACCAGATTTGCCGCCAAATTCATCCCCGAGCTGACGCCACGTATCGAATACTATCCCGGCGAGCGGCCGATTTTCGATCTCTACGGTGTCGAGGACGAGATTCAGCGGGCGCTGGAGCGAAAGGTGGAACTCAAGTCGGGCGGCTATTTGATTATCGATCAGACCGAGGCAATGACCACGATTGATGTCAATACCGGCGCATTCGTCGGTCATCGCAATCTGGAGGAGACCATCTTCAAAACCAATCTGGAGGCGACCCAGACCATCTCCCGTCAACTGCGCCTGCGCAACCTGGGTGGTATCATCATTATCGATTTTATCGACATGGATAGTCCGGAGCACCGCAGCCAGGTGTTGCAGGCGCTGGAGAAAGCGCTCGACCGTGACCATGCCAGAACCAGCGTTACCGAGGTATCCGATCTGGGCCTGGTGGAGATGACGCGCAAGCGGACCCGGGAGAGTCTGGAGCATGTGCTCTGCGAGGAGTGTCCGGCCTGTAACGGCCGTGGATCGCTGAAAACGGCGGAAACGGTCTGCTACGAGATTTTCCGCGAGATTATGCGTGAAGCGCGTCAGTTCGATGCCCAGCGTTTCCTGGTGCTGGCCTCCCAGGAGGTGGTTGATCTGCTGCTGGATGAGGAGTCCACCAGCGTGGCGGATCTCGAATCCTTTATCGGCAAACCGGTGGTGTTTCAGGTAGAGTCGCTCTATAGTCAAGAGCAGTTCGATGTTGTTTTGACCTGATCCGGTTTCTGCCGTTTGGATTTGCCGTTGATGAAGTTTCCAGGTTGGTTCCGGCAGTGAGTCTGTCACCGGCTTTGCTCAAGCGTCTTTTCGCCCTGTTCTGGGCTGGCTTTGCCCTGTTGATCATTGTTGGAGCCGTGTCACTGACGGTGGCCAGGGTGGTGCTCTCCAGTGCAGAAGAGTATCGGGAGCAGGTTACCTCCTGGTTGAGCAGCCAGCTCCAGCAACCGGTCGATGTACGGTTTCTGGATGCCAGGATGCAGGGTCTGCAGCCGACACTCCTGCTCGGAGATGTGCGGCTGCTGGATCAGCAGGGAGAGTATCCGCTACTGCAGTTCAAGGAGCTTAGGGTCGGCATCGACCTGTGGAGTTCGCTGTGGCAGGGCAAGGTCATCTTGGGGCTGTTGACCGTGGCTGGCGCCAACTTCTCGATTCAACGGAGCCAGGATGGCTTGATTAGCGTTAAAGGATTGCTGCTGTCCCGGTTCAGGGATGACTCCGAGCCGATCGATACAGCGGCGGTGGGAGAGTGGATCTTTTCCCAGCCGCGTCTCGTTATTCGTGACAGCACCATTTACTGGCAGGATCGGCTGCATGATGAGTATCCGCTGCGTTTTGATATCACCAGGCTCGAACTGAACAACCGGGGCGAGCAGCATCAATTTGATGGCGTTGTCTCTTTGCCGCAAGGTCTGGGTGAAACGGTTCTTGTCGGCGCGGATTTTTCCGGCCCCGCGCAAGCCGTTCATGAATGGGAGGGAAGATTCTATCTCAACGGGCTGGGAGTGGAGCTTGCGCCACTATTCGAGCGGTTTCAGTTCAAACCGGTTGACCGGGGTTCAGGACAGCTCGATGTCGAGCTGTGGGGGCGCTGGAGTAACGGAGTTCTGGTTGATATGCAGGGCGAGATCGGCCTCCGCGAACTGACGCTGCAGCCAACCGGGGGCGGGAGGCCATTTCGGCTTGATCGGGCCAATGGCGAATTCTATTGGGAGATGGGTGCCGGGGGGTGGTCGCTGGATATTGCCCGCTTGCGCGTCATCCGGGGCGAAAGCTGGCCCGACATGCGGTTGCGTGTAGCCGCCAATACACAAGCGGGCGCCTCACCGGACTATGATATTCAACTGAACGCCCTGTCAATCAGCGAGATGGCCGGACTGTTGCCATTCATCGACTCTCTGCCTGCCAGGCTGAACAGTGCGCTTTACGAGATGCAGCCAGAGGGGAGGGTGTCCGACCTGCGGGTTGTCTACCGGCCCGGGGTGTCTTCTTCCCAACGGTTTTCCCTCGCCGGCCGAATAGATGATCTGCACCTGAAACCGTGGAAAAAACTGCCGGGTGTAAAGGGGGTGACGGGGATTGTGTGGCTGGATGCGGAATCGGGAGCCATCCGTCTGGAGAGTCATCGGGGGGAGGTTGAATTTCCCTATCTGGCCCGCGATTCCTGGACCTTCGAGCGGCTGAAGGGGGTTATCAACTGGCGTAAGGCTGCCGGCTCCTGGTTTGTTTCCGGCCGGGATTTGGTGCTGGACAACAGGGATATTCAGGCGGTGGCTGAACTCGGTCTGGTGATATCGCCCGAGACCCCTCCGCATATCGATCTCCAGGTTGCATTCAGAGGTGGAGATGCTGCACATGCCTCTCGCTACTACCCCGTTGCCATCATGCCGGAAAAACTGGTTCGCTGGCTGGACCGCTCCCTGATTGCCGGCAAGATAACCGAAGGCAAAATGGTTTTGCATGGCAGGCTGAAAAAGGGGGTGTTTCCCTATCGAAAGGGAGAAGGGGTGTTTGAGGTGGGCTTCGATGCCCGGGAGGTGGGGCTGGACTATCTCGAGGGCTGGCCAGGCGTTCGTTCATTGGCGGCGGAAGTGGTGTTTCGTGGGCAGGGGATGTCCATCAAGGCCCGCTCAGGCCGGATTATGGAAACCCGCATCGATGGCACCTATGCCGGTATCACCGATTACAGGGACAAAAAACTGACGGTGTTGGGGCGCGCAAACGGGGATAGCAGACGGATGTTGCAGTTTTTGCGCAGCATTCCGGTCACAGCAGGAGCCGGGCCTGCGCTGGCGAGGATGAGTACAGAGGGCAAGGCAGTCCTGGGGTTGTATCTTGCTGTTCCATTTAGTGGCCATCCGGTGGATTACCGGGGTACGGTGACGCTGGCAGACAACAGTTTCCGGTACCGGCTGGGGGCCGGGCATCTGGAAGCGGCCAATATCAATGGCAGGGTACACTTCGATCGGCAGGGGTACCGGGCCGAAGGGATCAAAGCCTCTGTTTTCGGTCACCCCGCAAAAATTGATGTGGTTACACAGCAGCGCGAGGATCAGGTTACGACACGCCTCTTGATGACGGGCCGGGTATGGCCGGACTCTCTGGCACGGCAGCTTCAATTTCCCCTGCTCGAAAAGCTCGATGGAGAGAGTGATTTCATGGCGGAGCTGGAACTGATCCATCGACGCCGTTACCCCGGTTTGGCCATGAAACTGCGCATTGACTCTTCGATGCAAGGTATTACCTCACGGCTTCCCGCACCGCTTGGCAAACTGGAGATGTCTGCCCGGCCGTTGCATGTCGATTGGCAGGAGAACAGCAACCAGCTCCTGTTCAGTTACGGCGATGTGTTCAACGGGATCGCCGAACTGGGAAAAACCGCTGCCGCCGGCCAGTTGAAGCGGGCGCATATTCATTTTGGTCCGGACAAGGCTCGTCTCCCCGGATCACCGGTACTGCGGATTACCGGGGAACTGGAGGCGTTCTCTCTCAGGGAGTGGATGCGCGAGTTGGACGACGGGTTGAAGGGGTTTGAACAGGCTGCACCGTTCCGGTTGCCTGTTGAACTGAAGTTGGCCCGTCTGCACCTGCTGCCTGGTGAGAATGAGGCCTCGGAGAACGCGGGCCTGTCCCGGCTAGACCCCCGAAATTTTCCACCGCTTGCCGTTGATATCCGGCAATTGGGATTCCGGCAGCTTGAACTTGGCCGTTTGGCGTTCAGCACCGAAGCAACTACGCGGGGAGTGGTGGTACGGCGGCTGGTTCTGGCCGCTCCCCCCATGACGCTGCAGGGAAAGGTGGAGTGGTTGGCGGCAGGGGCGGGGGAGGTTCGTGCCGAGCTCACGTTAACCGCACCGCAAACCCACGAGATGCTCGAAGCCTTGGGACTCTCCACCATGCTGCATGGTGAGAATCTGCGGGCGGAAGGGCGGTTGAGCTGGCCCGGCTCTCCTCTGGATTTCCGGCTGCAGACATTGGAAGGTGATGTGAAGCTGCACATTGGCAGCGGCTTGATCGAGCATGTGGAACCCGGTGCGGGACGCCTTTTTGGCCTGTTCAGCCTGCAGGCATTGCCGCGGCGGCTGATGCTCGATTTTCGGGATCTGTTTGGAAAAGGGTTCCGGTTCGATTCAATTGAGGGTGACATTCATCTGGGTGACGGGAGTGCGAAGACGCGTCATCTGCTGCTTGAAGGACCCACCGCCCGGATAGCCGTCAGCGGCCGTACCGGTTATGTGGCGCGGGATTACGATCAGCATATCCTGGTGATTCCGGGTGATGGTTCCAACCTGTTTGTTGCCGGTGCGCTGGCCTGGGGGCCCCAGGCGGGTGCGTTGATATGGATGGCTGAGAAACTGCTTCGGCTGGACAAGGTGGCGCAGTATGTTTATCACGTTACCGGCAGTTGGGATAACCCGGTCATTACCCGCGGCAGGGAAAAAAATCGCAATGCTCCCCCTTGAAAGGAGTGATGTGATACCCTGACGCAGCACAACTCAACTGCTTGTTGCCGACAACTGACTCCTTTTGAAAACTGAAACGGACTGGTCGATTCGACAATGAATAAAATTGCAGCAATCCAAATGGCCTCCGGCCCCAACGTGAGCGCCAACCTCATCGAGGCAGGCCGCCTGATAGCACTGGCAGCGGAGGCTGGTGCGCAGCTGGTCGTCCTGCCGGAAAATTTCGCCCTGATGGGAATGACCGAGCGGGACAAGGTCGGGCTTCGGGAGCGTGAGGGCGAGGGACCGATTCAGGAGTTTCTTTCCCGGCAGGCCCTCCGGCATCAGTTGTGGATCGTGGGTGGAACCGTTCCCGTCGAGGCGTCGGCGCCCGACAAGATTCGTGCCGCCTGTCTGGTGTATGACACCCGTGGTAAACAGGTGGCCCGCTATGACAAGATTCACCTGTTCGACGTGGCGCTCAAGGAGAGTGGAGAGGAGTACAATGAATCGGCCACCATTGAGCCGGGTGAAGCGCCGGTGGTGCTGGATACCCCTTTCGGCCGGCTGGGTCTGGCGGTCTGTTACGATCTGCGATTTCCCGAGCTGTTTCGCACGCTGGCCGGGCAGGGGGCTGAACTGATAGCGCTGCCCGCCGCTTTTACCGCAATCACCGGCAAGGCCCACTGGGAGGTTCTGGTGCGGGCGCGGGCTATCGAAAATCTCAGCTATCTGATCGCATCGGCCCAGGGCGGCTACCATCTCAACGGCCGGCACACGCACGGCGACAGTATGATTGTCGATCCCTGGGGCAGGGTGCTGGATCGTTTGCCCAGCGGTTCCGGCATCGTGGTGGCGGATATTGACAGCGGGCAGTTGCAGAACCGGCGCCGCACCTTTCCCGTCCTCGATCACCGGCGGCTGGCATGAGCAGCGCGCTTGCCACTGCGCAACGTTTGCTGCTGGATCCTGGCGGCATCGGAGAGAACGAACTGCAGCGGGTATTTGACCGGATCATGGCCCGCAGCGTGGACAGCGCTGATCTCTATTTCCAGTCCAGCCGTCAGGAGTCCTGGGTGCTGGAGGACGGTATCGTCAAGGAGGGAAACTACAATATCGAGCAGGGTGTCGGGGTTCGGGCTGTGACCGGGGAGAAGACCGGTTTCGCCTATTCCGATGAGATTGTTCTGCCCGCGCTGGAGCAAACCGCGACCGCGGCCAGGGCGATTGCCCGTGCCGGCGGCTCGGGACAGATGCAGGCGTGGCGCAAGACTTCCGGGCACCGGCTCTATGCCCCGAGGGATCCATTGGCTACCCTCTCCTCCCGGGAAAAGGTGGATCTGCTGTGCCGGCTGGATGCCGAGGCGCGCAGTCAGGATCCCCGGATTACACAGGTGATAGTCAGTCTGGCGGCAGAGCATGAAGTCGTTCTGATTGCAGCCAGCGATGGCACCCTGGCTGCTGATATCCGGCCGTTGGTGCGGCTCAACGTCAATGTGATCGCCGAACAGAACGGCCGCCGGGAGCAGGGAACGGCGGGCGGTGGCGGCCGGATGGGGTATGACTTTTTTCTGGAAAAGGATCGGGGACTGGAATATGTCCACAAGGCGGTGCAGCAAGCACTGGTAAATCTGCGGGCGGAAGAGGCTCCGGCCGGCACCATGCAGGTGGTGTTGGGACCCGGCTGGCCGGGGGTGCTGCTGCATGAAGCGGTTGGGCACGGTCTGGAGGGGGATTTCAACCGCAAGGGCAGCTCCGCCTTTTCCGGACGCGTGGGTGAACGGGTGGCCTCCAGCCTGTGTACCGTGGTGGATGATGGCACGCTGGCGCAGCGGCGTGGCTCGCTTAATGTCGACGACGAGGGCACCCCCACGCAGCAAACCGTATTGATTGAGCAGGGTATTCTCAAAGGTTATCTGCAGGACAAGCTCAATGCCCGGCTGATGGGGGTGGCGCCGACCGGCAACGGGCGCCGTGAATCATTTGCCCACCTGCCGTTGCCCCGGATGACCAATACCTACATGCTACCCGGCAGTCATGAGCCGGAGGAGATCATCGCTTCGGTGAAGCGTGGACTCTATGCGGTCAATTTCGGTGGTGGCCAGGTGGATATTACCTCTGGCAAGTTCGTATTCTCCGCCAGCGAGGCTTATCTGATCGAAAACGGCAGGATCGGCCGGCCGGTAAAGGGGGCGACACTGATTGGCAACGGTCCGGATGTACTTACCCGGGTCAGTATGGTAGGCAACGATCTCGAACTGGATGATGGTGTGGGGGTCTGCGGCAAGGAGGGTCAGAGCGTACCGGTCAGCGTGGGTCAACCCACCCTGTGTATTGACGGCCTCACTGTGGGTGGCACCGGCGTTTAGCCCGGTCCAGTCAGGCCCGGCACCCTGAACTGTCACCGGCCGGGGCGGATCCGGAGCTGACAGGAGACGGAAACAGCTCTCTCATGAACGAACACCTTATGCTGCTGCTGGCCGGTATCGGCCTGATCGCCATTGTCTGCCAGTGGTTTGCCTGGTGGGTGAAACTGCCCGCCATTCTGTTTTTGCTGCTGGCCGGTATCGTGGCCGGACCTGTTACCGGCTGGCTGGATCCGGATGCCCTGTTCGGTGATCTGCTGTTTCCCTTCGTGTCGCTGTCGGTCGCGGTCATTCTCTTTGAAGGCGGGTTGACACTCAGGTTCCAGGAGATTCAAGGGCTGGAGCGGGTGGTGCGCAATCTGGTTTCGATCGGCATGCTGGTAACCTGGTTGATCGTTGCCCTGGCGACCCATCTGCTGCTCGGTTTTGGCTGGGAACTCTCCTTTCTGTTTGGTGCGGTCATGGTAGTGACCGGCCCCACTGTGATCATTCCCCTGTTACGTACCGTTCGTCCCAACGCCAGCATTGCCAACCTGTTGCGTTGGGAGGGGATTGTTATCGATCCGATCGGCGCCTTGCTGGCGGTGCTGGTATTCGAGTTCGTCATTTCCGGTCAGGAAGGGAACGCCCTGACCCATACGTTGATGACTTTCGGTGCCGTTGTGGTGATTGGGTTTGCGTTGGGGGCGGCAGCCGGATACCTGTTGGGCCTGGTGCTGCGCCACCACCTGCTGCCCGAATATCTGCACAATGTCGCCACCCTCACCGTGGTATTTGGGGTCTATGCCTACTCCAATGCCATTGTCGAGGAGTCGGGGCTGCTGACCGTCACGGTGATGGGGATCTGGCTGGCCAATATGAGACAGGTGCCGATGAGGGATATTCTCCACTTCAAGGAGAGTCTCAGTGTGCTGTTGATCTCCGGGCTGTTCATCATTCTTGCCGCACGCATCGAGCTGGAGCAGTTCGTGCAGCTCGGCTGGGGCGCCATCGCCCTGTTCATCACCATCCAGTTCATCGCCCGCCCGGCCAAGGTGTTCGTCTCCACGCTCGGCTCCAGCCTCACCTGGCAGGAACGCATCCTGATGGCCTGGATAGGTCCACGCGGTATCGTCGCCGCGGCCATCACGGCGCTGTTTGCCATCCGACTGCAGCAGCAGGGTTACGAGGGAGCGGATCTGCTGGTGCCGCTGGCCTTTACCATCATCATTGGCACCGTGGTGCTGCAAAGCTCGACAGCGGGGATACTGGCCCGTCTGCTCGGGGTGGCCGAGCCGGAACCCAAAGGGTTTCTGATTATCGGCGCCAACTCGTTTGCGCGGGCCATTGGCCGGGTACTGAAAAAACACGGTTTCCGCGCCGTATTGACCGATACCAACTGGAAACACATCAAGGACGCAAGGGTCAAGGACGGGCTGGAAACCTTCTATGGCAATCCCGTTTCCGATTATGCCGACCGGCATCTTACGCTGGTGGGTATTGGCCGGATGCTGGGACTTTCCCGGCAGAGTGATCTGAACACGTTGGCCAGTCTGAAATACCGTACTGAATTTGGCCGCAAGGGGATATACACGCTGCAATCGAGCGCGGACGTCAACCGATCGGAAAAGCTGACCGTCTCCGGCGAGCATCGGGGTTATGTCCTGTTTGGAGAGGATGTTACCTTTTCAAAGCTGGCCAGCCTGATGAGCAAAGGGGCGGAGATCCGCAGTACCCTGTTGACCGAAGAGTTCAATTTCGATGCCTACCGGAAAAAATATGGCAGCCGTGCGATTCCCCTGTTCGCGCTTACCCCGAAGGGAAAGCTGGAGTGCTTTGTAGCTGGAGGAAAGTTGAAACCCCAGCCGGGGTGGATCGTGATTGGTTTGATCAAGCCGGCGGAAAACTAATCGGGGGCGTAACTATTCAGCTCACCCCTGAAATCCGCCATTTCTGCGTTGAAAAATGGTCATTTACAGGCGTAAACTCCCATTTTTCGCCTTGAACTGACGAATTTCAGGGGCAATCTGAACAGTTACCGGCTTGTTTCATACTATGCTGAATAGTTACATATATTGTTGCCGGGTTGTATCAGAATTTGAACAACTCTCCGGCTTTTTTCTTCAACTCCTCTTCCAGTTGCTGTTTGGCCTTGGCTTTCTCCTCGTCCAGTTTTGCTTTGGCCTTGGCTTTTTCGGCTTTCAGTTTTTCATCGACTTCGGCTTTCTTTTTGTCGATCTCTGCCTGGGTCCGGGCTTTTAGTGCCGAGGTGAGATCTTCCCTGATTTTCGGATTGGCAAAGGTGCCGGTGATGCGCACCGGTATGGTCAGGCCCTTGAGTTCGTCCAGATTCTGGCCTCCCTGTCCGGCAACCGTTCCCACAACGGATGTGCTGATGCGGTAGTCAATTTTCTCGGTAACGAGATCTACCGTACCCTCACCCTGGATACGCAGGGCGGGCGCCTTGGCGCTGAGATCCTTGTTGGTGACCATGCCGTTGACGATGCTAAAGGTGCCGCCCAGTTCGCTGAAGTCGGTCTTGACCGGCTCGTCTTCCTTCGGCAGTTTCTGATTGGTCAGTGCCGCGTACCCCTTGCGCAGCATCTGACCCAGGTTGATCCCCTTGACGGCGCCGTCCTGGAATGAGAAAGCAGCCTTGCCATTCATGGTTTTGCGCAGTTGCAGGAAGGTGGCGCCCTGAGCACGCACATCGAGGTCGATGTCCGTTTTCCCGGAGATATAGTCCTCTCCGGCGAGATCCTTGAGCAGTGAACCCGCCTGCAGACCGCTGAGGCGGGTCTTCAGCCCTATTTTTGCCTGTTCCTGGCGGGCATCCAGCGTCAAACCGGTATTGAGTTTCCCCCCGTAGAGCGTGGTACTCAGGGGGTCAAGCGCCAACTGCCCCTGATTGGCCTTGACGGCCAGCAGGATGTCCGCTGCGTGCAGGCCGCTTATTTTGAGTTTCCCCAGCCGCAGTTTGCCTTGCAGATTGAGATCGCGCAGTGGTTCCAGCGGCAGCTCGAAATCGGGTAGCAGCAGCTCCTTTCTGGTTTCCGGTTGCGGGGATGGTTTTGGTGCCTCGTCTGGAGGAGGCAGGTAGCGATCCGCGTCGATACCGTCAATCGCGAGATCGAAACGGATAGCCGGTTTGCTGAAACTGTTCACCCCGGCGGTGCCGGTGAGCGTGGTGTCGTCCAGCGTTATATCGAGTTTCCGGATTCCGGCGTTTTCAGTCGTTGCGGTAAAGTCGAGATTCATGGCCACCCCTTGCAGTACCGCCGGATCAGCCGTGACGGGAAGCTCGACGGCCAGCTTTTCCAGTAACTGGCGCAAGTTCAGCCGTTCGAGGCTCAGGGTGCCGTTGAACTGTGGTTTGTCGACAATCTGCTGGCCGGTTACCGCCGCTTTGAGTTCTGTTTCCAGCATCTGCAGCTTCAAATCACCCATTTTGAGTTGCTGGGTACCCAGATCGGCATTGAATGTCGTTGTCAGCCGGCTATCCTGCAGCGCTTCCAGTTTGACGGGAGGTGGCTCCTGGCCAAGAAACTGCTGCAACTGTTCCGGCTTTTCCAGCACCAGCTTGATGGCGCCATCAATAGACTGTTTATCCAGCAGCTGATTGATCTCAGCCTGCCCGGTGAGCCGCGCGCCGGCGGCATACAGGTTCAGTCCTTTCAGTTGAGCAAGCTGTTGTTTCAGATTGGCGCTGATGCTGCTGGCATCGAAGGTCAGATCGATGTCCCCGCCGGGAATAATACCGCCTTTGGCATTCAGCATGATGCGGGGGGTATCCAGGAGATAGTTTTCCCGTTCCGGATCGAAGGTGATGTGACTGGTAAATTTCAGATGAGCATTCAGCGCTGGCTGGTTGGCTTCGGCATCCATCTCCAGCTCAAGGGGAAAGGGTTGGCCGGGCAACAGTGCACCGGTTTCCAGATTCAGATTTCGCACTGCGTAGCGAACGCCGTTTTGCTGGTCGTCCCAACTCAGGCGGGCATTGCGGATCTCGACTCCGCTGATCTCCAGGTTGTCCAGGGTGGCGGATGACTTCTCTTCAGCCGGCTCGGGCGGGGTCTCTTCCGGTTGGGAAGAGACCAGATCGTCCCAATTGGTTTTACCGGATTTGTCCCGTGCGAGGTTGACGTTCAGCCCATGCAGAACAACGGTTTTTATCTCGACCCGTTTGCGCAGCAGCGGCAACAGCTTGATTTTCAGATCGGCCCTTTCGATGCCGGCAAAGGCCCCGGTTCCAAATCCGGGTGCGTTGCTGAGTTCCATTGCACCCAGCTCCATTCCCAGCCAGGGGAAGACGGAAAAACCGAGTTCACCATCGATCTGTAGCTTGCGGCCGGTTTGTTCCTCTACAAGGGAGGATATCTCGTCACGGAAGTCGTTGGGGTCAATCAGCAGAGGCAGTGCAATCGCTGCGACAACCAGCAGTAAAATGAACGCAGCCAGCAAGGAAGCGGCTATCTTGAATATTTTTCCCATAACAAAAACCTGTCTACCCTTCAAAAACAGTTGGCGTTATCAGCCCGGCCCGGTGTTGCGGCTTTTGACGCGGGAGCTGTCACCGCCTGCGAGCCACGCCTTGACGCGTGACTGTTCTTGCAGCCCTTGATATCGGCGAACCGGTGTTCGTAGTCTGTGGGGCGGCCGGGTCAATAAGTGTACGACGTATCGGTCAAAACGGCCAGACCAGTGGCACCAAAAGTGTGGTGAGCAGTCCGGCCAGAACGGTCAGCGGGATGCCGATGCGCATATAGTCGGCAAAGCGGTAGCCGCCGGCGCCGAACACCATCAGATTGGTCTGGTAGCCGATGGGGGTGGCAAAGCTGGCCGAGGCGGCGATCATGATGGTAATGGCAAAGGGCAGGACGCTGACATCAAGGTGCTCGGCGGTCAACAGGGCGATGGGGAACATCAGTACCGCTGCTGCATTATTGGTTGCCAGGGCGCTGAACAGGGCCGTGGCGATGAATACCAGCGCCAGCGCCAGCCAGGGAATGCCGTTGGCGAGCGAGATGAGTGCGTCGGCGACGGCAGCAGCGGCGCCGGTCGTATGCAGCGCGGTGCCGATTCCGAACGAGGCGGCTATCACCAGCAGTACCTGCCAGTCTACCGCATTGCGGGCGATCGAGGCGTTGGTGCAGCGTGTGGCGATCATGGCTCCGGCTGCCAGCAGCGCCGCCTCGAGGATACTCAGCCAGCCAGACACCACGCTGATGACCATGAAACCGAGTATGGCTGCCGCGATGGTTGCCCGTTCATGGCGTGGTGGCCGCGAGTCATCCAGCCGGCTGACCAGGAAAAAGTCACGGGAGTTGCGCTGCTGCTCCACGAAACGGGGGTGAGAGACCAGCAGCAGGGTATCGCCGGGATGCAGTACGATGTCGCCAATCTTCTCGCGGATTTTCTCGCCGTTGCGGGCGACAGCGATGATCGCAGCGTTGTAATGGGTACGGAACCGGCCCTCCCGCACACTTTTGCCAGCCAGCGGCGAGCTGTCGGACAGCACTGCTTCCACCAGGGTGCGCTCCTCGTCCGGTGAGTCGAGCTTGAATACCTGGTTGGTGGCCGGCTTGAGACCGCGGATCTTCTGCAGATCGATCACGGAGTCGACGATGCCGGCAAATACCAGCCGGTCGTTGTCTTGCAGCCGCTCATGGGGGGAGACGGCGGTGATGGGCTGTTCGTTGCGCTCGATCTCCACCAGATAGAGGCCGGGCAGCTGGCGCAAGCCGGCATCCTCGACGCTCTTTCCTGCCAGCGGGCTGTTGTCCTCGACAAGCATCTCTACTGTATATTCACGAACATCCGCGAACTGGCCGATGACCGGTACCCGCTCTTTCAACAGCCATTTGCTGGTCAACATGACGAACAGAATGACCAGCGCCACCAGCGGCAGTCCAATCCAGCTGAGTTCGAACATCCCCAGGCCGGGCAAACGGGTCTGTTCGATGAGCAGACCGTTGACCACCAGGTTGGTGCTGGTGCCGATCAGCGTGCAGGTGCCACCGGCTATGGCGGCGTAGCTGAGCGGAATCATCAGTTTGGAAACCGACAGCCGGTTTCTCTTTGCCCAGTCCCGGATGGCGGGGATGAAAATGGCGACTACCGGTGTATTGTTGAGGAAGGCGCTCAAGGTGGCGACCGGCGCCATTACTTTCAGTTGAGCCTGCGGCAGTGTCCGGGGGCGGCCAAGCAGGTGTTGGGCAATCCAGGCGATACTGCCTGTTTCCCGCAGTCCGCTGACGACAACGTAAAGCACACCCACCGTTACCATCCCTTCATTGGCAAGACCTGCCAACGCCTGTCGTGGCGTAAGGACGCCGCTGACCAGCAGCGCCGTCAGTGCGGCGAGCAGAATGACATCGGGCGCATGGCTCTTGTATGCCAGCAGTCCGAATGAGAACAGTACGACAGCAAGGGTGAACCAGGCTTCCCAGGCCATAGTCAGCCGTACGACTCCCTGAAACGAGCGATAAAAGCATCAACCTCCCGGTCTGGCAGGTGGTTTATTCCGGCCGCCGCCTTGCGGCCGCCACCGGTGGGGAACTGGCGGCACAAGGTATCGGCTCCCTCCCGGGTTGCAAGGGGTGCGCGCACGCTGACCACATAGCCGCCATCCGGCAGCCGGGTGAGCAGTGCATGGGCGCGTCGCGGCGCCTCGCGGGCAAGCTGGTTGCCCAGTACGCCGCTGATCCGGCGCGCCCAGGGTTCGGCCGGCAGCCGGTAGACGGCATACTGGTTCGTCTCGGCCTCCGGTTGCAACCGGCGGCCCTTCTCCATGTCGGCTTCATAACCCTGTTTCAGGCGGGTGAAAACATCGCTCTCCTGTATAAATGCGAGCGGATCGGCGTAGGGATGCAGATTGATGAACAGTTGATCCGGCGGAAAATGGAGATCTTCCACTGTGGCGCCGTAGCCGTTGTAGTTAAGATAGATACCGAGCCGGCGCAGTTGATCCAGTTGTGGTTCGGTGAGATTGAGAGCCGCAGCCGCCTTGCGGGCACTGATGTCAAGATTGTCGCCGAAAGCGCCCACCACCGCCCAGGCAGAAAACCGCTGCTGCAGATGGTTGTTGACCAGCAGGCTGGTGCAGGTTGCCGCACTGGTATCGATGGTTGCTGTGAGCCGTGTATGATGGGGAATTTCACCCGCGTAATGATGATCGAAATAGTGAATGTCGGCGCCCGCCTCCAGCAGGCGGCACAGATCGCTGCGGTTTTTGTCCAGCGAGATGTCGAGTACCGTGATCCGGTCACCGGATCCGGCCGATACCCGCTTGAGCAGGTTGATCTCCCGTTTGATGCCGGTAATCAGTCTGCTTTCGAGCGGCTGGTGCAGGCGCAGCTGTTGCAAGGCACAGATCCCGTCGGCATCACCGTTGAAAACGTCAATATTGGTCATCTATTCTGATTCCCCCACAACTGGATTGTGACAATACTCACCCCAACGGCAAAACGGGCATCCCGGACAGTACGAAAACAAGGGAAAAGCTGGAGCGGGTGATGGGAATCGAACCCACGTCATCAGCTTGGGAAGCTGAGGTTCTACCATTGAACTACACCCGCGCGGTAGAATATTCCTTACTGCCTGCTGAGCAGTTACTATTCTTTCAGTTACCGGATGCCAGTTTACCCATTATGAAAATCATACTCAATGGCGAACCCCGCGATATTGAACCGGATCTGACCGTCAGCCAGCTGATTGAACAGCTGGGAATGACCGGGAAGCGTCTGGCAATCGAGATCGACCGGGAGATCGTACCCCGCAGCCGTTATGCGCAGACCCGCCTGCACGAAGGGGTCCGGCTGGAAATCGTGCATGCGATTGGTGGTGGCTGAATCTGCCGCTGATGGGTATAGTGTTGCAGCAGTCCATTACCACCAACTAGCAGGAAATACCGAATGATGTCGAATACACCGCATGTTCCCGAGGATAAGACCCTGATTATCGCCGGGGTAGAGTACCGCTCCCGCTTGCTGGTAGGGACGGGCAAATACCGGAATCTGGAGGAGACCCGTCTGGCTACCGAGGCCAGTGGCGCCGAGATTGTCACCGTAGCCATTCGCCGCTCCAATATCGGGCAGAATCCGGACGAACCCAGCCTGCTGGAGGTGATTCCCCCGGATAGATACACCATTTTGCCCAACACCGCCGGCTGCTATACCGTCGAAGATGCGGTGCGAACCTGCCGCCTGGCCCGGGAGTTGCTCGATGGCCATGATCTGGTAAAACTGGAGGTGCTGGGGGACGAGAAAACTCTGTTTCCCGATGTATTGCAGACCCTCGAGGCGGCGGAGATCCTGATCAAGGAGGGCTTCAAGGTGATGGTCTACACCAATGACGATCTGATTGCCGCCAAGCGCTTTGAAGAGCTGGGGTGCGTTGCGGTGATGCCGCTGGCCGCGCCAATCGGTTCGGGGCTGGGGATTCGCAACCCCTACAATATTCTCTCCATCGTCGAGGAGCTGAAGGTTCCGGTGCTGGTGGATGCGGGCGTGGGTACCGCATCCGATGCTGCCGTGGCGATGGAGCTGGGCTGTGACGGGGTGCTGATGAATACCGCCATTGCCGGGGCGCAGCAGCCGGTGTTGATGGCTTCCGCAATGAGAAAGGCGGTGGAGGCCGGCCGGGAAGCGTGGCTGGCGGGGCGTATTCCCCGCAAGCGGTTCGCCAGCGCATCCTCTCCGCTGGGTGGAACCTTCTTTTGATGACAGTGAGTCTGCCGGACAGAACACCGTCCCACCGCCCGATCCGCAGCTTCGTGCGGCGGGAGGGGCGTATCACTCCCTCCCAGCAACGGGCGCTGGCCTCCCTGTGGCCCCGGTACGGCCTGGATACCGGTGCCGGGCTGTTCGATTTTACGGAAATTTTTTGCCGAACGGCCCCGCGCGTACTGGAGATTGGTTTTGGTGACGGGGTTTCTCTGCTGCAGCAGGCACAGACCCGCCCGGAGAGTGACTATCTGGGCGTTGAGGTGCACCGCCCCGGCGCCGGCCGGCTGCTGCATGCGCTGGAGATGGCCGGGTTGACCAATGTGCGCGTGGTTTGCGATGATGCCGTGGCGGTTCTGCGGCAGAATATCCCCGGTCGCTCTCTGGATACCGTACAGCTGTTCTTTCCCGATCCGTGGCCGAAGAAACGGCATCACAAGCGGCGCATCGTGCAGCCGGACTTTGTGCAGCTGGTACGGGCGAAGCTGCGCAGCGGCGGGCGTTTCCATCTGGCGACCGATTGGGAGGATTATGCGTGGCATATGATGGACCTATTGAGTAATGCTCCCGGTTTCCGCAACGTTGCCGGTTCCGGGCGTTTTCTCCCGCGGCCGGATACCCGGCCATTGACCAAGTTCGAACGGCGCGGACAGCGGCTCGGGCACGGGGTCTGGGACTTGATCTTCGAGTGCCGGTAATGTTGGAACCTGTCGCTGCTCAGATACTCTTTTTTTCTGCCGGAGCGTTAACGGCGATTCTCTCCATGTGGCTGGGTAGCCTGGTGTTTTTCCGTTTGCTGGAGCGGCGTGAACGACGGCGGCTGTTGCAAACGCAACTTGCGGAACTGGTCTCCCATGCCTATGAGGTGGATCAATGGCTGCGCCGTTTGCGCTCTGCCGAGCTGATGAACGGCCCACCACAGGATCAGCCCTCACCCATGAAGCAGGTCAATATGATCGCCAGCCTGTTTGTGCCCGATATGCGTGCCGAGGTAAAGCGGCTCAACACGGCTGCAGTGGCCTTTGAGACCTGGGTGCAGCAGGGGGTGGCGGACAAACGGGACAATCGCAGCGTCAGCCAGGCAACGCTGGAGCAGTATCCCGCGATTCACCGTGCCGTGCTGGATAGCATCTCGGATATTGCCAACAAGGCAGAGATTCTGGTGAGGAGGTAGCCCGTTGGGGAGACTGCCTGCAAGCCGTGAGTGTTGCCGCTTTTCTCACGGCTCCGGCCATTGAGAGAGGAAGAATGAGAAGAATGAGCAGACACCGTGCGGGCAGGTTGAAGCTTCGGTTCCGTTAAATGTATTGTGCTATCTATCGCTGCGGAAAAAAAGCGGAGACCTATCTGTATGTGCCGCTCTTCGAGGATGAGGCCGATTTTTCGCAGGTTCCCGATGCGCTGCTTGCCACGCTGGGCAGGCGGAAGCATGTCATGAATCTGGAGCTGGCTCCGGGGCGGATCCTCGCCCGGGTTGAACGGGAAGAGGTGGTAAAGGCGCTTGCAGAACAGGGTTTTTTCCTGCAGATGCCGCCGCCTGTACCGCAGATATAGCCGTAGCGACCGTTTTTCCGCGACTTGTAACGCCTGTTTCTATAGAATATGTCAATCGAGTATTGGGTTGTACCCGGGACGACACGGTTCGGGTACAGATGATAATCAACCGGGAGAGTTTGTATTATGTCCGTAGAACATCCAGTTGTCGCTGTGACCGGTTCCTCCGGCGCGGGTACCACCACCGTAAAAAATGCCTTTGAGCATATTTTCCATCGCGAGGGAATTACTCCCCTGGTAATGGAAGGTGACAGTTTTCACAAGTATGATCGCGCCGAGATGAAACGGGCCATCAAGGAGTATGCGGCAAAGGGCAAGACCATCAGCCATTTTGGTCCGGAAGCCAATCTGTTCGGAAAGCTGGAAGAGACATTCAAAACCTACGCTGAAACGGGAGGTTGCAAGCGCCGCTTCTATCTGCACAGCGACGAAGAGGCGGAACCTTATGGCCAGAAACCGGGTGAGTTCACCCCGTGGGAGGCGATCGAGCCCGGTACTTCCGATCTGCTGTTCTACGAAGGTTTGCATGGCGGGGTGGTCGCTGGCGATGTGGATGTCAGCAAACATGTGGATCTGCTGGTGGGAGTGGTGCCCATCGTCAACCTGGAGTGGATCCAGAAGATCTTCCGGGATCATGGGCAGCGCGGTTATGCGCCGGAAGTCATCGTGGAGACCATTTTGCGGCGGATGCCCGATTATGTGAACTACATTACTCCGCAGTTCTCCCGCACCCACATCAATTTCCAGCGCGTGCCAACGGTTGATACCTCCAATCCGTTCATTGCGCGGGACATTCCCACCCCTGATGAAAGCTTCGTCGTGATCCGCTTCCGTTATCCCAAGGGGGTGGATTTTCCCTATCTGCTTAACATGATCGACGGCTCTTTTATGTCGCGGCCGAATACTATCGTTGTGCCCGGCGGTAAAATGGGGTTCGCCATGGAGGTGGTGTTGACGCCTGTTATCCACGAGTTGATTGAAAAAAAGAAAAAGAGTGGGTAACTATTCAGCCATAGTATGAAACAAGCCGGTAACTGTTCAGATTGCCCCTGAAATTCGTCAGTTCAAGGCGAAAAATGGGAGTTTACGTGTGTAAATGACCATTTTTCAACGCAGAAATGGCGGATTTCAGGGGTGAGCTGAATAGTTACAAGAGTGGATAGAAGGCGGCCGGGCAGGGTGAAACGCCGGCGTGCGCCGGCATTTCCGGCAAGAAATTCTGGAAAAGAGACATTCAGGGGATTTGAACAATGAAAACAGACTTTCTGGTTATCGGGGCAAGTGTTACCGGCATCAATGTTGCCCGTGAGTTAAAGCAGCGCTTCCCCGACAACACGGTAGCGGTGATCGACAAGGAGAACGGTTGCGCAAGACACTCCAGTGGCCGAAACAGTGGCATGCTGGATGCCGGATTTTCCTGGCCGGCCGACAGTTTGAAAGCCCGTTTCAGCCGGCTGGGTAATCAGCAATTGACGCAGTATTGCGAAAGCAACCGGATTCCCGTTAACAAGTGCGGCGAACTGGTGATTGCCAGAGACGAGGATGAACTGTCCGTGCTCGATGATCTGCAGCGTCGCGCCGAGGGTAACGGTGTCAAGATGGAACAGGCTGATCCCCGGTCGGCGCGGGAGATTGAGCCGCGAGCCAGAGTCTGCGAGCAGGCGCTCTTTTCCCCTGCCAGCGCGGCAGTCGACCCCGTTGCCGTAATGCGGCAGATGGAACAGGATGCGCGTGACGCGGGAGTAAGGTTCTACTACGCAACCAGTTACTTGCGCAAGGCGGGGGATGAATATATTACGACGCTGGGAACGGTACAGGCAGGTTATGTCGTTAACTGCGCCGGTCTCTATGCCGACCGGATTGCGCAGGAGTTCGGTTTTGCCGCCAATTTCCGCTTGCTGCCTCTCAAACACAGCTATCTGGAGTCCAGTGACGTGCCGGGAGCGTTCCGCACCCATATTTCAGCCGCGGCGGATCTGTCCGGCTCCTATCCTGGCGTGCATATTGCCCTGAGCGTGGATGGCAAGGCCCGGCTGGGGCCGGCGGTGAAACCGGCATTGTGGCGGGAACAGTATCACGGTGCCGAGGGTTTCCAGCCTTTTGAAATGTCCCGGGTCGTCGGCGTTGGTCTTGGCCAGATGTTTCAGGGAGGGAAGGAGATATGCAAGGCCTGTTTGCAGCGCTTTACCGGCAGCGCCCACTCCCGGTTGCTCAGTGCCGGCAACCGGCTTGCCAGGGAGATCAGGGCAGGGGACTACCGTGACTGGGCGCGCCCTGAAATCCAGCCGCAACTGGTCAATACCGAGACTCACCGCATGGTTTCGGATTTTGTCATAGAAGGGGACTCCAAATCGATGCATGTGCTGAATACGGTGTCTCCGGTGTTTACCTGCAGTATGCCCCTGGCGCAACATGTGTGTGATCAAATCGCTGCGGTTGGCAGATAATCGTGGCCCAGGGTGTAGATAAAACCTTCTGGGCCGGGAAAAGGGTTCTCGTTACCGGGCATACCGGATTCAAGGGGAGCTGGTTGTCGCTATGGCTGCAACGGCTCGGCGCCGATGTGGTGGGTTACTCGCTGCCACCGCCCACTGAACCCGGTTTGTTCGATGTGGCAAGTGTGGCGGACGGAATGGTTTCCCTCACGGGGGATATTCGTGACTTTTCAGCTGTCAGTGATCTGTTCGCCCGTCATCAGCCAGAAATCGTATTCCACCTGGCCGCCCAGGCGCTGGTGAGACCCTCTTACCGGGATCCTGTCGAAACTTACGGCAGCAATGTCATGGGTACTGTCAATGTGCTGGAGGCGATCCGGCAGTCCGGTGGCGCAAGGGCGGTGGTCAATGTGACCAGTGACAAATGTTACCAGAACAAGGAGTGGGTATGGGGTTACCGGGAAAATGAGCGGTTGGGTGGTCATGATCCCTATTCCAACAGCAAGGCGTGCGCCGAACTGGTGACCTCGGCTTTCCGTGACTCCTATTTTCCTGCTGAACGGGTTGCAGAACACGGAATAGCCCTGGCGACGGCCCGGGCCGGGAATGTGATTGGTGGCGGTGACTGGGCCGAAGATCGGCTTATTCCTGATATTATGCGCGCTATCATTGCCAGGCGACCGGTACAGATTCGCAACCCCGGCGCCATCCGGCCCTGGCAGCATGTGCTGGAGCCGCTGTCCGGCTATCTCGTTTTGGCGCAACGCCTTTGGAGCGAAGGGCAACCGTTCGCCGAGGCATGGAATTTTGGTCCTGAAGAGTCCAGTGCGCGCCCGGTATCATGGATCGTTGATTGCC
>WFVH01000084.1 GCA_015491735.1 Gammaproteobacteria bacterium
ACTATTCAGCATAGTATGAAACAAGCCGGTAACTGTTCAGATTGCCCCTGAAATTCGTCAGTTCAAGGCGAAAAATGGGAGTTTACGCGTGTAAATGACCATTTTTCAACGCAGAAATGGCGGATTTCAGGGGTGAGCTGAATAGTTACCTACGGAAATCTATTCGGATTCCAACAGCGCCCGCATCTGGGCAAATTGCGCCTTTTTTCCTATTTCGACAGCCGGATAGGAGAGCCGCAGTGACCGCAGCGTATCGACGATGATCCCGGCAACGGCTACGCGCATGTAACGTTTGTTGTCCGCAGGAATTGCATACCACGGCGCCCAGGGACGAGAGGTCTCCGCCAGCGCCTGTTCATAGGCACTCATGTAGCTGTCCCAGTAAGCACGCTCCTTGACATCGGAGGCGGAAAATTTCCAGTTCTTTTCCGGCTGATCGATCCGGGCCAGAAATCGCCGGCGCTGTTCCTCGCGGGAAACATTCAGCCAGAATTTAAGAATTACCGTACCATTCTGCGCCAGATGCTCCTCATGATTGCGAATGGAGGCAAAACGCTGCTGCCAGATATGTTCGGGATCAATCTCATCCGGCAATTTCTGACGCCGCAAATACTCGGGATGCACTCTCACTACCAACACCTCTTCGTAGTAGCTGCGGTTGAATACACCGATACGACCCCGTTGGGGCAACCGCCGGGTGGTGCGCCAGAGAAAATCGTGATCCAGCTCTTCCGCACTGGGCTGCTTGAATGAGTAAACTTCACAGCCGGCCGGATTAACACCGCTGAGCACGGCACGAATGGTTCCATCCTTGCCGGCCGCATCCATCGCCTGGAAAACCAGCAACAGCGAGAAGCGGTCGTGAGCATAGAGCATATGCTGCAGCTCATCCAGCTCCCGAATCCGTTTTTTCAGTTGGCGTTTCAGCTCTTTTTTCGATATCTCTTCAGCCGGAGGGGAGGTTGCGACATCCCGGCATCTGAAGGAGCCGTCAAAGGGAACAAGCCAGGGACTGGGGAGTGCTTCAAACATGGTTCACTGCGATCCCTGCTTTTTCTTGCGCGCCCGGAAATGGGCAATGCCCTGGCGGATAAAACCGGGCCGTCCGGAAGTGTATATTGACTTGAGTTCCGTCTCTTCCATTATCCTGCTGTAGCCGGCTTCCCGATCCCACTGGTTTCTAAGCCACGCAAACCAGCCAAAATAACGTACCGCTTTATAGATCGAAAAACACTGCCATTTTGGAACCGACAGAACCTCCATCGCTTCCAGCAAGATTCTGTCCGCCTCTTCCCGGCTGCGTTCCTGGGTCGAATAGATCCAGTCGTGGATCACCGCTGCATTACCGTATTTCCCCCACTTCGGCAGCGCTATCCAGAATACTCTGGGAATCGATGCAAAATCTGTTTTAAAACCTTTGCTGACCTCGACCGTATCACCACTGCCCAGCTCCCCGACGTCGTAGGCAAACGGTTCGATCAACACCCATGTCTTTCCATCTGCCAGCGGCGAGACAATCAGCGCTCTGGTAAAACGACTCATTTTTTCACCCTCTGGTACTCCGATACGGTGGCATCAAGTGTAGTATAGCGCTGTTTTTTATATCGGTTTATGGGGAAAAGCCTCACTCCGGCCGGGTAATTGATTTTCCATAACCCGAAGTAATCGGGTAGCGCCTGTCACGGCCAAATGCACGGCGGGTCACCCGCACACCGGGCGGTGCCTGGCGACGTTTGTATTCGTTGCGATCGACCATCCGCACCACCCGTTTGACCACCGCTTCGTCATAGCCGGCGGCGACAATATCCTCGATACATTTGTCCCGCTCCACATACAGTTCAAGGATGCCATCCAGCACCGGATAGGGCGGCAGGCTGTCGGTGTCCTTCTGGTCCGGCGCCAGTTCGGCCGATGGGGGACGTTCGATGACGCGCCGGGGGATCACCTCATGCTCACTGTTACGGTACTCCGCAAGACGGAACACCAGGGTCTTGGGGACATCCTTGAGCACATCAAAACCGCCGGCCATATCACCGTACAGGGTAGCGTATCCCACCGCCATCTCACTTTTATTGCCGGTAGTGAGCACCATTTTGTGACGCTTGTTGGAGATGGCCATCAGGATCACCCCCCGGCAACGCGCCTGGATATTCTCTTCGGTGGTGTCCGGCCCGGTGCCGGCGAACTCCTCGGCCAGGCTCTCCAGAAAGGCCTGATACACTTTTTCGATGGAGATGACACGGTACTCCACGCCCATGGTTCGCGCCTGCTGCTGCGCATCCTCCAGACTGATGTCACGGGTGTAGCGGGAGGGCATCATCACAGCCTCGACCCGCTCCGCACCAAGGGCATCCACCGCTACCGCAAGCGTCAGCGCAGAGTCGATACCGCCGGAGAGACCAATCACCACGCCGGGAAAACCGTTTTTCTCCACATAGTCACGCACCCCCAGCACCAGCGCCTGATAGACGCTCGCCTCCTCAGACAGCACGGGGGCACAACTTCCCGGCCGGGGTACCACGCCCGCTTCTGTCACCTCAAGGTCGACCGGGTAGAGCCCCTCCTGAAAGGCCGGGGCGCGCTGGGTCACGTCACCCCGTGCATCAATCACGAAGGATTCGCCATCGAACACCAGTTCATCCTGCCCACCCACCAGATTGACGTACAACGCAGGCAGGCCATTTTCCTGCGCACGCTGGCGCAACACCTCCTCCCGCTCGCGCCCCTTGTCAATGCGATAGGGCGAGGCGTTCAACACCAAAACCATCCGGGCGCCGGCATCACGCGCCTGCTGCAACGGCTGCGGCAGCCACACATCTTCACAAACCACGATGGCCACCGGTACCCCTTTGATCTCCACCACACAGGGACCGTCACCGCGCTTGAAATAACGTTTTTCGTCGAATACGCTGTAGTTGGGCAGGTGCTGTTTGTGGTAGGTGGCGATAATACGCCCGTCCCGCAACAGGGAGGCGGCGTTGTACAGGCCACCGGTGGCGCGGCGTGGATAGCCGACGATGATATCGATCCCCGCCACTGAACGCTTGATCCGCTCCAGGCCATGCACCACCCGCAGGGAAAGACCGGGACGCAGCAGCAGATCCTCCGGCGGATAGCCGCACAGGGCCAGTTCGGGGAACAGGATCGCATCCGCAGCAAACTCCTCCCGGGCCCGTTCGGCGGCGGCGATGATCTTGTCGCTGTTCCCGTCCACGTCACCCACCAGGGTGTCGATCTGGGCCATCACGATGCGCAGATCAGCCACTGAAGTACTCCTGCATCCGTGCCCCCATGTCGGCAGGAGAGCGGACCACCATCACGTTGGCATCCTGCAGCGCTTCGAACTTGTCCCGGGCGCCCCCCTTGCCACCAGTGACGATGGCTCCGGCATGGCCCATCCGCTTGCCGGCCGGTGCAGTGACCCCCGCGATGTAGGCTACCACCGGCTTGCGGATATGGCTTTTGATATATTCAGCCGCCTCCTCCTCCGCGGTACCACCGATCTCGCCTACCAGAATGATCCCTTTGGTCTGGCGATCCTCCCTGAAGAGCTCCAGACAGTCGATGAAACTCATCCCCTGCACCGGATCGCCGCCGATGCCGATGCAGGTGCTCTGCCCCAGCCCGCACTGGGTGGTCTGCCACACCGCCTCATAGGTCAGGGTGCCGGAGCGGGAGACGATGCCGATGCACCCTTTCTTGTGGATGTTGCCCGGCATGATGCCGATCTTGCACTCTCCCGGCGTGATAATGCCGGGGCAGTTGGGGCCGATGAGCCGGGTCTCCATTCCCGCCAGCGCCGCCTTGACGTTGACCATATCCTGCACCGGGATCCCCTCGGTGATACAGACCACGGTCTTGATTCCCGCATCCGCCGCCTCCAGGATAGCGTCCGCAGCAAACGGGGCCGGAACATAGATCATGCTGGCCTCTGCCCCGGTCTCCTGTACGGCATCATGAACGGTATTGAATACGGGCAGCCCCAGATGTTCCTGTCCCCCTTTGCCCGGCGTCACGCCACCCACCAGCCGGGTACCGTATTCCAGCGCCTGACGGGAGTGAAAAGTCCCCTGCTTGCCGGTGAACCCCTGGCAGATGACCCGTGTCTTGCTGTCGACCAGAATCGCCATCAGATCCGCCCTCCTGCCGCCTGCACCACCTTGCGCGCCGCGTCGGTGAGCCGCTCCGCCGGGATAATGGAAAGACCGCTCTCTCTCAACAGGGTGCGCCCCTGCTCTGCATTGGTACCCTCCAGACGCACCACCACGGGGATATCGATCCCCACCTCCCTGACCGCCGCAATCACCCCTTCGGCAATCAGATCACAGCGGACAATACCGCCAAAGATATTCACCAGGATCGCTTTCACCTTGTGGTCCGCCAGAATCAGCTTGAACGCCTCGGCTACCTTGTCAGCGGTGGTGCCGCCCCCCACGTCGAGAAAGTTGGCCGGCTCACCGCCCGCCAGCTTGATCAGGTCCATGGTCGCCATCGCCAGCCCGGCGCCATTCACCATGCAGCCAATACAGCCATCGAGGGCAACATAGCTGAGGCCGTAACGGCGCGCTTCCAGCTCCCGGGGCTCCTCCTGGCTATCATCATGCTGCCGGGCCAGTTCCTGCTGGCGATAGAGAGCGTTGTCATCCAGATTCATCTTGGCATCCAGCGCAATCAGTTCTCCCGTGGCAGTAACAATCAGCGGGTTGATCTCCAGCAGGCTGGCATCTTTCTCCTTGAACAGACGATAGAGGCCCGACATGATGCCGGTCAGCGACTTGATCTGCTCCCCCTCGAGCTGCAGGGCAAAACCGGTACGCCGGCACTGATAGGGCTGCAGACCAACCACGGGGTTCACCGCAAGGGTGATTATTTTTTCCGGTGTCTCGGCAGCCACCTGTTCGATATCCATTCCCCCGGCCTGCGAGGCAATGAATGTTACCCGCTCGCGGCTGCGATCCACCAGAACACCCAGATAGAGTTCACGGGCGATAGGGGCCGTCTGCTCAATCAGAACGGTATTGACCGGCAGCCCTTCTTTACCGGTCTGGGAGGTTATCAGGCGCTTTCCCAACAACGCCGATACGGCGGCTTTCAACTGCTCGATTCCGGCAACCAGCTTTACCCCCCCCACCTTGCCACGACCACCGGCATGGATCTGCGCCTTGACCATCCACGCATCTCCACCCAACCGCTGCGCTGCGGAAACCGCCTGCTCCAGCGACGTAACCGGAATCCCCGGCAACACTGGCACACCCTGTTCGGCAAATAGCTGTTTTGCCTGGTATTCATGCAGATTCATTCAATTTGGCCTATGTTTGGCTGGCGACAGAAAAGCAGGTATTCTGGAGGAAAACGGCCTGTTACGCAAAATCTTCCGGCCTCACATTCCAGTCAGGTCAGGCAGCGCTGAGTCTATCGCCTGGCCGGGCCGTTGACAACAGTATTGACCCGGCGCTGGAGCGGTCCAATACCCCTTTCCCCCGCCAGGGCAGGCCGTCGGAAAATCCGCTACCGGAGCCAGTACCCCTCAAAGGCAGGGAGCAGATACAGCGGCAACGCCGGGCCAACCTGTTCTTGAAATTCCGGACAATCTGGTTTTGGAAGAGAAACCGCCGTGTGCTGCTCTGCTAATGCTGTCAGCAGAGCAGCACACGGCGGCTGAATACGATGTTGCCGGGTAAACAGGAATGCCCCCCTGAAACCCGTCAGCTCAAGGCAAAAAAACGTAGGTCTGCAATTGTCACTGACTAAACGCGGGAAAGAGGGGTTTCAGGGGGCAGCCGGATAGTACCAGATCAACCTTTCACCGATACGGGTTTGGCTCGCCACCGATGGTCATCCCATCGGCAGCACCGCAACACTCCCGCAACCACGGCAGCTATCAAAACCTGATCTGATAACCTCCCTGAAGGCCAAAATCCGGTGAGCCATCATCCAGACCCAACGTGACAGCACCCCTGAGTCTGCCGCCGGGATGAAGCTGGAAATCGGCTCCACCTGAAAGCGCCATGATATCCCCTTCCGTCTCCAGGTTCATCTCGCCGATCAGGTGAAGCTTTTCGTCCATCCGGTAGATGGCGCCGCCTCCCAGTTGGAAAGAGGTCTCCCTGTCTGTATCTGTATCTGCATAGCCCCAGGAATCAACACTAACAGTCGTCTGCTCCTCAAAATTCAGCCCAGCCAGCCCTATCACAACCAGTTTCTCGTCAACGGGGTACCTGACTGCGCCATAAAAACCAAAATCGGTTTTATCTTGACCGAGATCCTCGTCACCGACCGGCAGTGTGAGGCTGGCGCCGAGGGTGATCCGGCTCGCCCCCTGGAGATCCAGGTGGTACTTGCCGGTAACCCCGACATCCAGCAATCCCGACTCTTTTTTGCCGTAGTCCGGATCCCTCTGCATGAAACCGGCATCAACACCCACCTCGATATTTTCGGCCAAGGGGATTCCACTCTGGATCAAGATACCGGTTCCCTTGACATCGGGTTTATCGTATTGTACGTAGAACCCCGTTCCATCAACATAGACGGTATCGGAACGAGCAGCATCTTTCTGAAAATTCTGAAACAGTTTGACATCATCCATCGTCGCCGGACTTGCCATGACGTTATGGGCAACGGCCGTTGCCGCAAACAGGGCAATCGCTAGAGACTTTCTCACAGGCACTCTCCTTTTATTACTTGTTTTTGAAATGGTCTTGGTTAAAGTATGAAAAGCGTTAAACAATACAGCACTTTCAGCTTCAAGTCAGCACATGGCAAACTCTCAAACTTCACGGATGGAGATATTGTTGTAATTGTGGAACAAAAACGGGGCGGGGGCGTGTCGCCCTGAAGGTAGACAAGGGACCCGCGGCCACTTATTCTCCGCAGAGGGGAGATTACCCCGCATCTCGGGAAAAAACCATGTTGGAACTGTTGAATGACAAGGTGCTCTGGTGGCACTGGATTGTGATAGGGCTGGCGCTGCTTGGCGCAGAGATGATGACCGGAACATTCATCCTGCTTGGCCTGGGCGTCGCCGCGGTTCTGGTGGGCGCGATCCATCTGTTGTTCGGCATCTCTTTCAACATCGCCCTTTTGCTATGGCTCCTGTTTTCCATTGTGGCGACAGGGGTATGGTTCCGGTGGTTCAGAACCCGGGCGGTAAGCCGGAGCGGGCAGTCGAACTACCGTCTCGACACGCCGGGTACGGTAATGGAGGATATCTCCCCCCACCGACGGGGCAAAGTCACGTTCGACGCGCCGGTGCTTGG
The DNA here is from genome assembly GCA_015491735.1 of Gammaproteobacteria bacterium. Taxonomy (GTDB): domain Bacteria; phylum Pseudomonadota; class Gammaproteobacteria; order Thiohalospirales; family Thiohalospiraceae; genus DRMK01. Next base: position 7,257 of record WFVH01000084.1, read on the forward strand.
CAACACGGTCTGGCATGCCACAGCCAAGTCGGATATACCCAAAGGCAGCCGGGTGAAAATCGTGCAGGTCAACGGGCTACTCATCGAAGTGGAAAAAATCTAGTGGAGCAAACCATGGAAGCACTAAATATACTGATTGTACTCGCCATCGTCGTCGTCATTACCCTCTATATGGGTGTCAAGATCGTTCCCCAGGGCGAAGAGTGGGTGGTGGAAAAGCTGGGGAAGTTCTCCCGCACGCTGCGCCCCGGACTCAATTTCATCATCCCTTATGTCGAGCGGGTACGGCAGCGTATCTCTACCCGGGATATCATCATGGACATCCCGCAGCAGGAGGTGATTACCCGCGACAACGCGGTAATTTTGACCAACGCAATCGCCTTTGTCAGAGTCACCAACCCCAGAGACGCCCTTTATGGCGTAGAGAACTTCAAGCTGGCCATCATCAACCTGATTATGACCACACTGCGCTCCATTGTCGGCGAAATGAAGCTTGACGAAGCGCTATCCAACCGTGAGCAGATCAAGATGCGGCTCAAGGAGCAGATTATCGACGATGTGGCCGACTGGGGGGTCACGGTAAAGTCGGTGGAGATCCAGGACATCAGCCCCAGCAAGTCCATGCAGGCTTCGATGGAGAGGCAAGCCGCAGCCGAACGCGAACGGCGCGCCATCGAAACCACTGCCGAAGGGAACAAGAACGCCATGATCCTGGAAGCCCAGGGAAAGCTGGAAGCCGCCAAGAAGGAGGCGCAGGCGCAAGTGGCCCTGGCCGACGCCTCCGCCAAGGCGATTGAGATGATCAGCCAGGCAGTCCAGGACAAGGAGCTGCCCGCCATGTTTCTGCTGGGAGATCGTTACATCAATTCGCTGGAAAAAATGGGGCAGAGCGAAAATGCCAAATTCGTTATCTATCCTGCTGATCTGCAGGGAACCATCAAGGGAATGCTGGGCAATGCCTTCAACTTCAAACAGTAGATAAACAGGTACTTGTACCGGGTCTTGCAGATGAACAGGGAGGCAAGAACCACCCCCGGAGTGAACCGTCTTGCCCTGCTTTTTCTGCTGGCCTCACTTTCCGGCTGCAGCCTGCTGCAACCCTACCGCAGCCCCCAAAATCTGCCGGCAACGCCGTCGGAGTGGAAAGCGGCCTCTTTGGTTCAGCACTCCCGGGAATCAGGTGGAGATGCTGTCTGGCAGGAGAGCTTCACCGACCCCGCACTGGCCTCGCTGATCAGCGAGGCGGTGGGCAACAATTTCGATCTGCGCAGCGCCGCCTCGCGGATTGCCGCCGCCCGCGCCAGCGCCATCATCAGTGGCGCCGATCAAGCCCCGCAGATTGCCGCTTCACTCAGCGCCAGCCGGGCCAAACGCAGCACCGTTGTTGGCGGCAATGTCATCTCCGGCATCGGCAACTACTTCCAGAGTGGTCTGGAGATCCGCTGGGAGGCCGATCTCTGGGGCCGTCTCGGCCACCAGGCCCAGGCAGCCACCCTGGAGCTGGTAGCCAGCGAGGCCGACTACCGTGCCGCACGCCTGTCACTGGCCGCCAATATCAGCCGCGGCTGGTTCAACAGCATCGAGGCGCAGCAGCAACTGAAACTGTTTCAACAGACCGCGGCCAACTACCGCAAGCTGCTGGAGAGCGCCCGGGAGAGTTATCGTGCCGGTCTTGGCAGCGCCCTGGATGTACGGCTGGCGCGCAGCAATCTGGCCAGCGCGGAGAGCCAGCTGGCCGCGCAGCGGATCCATCTTGACAACGAACTGCGCACCCTGCAGGCTCTGCTGGGACGCTATCCCTCCGGCCAGATCAATCTGCCGGACAAGCTGCCGCTCCGGCTGCGCCCGGTACCGGCCGGACTCCCCTCTGAACTGTTGATGCGGCGGCCGGATCTGATCGCGGCGGAAAGCCGCTTGCTGGCTGCCGATGAACGGGCAAGCCAGGCTGCAAAAAACCGCTTGCCACGCATTCAGCTGACCGCCAGCGGCGGAGCCGGCAGTGATGAGTTAAACAGCCTGCTGGACAGCGAACGGTTGATCTGGAGCATCGTCGGCGGCATCACAGCACCGCTGTTTCAGGGAGGACGGCTGAAAGCAAACCAGCAACTGGCCCGGGCCAACGCCGACCAGGCAATGAACCAGTACGCACAGACAGTGCTCAACGCCTTTCGCGAAGTGGAAACCGCACTGGCAGCCGCCCCGCTGCTGGAGACGCAACAGCAGGCGTTGCAGAAAGCGGTGGAGGAGGCCAGGGAATCAGAACAACTGGCAGCTGAGCAATACCGCGCCGGACTTGTCGATATAACCACCTGGCTGGAGGCACAGCGGCGGCTGTTCAACGCCCGCAGCACGCTGTTGCAGATCCGTAACCAGCGCCTGCAGAGCCGTATCGATCTCCATCTTGCCCTGGGTGGGGATTTTGCTGATGTTGTCAGCGCCGAGGCAGAGTGATCGAGCTGTTTCCATTCCACTTGCCACAAACTGCAGAAAGATAAAACTTGCATAAGTTACCCGACACTCGGCTCAGGAATCCAGTTTGATTGCCGATAACAAATATGTTACTATCGACGCATGAGCTGGAGCATAGAATAGAATATTACAACCCCAGGCTTGAAAAAGAGATATTGAAACTCCCGGCTAGCCTTCTTGCCCGCTATCTTCATCTGACAGATCTGATGGTGGAATTTGGCTCCAATCTGGGCATGCCGCATACCAGGGCAATTGAAGGTGGTCTATTCGAGCTGCGAGTGAAGGGAAAAGAGGGAATTGCACGTATATTCTATTGCACCAGAGTTGGAAAACGAATTGTCATGTTGCACCTGTTTATCAAAAAAACACAAAAAACCCCAAGGAAAGAGCTGGAAGTGGCACTTCACAGAATGAAAGAGGTATTAACCCGTGAGTCATAGTCAATTGAAACAAAAGGCACTGAGTAGAGAGTCTGTGCGCAAGGAATACGAGGAGTTGGAACCCGAATTCCATCTGTTGAGAGAGATGCTAAGGGCACGTAAGGAGGCTGGCTTGAGCCAGGCCGATGTTGCGGAGCGCATGGGGACAAAGCCACCAGCAGTAACAAGACTTGAGTCCTCACTGACCAGTGGCCGCCATTCACCATCAATTGCGACCCTCAAAAAATACGCCGAGGCGGTAGGCTGTCATCTGGAGATAAAACTGGTTCATTAGCAATCAACAAACCCTTTACAAAACCCTGCTTACTAACCACCCAAGGGCCAGCCTGCGACCTCCATGGGAATTGGCATGAATAAACTCCCCAGATTTCTGCTCCCCCTGCTGGTACTGCTGATCAGTGCCGCGATTGCCTGGCTGGCCATCATCAATCGGCCCGAGCCCGAGCGGAAAAGGCCGGTTGTGGAAACGGTCAGCGTAGAGGTGATACCGCTGCAGCGGCAGGATTTCCCGATCCGGATCACCAGCCAGGGCACTACCCGGCCGCACACCGAAACCACCCTGATAGCGCAGGTTTCCGGTACCGTGGTGGAGGTCTCTCCGCGCTTCAATCCCGGCAGTTTTTTCAAGGCCGGGGATCTGCTGTTGAAGATCGATCCGCGTGATTACCGGGCCGCCATCACCATCGCGGAATCCAATCTGGCCCAGGCCCGGCTGCGGCTGGCGCAGGAGCAGGCCCGCGCGGAGCAGGCCCGGCGTGACTGGGAGCGGCTGGGTGAACCGGGCGAACCCAATCAACTGGCGCTGCGCAAACCCCAGTTGCAAAGTGAGCAGGCCGCAGTCGCCGCGGCCGAAGCCCAGTTGGAGCAGGCCAGGCTCAATCTGCAACGCACCCGGATTCGCGCTCCCTATGCGGGCCGGCTGCTGGAGAAGCAGGCGGATCGGGGGCAATTTCTCAACCCCGGCACGGTCGTGGGCAAAATCTATGCGGTGGATTTCATCGAGGTACGGCTGCCGCTGAGCAATCGGCAGTTGGAGTTCGTCACCATTCCGGAGCTGTATCCGGAGCAGAAAAAACCCTCCTCCACGGGACCGGAAGCCACTATCCGGGCGACCATCGGAGGCCGGCACTACGCCTGGCCCGCCCGGATTGTCCGCTCCGAAGGGGCCATCGACCAGCGCAGTCAGCAGACCTTCGTGATCGCCCGGGTGGATGACCCCTACGCCCGCCGTAAACCGGGCCAGCCACCACTGAAGATCGGCCAGTTTGTGGAGGCGGATATCGAGGGGCGCACCCTGGAAAGGGTGTTTGTGGTTCCCGACAGCGCCCTGCACTCCGGCGATACCATTTTCACTGTCGACAGCGACGACCGGTTGCAGCAGCATGAGGTCGAAATCATCTGGCGGGATGGCAGGCAGACGGTGATAGAGGGCGATCTCCAGGAGGGCGCCCGACTGGTCGTCAGCCCGGTCAGCAGCAGCCTGATCGGCCGCCGGGTGGAGAGCTCCCACCGCACCGGGGAGCACCATTGAACGCAATGATCGCCTGGTTTGCCCGCAACGACGTGGCGGCCAATCTGCTGATGGTACTGATCCTGGCGCTGGGTGCCATGGCCATCAGCCAGCGTATTCCGCTGGAGATATTCCCCAGCTTTGAAGCCGATATGGTGCGCATCAACGTACCCTTTCGTGGCGCAACCCCTGGCGATGTGGAGTCCGCCGTGGTGCTGCGGCTGGAGGATGCACTGCGCAATCTGGAGGGGGTCAAGCAGATCACCGCGGTGGCGATGGAGGATGTCGCCACGGTCATTGTGGAGATTGAACGGGGCTACAACGCCCGCGACATGCTGGGGGATATCAAGAGCCGCGTCGATGCCATCAGCACCTTCCCGGCCGAGATCGAACGCCCGGTGGTCAATCTGGTGGAGCAGCGCAAGGAGGTGATCGATGTGGTGATCGCCGGCGAACTGCCGGAGCGCGAACTGCGCCAGCTTGGCGAGCGGGTGCGTGATGAGCTGCGGGCCCTGCCTGCTATATCCCAGGTGGAGCTGATCGGGGTCCGCCCCTACGAGATCAGCATCGAAATCGCGGAACACACCCTGAAGCAGTACGGCTTGAAGTTTGACGATGTTGCCCGGGCGATAGAGAACAGCTCCCTGGATATGTCGGCCGGGGCGCTCAAGACCCGGGCCGGCGAGATCCTGCTCAGCACCCGCAGCCAGGCCTACCGGCAGCAGGAGTTTGCCGCCATTCCCGTGATTACCGGGGCCGACGGCACCCGGCTGACCCTGGGCGACATCGCCACAGTCCGGGACGGCTTTGAGGACGTGCCGCTGAAGGCGGAGTTCAACCACCAGCCGATGGTGGCCATCGAGGTCTACCGGGTCGGCAACCAGAGCGCGCTGGAGGTGGGCGACACTGTCAAGCAGTATGTGGCACAGGCGGCGGCGACCATGCCGCCGGGCGTCACTCTCAGCTACACCCACGACCGCTCCCGCTATATCAAGTCGCGCATCGGCACCCTGACCAACAGCGCGCTGCAGGGCGGGATCATCATCTTCCTGCTGCTGGCCCTGTTCCTGCGCCTGGCGGTGGCGTTCTGGGTGGTGGTCGGCATCCCCATCAGCTTCATGGGAGCACTGGCGCTGGCGCCCGAGCTGGGGGTGACCATCAACCTGATCAGTGTGTTCGCCTTCATTGTGGTGCTCGGCATCGTGGTGGATGATGCCATTGTTACCGGCGAGAATATCTACACCCATCGCAAACGGGGCAAGAGCGGACTCAGCGCCGCCATCGACGGTGCCCAGGAGGTGGCGGTGCCGGTCACCTTCGGTATTCTCACCACCGTCGCCGCCTTCCTGCCACTGTTCATGGTCGAGGGGGTACGCGGCCAGATCTTCGCCCAGATCCCCGCCATCGTCATTCCGGTACTGCTGTTTTCGCTGGTGGAGTCCAAGCTGATCCTGCCGGCCCATCTCAAACATCTCAGCAGCGAGCCCCCGCGGCAGCGCTGGATGAAGCTGCTGGCGCGCGTACAGGGGAGCATCGCCGACGGTTTTGAACGGGCCATCGAAACCCTCTACCGCCCGCTGCTGAAAACCGCACTGCAGCGCCGCTATCTGAGTCTGTCGCTGTTTATCGGCGTCAGCCTAATCATCTTCAGCCTGGTGCTGGGCGGCCATCTCAGTTATGTGTTTTTCCCGCGGGTGCAGAGTGAAACCGCCCGCGCCGTGCTCACCATGCCACCCGGTACCCCTTACGAGATAACCCTGAAACATGTCACCCGCTTTACCGAAGAGGCGGAGAAACTGCGCGACAAATACACCGATCCCGAAACGGGTGAAAGCATCATCCGCGACATCATCTCCACCACCGGCTGGAAAGGGGGCGGATTGATCGACTCCCACATCGGCAGGGTGATATTCGAGATCATCCCGCCGGAGCAGCGCAAACTGGAGATCACCAGCGCAGAGCTGGTGCGGGAGTGGCGCAACAACATCGGCACCATTCCCGGAGTACAGGAGATCTCGTTCCGCGCCGAGATCGGCCACGCGGGAGAGCCCATCGACATTCAGCTCAGCGGCAGCAACACACAACAGCTCGCCGGCATTGCCGACACGCTGCAACAGCGGCTGCGCGAATACTCCGGCCTGTTCGACATCCACAGCACCCTGGAGGGCGGCAAGGAGGAGATTCAGCTGACCATCAAGCCACAGGCACAGCTACTGGGTCTGACCCAGGCCGACCTGGCCCGTCAGGTGCGGCAGGGATTTTTCGGCCATGAGGTGCAGCGCATCCAGCGCGACGGAGAAGAGGTGCGGGTGGTGCTGCGCTACCCCGAGCAGCAGCGGCACACCATCGCGGCGCTGGAGGCGATGAGCATCCGCACCGCCGACGGCACCGAACTGCCCTTCACCGAAGTGGCCACCGCAACCAGCGGCCAGAGTCCCGCGCGCATCACCCGCATCGACGGCAAACGCACCATCAACATCCGCGCCGACGCCAACAAGGAGAGCACCGATCTGGAAGCGATAAAGCGGGATCTCAACCGGCTGCTGCCCGAGCTGCTGAAAAACTATCCGGGTATCGAATACAGCCTGGAGGGCGAAGAGCGGGAACAGCAGGAGTCCATGCACAGCCTGAAGATCGGCGTACTGTTCGTGCTGTTCGTCATCTACGCCCTGCTGGCCATCCCCTTCCGCTCCTACAGCCAGCCACTGATCGTCATGGCAGTGATCCCGTTCGGCACCGTGGGCGCCATCCTCGGCCACATGATTATGGACATGACCCTCAGCATCTCCAGCATGCTGGGAATGCTGGCCCTGTCCGGCGTCGTGGTCAACGACAGCCTGGTACTGGTGGACTACATCAACCGGCGGCGGCGCGAAGGGGTACCGGTAATGGAGGCGATCACCACCGCCGGCAGCGCCCGCTTCCGCGCCATCTGGCTCACCTCCCTGACCACCTTCGCCGGCCTGCTGCCGCTGATCTTCGAAAAAAGCACCCAGGCGCAGTTCCTCATCCCGATGGGAGTTTCACTGGGATTTGGAATCCTGTTCGCCACCTTCATCACCCTGCTGCTGGTGCCGATCAACTACCTGATTCTGGAAGATGTAAAAAAATGGTATAACGGCTCGACCCGCTCCTGAATCCGTGCCCTATCTCAGGGGCGAGGTGAACAGTTACAAAATGGCGGTCCCGGGCTATCCGGTTAGGCGTTCGTGGCATCGCCTTTTATGCCACACTTAAATGTTGGAGAAAAATATGACTATGAAGAAGATATTAAACTATAGCGCGTTGCTGCTGATGCTAGGGTCTGTTGACGTTTCACATTGGTAGCCATAAGAATCCGCAGGCCAATGCAACCATACTGTGATAGTTTCTCTTCAATTTGTCATATCGTGTAGCGATTGACCGAAAATGTTCAAGACGTGCAAAGGCGTTCTCAACCAGGTGGCG
>WFVH01000085.1 GCA_015491735.1 Gammaproteobacteria bacterium
ACAGCAGACTGTGCATCGAGTGTCACCGGCGGCACTACGCAGGCAATCGGGAAGAGGCGCGCCGCAAGGGGGTTCATCCCGTGGACATGAAACTGGAGCAGCCGGTACGAATGGGGGATGAGAAGATAGAGAAAATCACCTGCCTGACCTGTCATGTACCTCATGATGCAGTACCGGGCACCCCCCTGCTGAAATTCGATCACCGGGAGGGGAGACTGTGCAGCTTCTGCCACGACGGCTACGATGCGGTGGCCGACAGCGATCACGATTTGCGCGTCACCGCCCCCGAGACCAGGAACCGCTTCGACATTTCGCCGCGCAAGGCGGGGGTGTGTGGCGGCTGCCACACCATGCACCGTGGCGATGGCCGGGCACCATCCTTGTACGCGGGGGCGTTCCGGCCCTGGAGCGGTGAGGAATATGCGTTGGAGCGGGACAGGATTTGTCTCGATTGCCATCGTGAAAAGGGCATCGCTGAAAAAGCCACGGTCCAATATTTCAGCCATCCGCGCAAAGAGCTCGTGCTGCGCTCCAGGCCGGAGGAGATGCCGTTGGTGAACGAGTCTGGAGAAATAGAGGAATTTGGTTCCATTGCCTGCATCACCTGCCACGAACCCCATCACTGGACTGCGGACAAATCACAAACAGCATCACAGACTACGGTGAATCGGAAAGGCAATGTTCTCAGCAGTTTTTTGCGGCATAAAAACATCAAACAAGCTTTTTGTATTGATTGTCACGGTATCGAGAGCGTAGTGAAATACAAGTACTATCACGATGAACTCAGTCGGAACATTGGAGTGGATTATATTGAATGACTAAGGTAACTATTCAGCTCACCCCTGAAATCCGCCATTTCTGCGTTGAAAAATGGTCATTTACACGCGTAAACTCCCATTTTTCGCCTTGAACTGACGAATTTCAGGGGCAATCTGAACAGTTACCGGCCTGTTTCATACCATGCTGAATAGTTACATGACTAAAAGTGTTTATCCAGCCGACTGCGCCACGTAAATCTCTGGCCTGAAATACTGGATATTTTGTGGTTTTACCAACTGTATGGTGTTGCGGTAACCCTCACTTTTTCAAGTGATGTGTCAGATCAAATCAAAACTAATACAGATAAACAACACTTTCTGGTCCATGTCGGCAAGGGTTCCGCCGAGATTGGCCGTCAGTGTAGTTTTTCCTACGCCACCCCTGGTCGAAACGACCGCATATTTTTTTGCCATGAACCTTCCTCCATGTGGAAACCACAGGAGTACAGGAGTTGCCCTTTCATGGCATTCTGATTGTGTAACTTATTGAAATCAAAGATGGTGCCGACGAGAGGAGTCGAACCTCCGACCTACTGATTACGAATCAGTTGCTCTACCAACTGAGCTACGTCGGCGCAGGCGCACAAGAGTCATGCAAAGTAAAAACGGAGTGCCATGCCGAAAGGTAACCGCTCCTCCCCCACCAACCCGGTTACCTTCCTTGTCAATTCCTGTCAACCAACATTCCGGCAGCGGAGCACTTTCCAATAACCAAAAAGATTGACACTACGGATCTCCACAACTTCCAGTCCCGTTTTCTGAAGAAAATCATCCAGATCAAAGTCAGGCCGAAAGCCAGCCAGCTTAGACAGGGGCGCAAGAAGATTTTCAACGGATCTTAGTAACGGATTGGTCGATCGGAAATGGTTGGCGATAAAAATATCCCCCTCCGGCTTACACACTCTTGCCATCTCTCTCACCAACTGGACGGGATCGGGAACGACGGAAACCACATACATTGCCACAACTTTGTCAAAGCCGTTGTCCCTGAACTGCATCTGTTCGGCATCCATCTCCAGAACAGCTTCAACATGGGTCAGCTCCTCCCGATCTACCCGCCGACGCGCCTTGTTCAACATCTCGGTGGAAATATCGATACCCGTGACTTTGACATCATCTGGATATAGCGGCAATGACAATCCGGTACCAACCCCAACCTCCAAAATGGCATCTCCCGGATGACAATCCAGCGCTGATATGATGGTTTTGCGTCCTGGGTGAAATATGGGACCAAAAACAACATCATAAACGCGAGCATAGCGCCGATAGGCTGTTTTTATCGCGTCAATATTCATCAATAATCCCTAAAAGCACCCCTTGCTCTCAATACGACAGGTCCTCCATCCCCGCAAGCACACTTCCGGTACGAACTATCTGAATCCATCGCAATTAACCATCCATGATAGACGACGCTTCGTATTTTCCATGGTGGATCGGCTCGATTATAACACCTGAGCACAAAAAAACCGTCAGATACCCCCTGCCCTAGCCAGAACCCTCGTCGTTATGCAAAAAATGGTGGGCCGTCCGCGACTCGAACGCGGGACCATCGGATTAAAAGTCCGGTGCTCTACCAACTGAGCTAACGGCCCAAACGGAAGTCGGATATGATATAGCAGTTGGGGAAAAAAACAAAGTGGAATAACGGGTAGCACGGTTACAACATTGCAACCCAAGCCGACACGCACTTACCAGAAAGGTTTTTTCAACACGGTGGCTGGACCTGTATAAGGATGAGGCAGCGCCGTCGCGCACTTTTCCGATTCCGCTCCGGCGGAGCCGCGACCTCCCACTGATTTCTCTGGCGACGTTGGCGGGATTCCATCGACACCTACCCCTGCCAACGCAAAAGAGAAATCCGGCATAGTCACAAGGCAAAGGCGTTGACACACAAACTCATTAACGCCCCCGGGAACAACCCAAGAACCAGGATAGCCAGGCTATTTGCACTTAACATCACGCGGACATCAAACTCGCTGTCAATGGGGGTATTGTCTTCGGGCTTGTCAAAATACATGAGTTTAACAACGCGCAGGTAGTAGAATGCACCAATAATCGAGAACACCACCGCAACGGCGGCAAGCCAGACCATTTCCGCTTCCACGACTGCAGACAGCACGGACAGTTTGGCCCAGAAGCCAAGGAATACGGGCACCCCGGCCATAGAAAACATAAGAATCAGCATCATGAAGGCAAACCAGGGACTGCGCTCGTTCAGCCCCTTGAAATCATCCAGCCTGTCGGCCTCGAATCCCGTCCGGCTAAGCAACATTATCATTCCAAAACCACCGAGGCTCATAAGCGCATAGACAATGGTATAAAACATGGCCGAGGCATAACCACTATCAGAGCCACTAAGCACGCCCAATAGCAGATAACCAACGTGGGCAATGGTGGAATAGGCAAGCATGCGCTTGATATTGGTCTGGGCTATAGCGGTGATATTACCTAACGCCAAAGACAATATTGCCAGAATCACGAGCATCCCTTGCCAATGCTCCTGCAACCCTTCAAGGCCGTCAACCAGCAACCGCATGACCATGGCAAAAGCAGCAATTTTCGGTGCACTGCCGATATACACCGTCACTGCTGTAGGGGAACCGTGATAGACATCCGGAACCCACATGTGAAACGGAACCGCTCCAAGCTTGAATGCCAGGCCAACGACTGTAAACACGAGGCCAAACACCAATACCATATTCCCGGCACCGGCGGTTGCAACACCTGCGCTGATTTGAGACAACTCGAGCGATCCGGTCACGCCATAAAGCATCGACATACCGTACAACAACATCCCGGAAGCCAGGGCACCCAGAACAAAATATTTCATTGCCGCTTCTGATGAGTAGCTGGAGTCGCGATTCATCGCCACTAGCGCATACATCGACAGGGATAGCAGCTCCAGACCGAGATAGAGTGTCAGCAAGCTGTGCGCGGACACCATAATCATCATGCCCAAAACACCAAACAACCCCAGTACAAAAAACTCGCCCCTGAATAAGTTACGTGCCTGCAGATAAGAGCGCGAATAGAGAAAGACGACAAAAACCGAAAGATAAATAAATACTTTCAACGTGTCGCCCATCGCATCACGAATAAAACTCCCGTTGAACGCGATCTCCGGGCTGCCAAACTGATAACCCAACGAGGCAATCGCCGCACCCACCAGCGTTGCCTGGGCCAGCAGATAGGTGATAATCCGGTTTTTATCGGTCAAAAACAGATCGATGACCAATATCAGACAGGCCATGCCAAGGACGAACATCTCGGGAAGAGCAGCGCTCATTTTCGGTATTTCAAATTCCATAGCAGGCACTCTGATTACAACTTGGATTGAGCAATATGTTCAAGCAGGTGCTGGACAGAAACACTCATCACATCCAACAGCGGAGCGGGATAAATTCCAAAGAACAGCACAGCAACCGCCAAAACGGTCAAAATGATAAATTCGCGTGCATTGATATCTTTGAGAGCAGCTACATTTTCGTTGGCCACTTCACCAAAGAAAACACGTTTTACCATCCACAATGTGTAGGCAGCGCCGATAATCAACGTCAAGGCTGCCAAAAAGGCGAACCAGAAATTGGCTTTGAAAGCACTCAATATCACCATGAACTCCCCAACAAATCCGGATGTACCCGGTAAACCGGCATTGGCCATGGCGAACAGTACTGCAAATGCAGCGAAGGTAGGCATGGTGTTGGTCACACCACCATAAGCGCTAATCTCCCTGCTGTGGATCCGGTCATATAACACACCGATACACAAAAACATCGCTGCCGAAATAAAACCGTGGGAAATCATCTGCACGATAGCGCCCTCTATCCCCATCGCCGCACCGTTCCAGCTACCGGTGTTCTCGAAAATGGTAAATGCGATAAAAAAGCCAAGGGTGACAAACCCCATATGCGATATCGACGAATAGGCTATCAGCTTCTTCATATCCTTTTGCACCAGCGCAACAAAGCCGATATATACCACCGCTATCAGGGAAAGGGTTATCATGAGCCAGTCAAGCTCATGACTGGCGTCGGGGGTTATAGGCAAGCTGAAACGCAAGAAACCGTACGCCCCCAACTTGAGCATAATAGCCGCCAGAATCACCGATCCCCCGGTAGGCGCTTCCACGTGGGCATCCGGTAGCCAGGTATGAACCGGCCACATGGGAACCTTTACCGCGAAGGCCAGCAGGAAAGCAAGAAAAATCAGAATTTGCGCCGTCAGACCCAACTTCAAGGCATGAAAATCCAGAATGGCAAAACTGTCGGCCTGGAAATACATATAGATCAATGAGACCAGCATAAATACCGATCCCAGAAAAGTGTACAGAAAAAACTTGATTGTGGCATATACTCGCCGCGGCCCGCCCCAAATCCCGATCACCACGAACATCGGGATTAACAAAGCCTCCCAAAACACGTAAAACAACATGCCATCCAGCGCGGCAAATACGCCATTCATCAACCCTTCCATGATGAGAAAAGCAGCCATGTACTGGGCAGGTTTATACTGAATCACCTCCCACCCGGCCAGTATCACCAATACAGTGGTAAAGGTGGTGAGTATAACCAGGGGCATGGAGATACCATCTACCCCCAAGTGGTAGTTGATATTAAAGCGCTCTATCCAGGGGTATAGCTCGACAAACTGCATCTGGAAAGAGTTGGAATCAAACTGAACATACAGGGGTATCGAAATGGCAAACGTGAGCAATGCCACCAGTAGCGCCACTACCCGGGCCTCCAGCACATGCTTGCCACTACCTATGGCCAGCACCAACAGGCCACCTATGATCGGTGTCCAGACAACCAGACTCAGGAGTGGCAGTTCAGAGGACATGCATTCCCACCTTTATAGATATTGTGTTCCATTCAAAAGACAAAGAGAGCTATCAAAGCAAACAATCCCACAAACATTGCAAAGGCATAGTGGTAAAGAAAACCCGTTTGAATGTGCTTTATCACAGCAGAGAGCCATCCCACACCTTTCGCCGTGCCATTGACAACAAATCCATCGATCAACTTGACATCACCCACTTGCCATAACAGCCTGCCCAGTGCCCGGCTTCCGGCGGCAACGACCTTATCGTTAAAATCGTCAAATCCGTATTTATGCTCCAAAACGGTGTAAACCACGCCAGCACGCGCCTTAATCATCTCTGGAATATCGGGCCGTTTCATATACAGAAACCAGGCAGCACCCACACCCGCCATGGCGAGATAGAGTGCCGGCGTTGCCAGGCCATGCAAGATAAAAGCAAACCAGCCGTGGAAATTTTCCCCAAGCTTGCCAAGCACGTCACGCTCGGGACTTACGAAAATGGCCCCGTTGAAAAAATCACCAAACAGCATGGGGCCGATGAATATCGCACCAACAACGACTGATGGAACCGCCAGCGCGATCAGCGGCCCCGTTACGACCCAGGGCGTCTCATGCAGATGCTCCCGGGCATGTTTATCCATCCGCTCTTCTCCGTGGAATACCAGAAAGAACATCCGGAAACTGTAGAAGGCAGTGATGAACACGCCGACGAGCACGGCAAAATAGGCAAATCCTGCACCGGGCGTCTGTGAAAGGTGCACGGCTTCAATGATGGCATCCTTTGAAAAGAACCCTGCAAACCCTGGGAAGCCAATCAGCGCCAGAGAACCAATCAGCATCGTCCAGTAAGTGATTGGCATGTATTTTTTTATGCCGCCCATCTTGCGAATATCCTGTTCATGGTGCATGCCGATAATCACTGAACCCGCAGCCAGAAACAGCAATGCCTTGAAAAAAGCATGTGTCATCAAGTGAAACACGCCTGCAGCGTAGGCTGAAGCCCCCAGGGCAACCGTCATGTAGCCCAACTGCGAGAGCGTAGAGTAAGCAACCACCCTTTTGATATCGTTCTGAATAATACCCAGAATGCCCATGAACAGAGCTGTTATCGAACCGACAACCAGAACCACCGTCAGTGCAGTCGTAGACAACTCGTACAGTGGCGACATTCTCGCCACCATGAATATACCCGCAGTAACCATCGTTGCGGCATGGATCAGAGCTGAAATGGGCGTTGGACCCTCCATGGAGTCCGGCAACCAGACATGCAGAGGAACCTGAGCAGACTTGCCCATCGCACCAATAAACAGAAGGATGCAGATCACTGTCATCAACGACCATTCAACACCGGGGATTACCTGAATGGTCATATCTGCCATCATGGGCGCTGCCGAAAACACATCGGCATAGTCCAGGCTGTTGAAATACATCAATACGGCAGCTATTCCCAACAGAAAACCGAAATCACCCACGCGGTTGACCAGGAAAGCCTTCAGATTCGCGAAGATCGCCGTAGGTCTCTTATACCAGAAACCGATCAGCAAATAGGAGACCAGACCGACGGCCTCCCAGCCAAAAAACAGCTGCATAAAGTTGTTGGACATCACCAACATCAGCATTGAGAAAGTGAACAGGGAGATGTAGCTGAAAAAACGTTTGTACCCCGGATCGTCATGCATATAGCCAATGGTATAGATGTGCACCATCAGGGAGACCCAAGTTACCACGACCATCATCATGGCCGTCAGGGAATCGACCAAGAACCCCACCTCGAAACGAACCCCGTCACTGACCATCCAGGTGTAGACCGCGCCGTTGAAAGGCTCTCCACCATCGATAACGATATGCTTGAATACATATAGCGACAACGCTGCAGAGACAGCAACGCCGGCAATTGTCACGGTATGCGCTACGGAACGACTGATAAAACGTCCAAAAAGACCGGCGACAATCGCGCCAACCAAAGGAGCCAGCGCTACGGTGAGATAGATATTTTGCATATTATCAGCCACGGCGCTATCCTTTCAGCGAATCCAGATCTTCGACATTGATGGTGTGTTTGTTGCGGAACAGCACCACCAGAATCGCAAGCCCGATGGCCGCCTCCGCAGCCGCTACGGTAAGAATGAAGAACACAAATACCTGGCCTGCGATGTCACCAAGATAGTGGGAGAAGGCAATAAAGTTAATGTTGACCGCAAGCAACATCAACTCAATCGACATCAGCAAAACAATAATGTTTTTTCGATTGAGAAAAATGCCGGCAACACTGATACCAAACAAGATTGCCGCCAGAATCAGATAATCAGACAGTGCAATCATTTCTTGTCCCCTGCGTTTGACCCTGGTTGCCCTTTGGGGTTATTGGCCACGATGCGCAACCGGTCTTTCTTGCGCACAGCAATCTGCAGATCCGGATCCTGGCGTTTGCCCTGTGGCCGTTTGCGCAGCGCCAGGGAAATTGCAGCGATAATGGCCACCAGCAAAATCACCGCCGCAATCTCAAACGGATAGACATACACGGTGTAGAGAACCCGGCCCAACTCCTTCGTGTTACTGTAGTCGGCGGAGTGCCCCACCGGCTCAGCAAATTTCTCGAGACCAAAGTTCCCCGGCCCGACCACATAGACCATCATCCCGATAACCAGCAATGCCACAACGACCCCAACCGGCAACAACTTGACGAAACCCTCCCGCAACTGAGCCAGATTGATATCGAGCATCATCACCACGAACAGAAACAGCACCATCACCGCCCCGACGTAAACCAGGACAAGCGTGATAGCGAGAAACTCCGCCTCCAGCAACAGCCACAGGGCAGCGCCGGAAAAAAAGGTGAGCACCAGAGATAACGCCGCATGCACCGGATTACGCAGGGTAATCACCATCAGGGCGGAACCCAGCAAGGCTGCGGCGAACAAGTAGAAAAGGAGCTGCTCGAAATTCATCTGAATCCTGTTTCCGTCAGTTAACGATAAGGTGCATCTTGCGCACGATCCGCAGCAATCTGCGCCTCGTGCTGCGCTCCAACTTCCAGCAGATCCTTTTTGCTTTTAACAAGATCGCTGCGCTTTTCACCAAAATATTCGAAAACACGCGTCTCCACGATAGCATCTACCGGACAGGACTCTTCACAAAAGCCGCAAAAAATGCACTTGCTCAAGTCAATATCGTAACGGGATGTCCGCCGGCTGCCATCCTGGCGTGGCTCGGCCTCAATCGTAATCGCCATGGCAGGACAAATCGCTTCACAAAGCTTGCATGCTATGCAACGCTCCTCGCCACCGGGGTAGCGGCGCTGCGCATGCAGCCCCCTGAATCGCGGCGACTGGGGCGTCTTTTCTTCCGGGTAGATGATAGTCACCTTCCGGTCCAGCAGATAACGCCCGGTCAACCGTAAGCCCTGCAGCAGCTCCAGCAGGAAAAGACTCTTGAAAAAACGGCCCAATGCTTTCATTTCAAAACTCCTGCCCACCATCAAGCGCCATCAAACCAGGGACCAAGCCCGCCCACTACCGCCGCACCAACCACCAGCAACCAAACAATCGTAATTGGTATCAGTATCTTCCATCCCAAGCGCATCAGCTGATCATAGCGATAGCGTGGAAAAGTAGCACGTATCCATAAAAACAGCAGCAGGAAAAAAGAGGTTTTCAACAGGAGCCAGACAATGCCCGGCACCCAGGAAAACAGACTTTCCAACAACGGAATCCCCTGAAAGGGCGAAAGCCAGCCGCCGAGAAACATCAGCGATGTCAACATGGAAATGAGGATCATGTTGGCATATTCAGCAAGGAAGAACACACCGAAACTCATCCCTGAATACTCAACATGGAACCCCGCAACAATCTCGGACTCCCCCTCGGCAAGGTCAAAGGGAGCCCGGTTGGTCTCGGCAAGACCCGCGATAAAATAGACCACAAACAACGGAAGCAATGGCAACCAGAACCAATGCAGCAAACTCCCCTCCTGGGAAAGAACAATTTCCCGCAGATTCATGCTGCCGGCTGCCAGTAGTACACCAACCAGCGCAAAACCCATTGCGATTTCATAGGAAACCACCTGAGCAGCAGAGCGCAGCGCGCCCAGAAACGCATATTTGGAGTTCGATGCCCAGCCGGCGATAATGATCCCGTAAACACTCAAAGAGGTGACCGCCAGGACGTACAGCAGCCCTGCATCGATATCGGTGACATATAAATTGTCACCAAAAGGCATCACCGCCCATGCGGCTATCGACGGCCCCATGGCAAGCATGGGCGCAAGCAAAAACAGAAACCGGTTGGCTCCGGCCGGAATGATGATCTCCTTGAAAATCAGTTTGACCGCATCAGCGATAGGTTGAAGCCATCCCCGTGGCCCAACGTGCAAAGGCCCTACGCGCCCCTGGATATATCCAATGATTTTACGCTCTGCAAAGGTCAGGTAGGCGACCGCAACCATAAGCGGAACAAGCAGCGCCACGATCTTGAGCAGCACAATCACCAATGTCAGTAGTGCATCAAGCATCAATCATCCATCCGCTTTTATTTAATCTCAGTTTTTGCTGATATCGACAGAACCATAAATTGCCCCAAGCCCCGCCGTTTCCGCCAGTGCAGCTGGAACAATCACACAACCGTCAGCGACCCTTTCATCAATCACCACCGGCAGCCAGATGGAATCTCCGCCCTGCCTCACCTGGGCAACATCACCATCGGCCAGCCCCAAACCCGTTGCTACCGACTCATTGACGTAGACGGCGGCCGCCATGGCATCTTGTGTATTCTGGAGAGGCTCCGAACGCCGGACCAGCGCATCGGCCGCATAAATCGGCACCTCGCCAATCCGCTGCAAACCGGTGGAATCCGCATCGAGACTGGTGGGACAACGCCATGTAACCCTGGACGATGGCTCGATTTGTTCACACGAGGCTTTCAGCTCGTCGCGCACCTGTTCGCTCGATGTATAATCGAACCCTTGCAAATCGAACAAATTGCCAAGAACCCGTAGCACCTTCCATGCAGGCCGAGATTCACCCAACGGCACAACTGCGCCGGAAAAACTTTGCCAGCGGCCCTCGATATTCACAAATGTCCCGGATGTTTCCGAGAAAGGTGAAACCGGCAAGATTACATCCGCATACCGTTTCATCTGTTCGCTGACAAAGGGAGTCATCAAAACAACGAAGGATGCCTGTTCAAGAATCTTTACAGAGGTGGCAGGAGAAAGAGTGTCCAACTCTGGCTCCACGCCCATCAGCAGGTATCCCCGCAGCGGGTGCTCAAACATCACCGAGGCATTGACGCCGGCAACGGCCGCCTCCTCCCCGGCCGGACCTCGATGCGGCACCGCTCCGGCCAACCATCCACCACTACTGTTCGCTCCCTCCGGCAGTTGCCCGAAGCGGGCGCCACTCAATTTGGCGATTAGCGCGGACAAAGCGCGCAAAGACGAGAGTTGAGGACTCTGCAAGGCCAAGGTCCCCAACAGCACTGTTGAGTTTTCCGCTGCCTTGAGGCGCTCTGCGACAACCAGCTCCGTATCACCAACAGAAACATTTTCCAGCAATACTTGCAGCCCTTCCGGCGCAACGTCTCCGGTGATATCCAGCAATGCTTTCGCTATACCCGCCAAAACACGCACCATCCGGTCCGGATTGCCAATCAATTTCTCTGCAACGGGAAAGTTAAAGGAGTAATCGACGGGATTGACAAACATTACGCTGGCGCCGGAAACGGCCGCCTTGCGCAACCGGTGGGCGATAATCGGCTGCTCCTTGCGCACATTGGAGCCAACCAGCAGCGCTGCATTCAACTTCTCCAGTTGTTTGATTTCCTGTCCGAGCCAGGGAAAGGGAGGCAGCAACTCCTGATCGGAGAAATCGCTTTGCCGCAGCCGATGGTCGATATTGGCGCTACCCAGACCTCTTGTCAGCTTCTGTAGCAGATACATCTCCTCCAAAGTGGAACTGGGCGACATCAGCGTACCGAACTGCTCCGCCCCATGCCCGTTGATCAGATCCCTGATTCCCTTTACGACCCGCTCGAGCGCCGTTTCCCAACCAACTTCACGCCACTCATCTTCCACCTTGATCATTGGCTTGTCCAGCCGTTCCTTGCTATTCAACCCAACATAGCTGAATCGATCCCGATCCGAAATCCAGGTTTCGTTGATAGCTTCGTTGGCTTGAGGCACAACGCGCATTACCCTGTTCCGCCGCGTCTGCAGCACCAGGTTGGAACCCACGCAATCGTGCGGTGAAACAGAGAGGATGTCACCCAGCTCCCAGGGCCGGGCGGTAAAACGGAAGGGTTTGGATGTGAGGGCGCCAACAGGGCAGAGATCAATGATGTTTCCGGACAATTCGGAGCCGACACTCTTCTCCACGTAGGTGCCAATCTCCATATGTTCTCCACGGCCAGTAGCCCCCAGCTCCTTCACGCCGGCGATCTCCTGACCAAAGCGCACACAGCGGGTACAGTGGATACAGCGGGTAAAGTCAGTAGCTATCAGCGGGCCGATATCCTTGCTCCTGACAACGCGCTTAATCTCCGAGAAACGGGAAACATCGCTACCGTAGCCAACCGCGATATCTTGCAGATCGCACTCCCCCCCCTGATCGCAAATAGGACAATCGAGAGGGTGATTGATCAACAAAAACTCCATGACATTCTTCTGAGCAGCCAACGCCTTTGGCGAGTTGGTCCAGACCTTCATTCCATCGGTTACGGGGGTGGCGCAGGCTGGCAGCGGCTTGGGGGCCTTCTCAACCTCCACCAGGCACATCCGGCAACTGGCGGCAACCGACAACTTTTCGTGATAGCAGAAACGCGGGATCGTAATACCCGCTTCATCGGCGGCTTCGATCACCATCGCACCATCACGCGCCTTGATCACCTTGCCGTTGATTTCAATATCTGCCATCGCCCGTCCCGTATTCCTGTATTTTCAATCCTGTCGGCCCGTTCATCACACCATGCATTTTTTGTGATCGATGTGGTACTGAAACTCATCACGAAAACGCGTGACAAAACTGCTTACCGGCATTGCTGCTGCATCACCCAATGCACAGATGGTCTTTCCGGAAATACCGCCTGCAACCTCGATCAGCAAATCCAGATCCTCCTGCCGGCCCTGGCCATTCTCTATTCGATTGACAACCCGTTGCAACCACCCGGTACCTTCCCTGCATGGCGTACACTGCCCGCAGGACTCTTCATAGTAGAAATAGGAGATTCGGGCCAATGCCTTGACCATGCATGTTGTCTCATCCATCACGATGACGGATCCCGCACCGAGCATGGAACCCGCCTTGGCGATGGAATCATAATCCATGGTAACCTCCATCATTACCTCCGCTGGCAATACAGGAGTGGAGGAGCCACCGGGAATGACCGCTTTTAACTGATGACCATCCCTTACACCACCCGCCATCTGCAACAGATCCGCAAACGGCGTTCCCATGGGTATCTCATAGTTGCCGGGCTTGTTGACATGGCCAGACACGCAGAAAAGCTTGTTCCCCCCGTTATTGGGTTTGCCCAGTTCAAGGAACCACTTGCCGCCATTTTTCAGAATTACCGGAACGGATGCCAGCGTCTCGGTATTGTTGATCGTGGTTGGCCTGCCGTAGAGTCCGTAGCTGGCGGGAAACGGGGGTTTGAAGCGGGGCTGACCCTTCTTGCCTTCAATGGACTCGATAAGCGCCGTCTCTTCCCCGCACACGTAAGCACCAGCACCGAGATGAACATGGATATCAAAATCGAAGCCGGAGCCGAGTATGTTTTTTCCAAGAAAACCGGCGGCGCGCGCCTCTTCCAACGCCGCCTCAAAACGCTCATACGGCTCCCAGAACTCCCCCCGGATGTAGTTATATCCGGTAGAGGCGCCAATACAGTAGCCAGCAATAATCATCCCCTCAATGAGTTGATGTGGATTGTAACGCAGGATATCACGATCCTTGCACGTACCCGGCTCCCCCTCATCCGAATTGCACAGAATATATTTTTCCCCCGGTGCATTGCGCGGCATGAAACTCCACTTTAGTCCGGTTGGAAAGCCTGCCCCTCCACGCCCGCGCAGCGCCGAAGTTTTCAATTCGGAGATGATGTCATCGGGATCGGTTTTCTCCTTGAGGATTTTTTTCAATACCTCATAACCATCCGCCCCCTGATAAGTCGCCAATGTCCATGGCTTATCCAGATGCAGGGTTCGAAAACAGACCTGGTTATTCATTCATCAACTCCGGCGGAACCATCCATCTCAATCAATCTCATTCAGAATCCTGTCCACTTTTTCAGTGGTAAGGTGTTCGTAATAGTGCTCACCGATCTGGAACATGGGGGCACCGACGCAGGCACCAAGGCACTCCACCTCTTTCAGAGAGAAGCGGCCGTCAGGCGTCACTTCACCGAATCCAATCCCCAGCTTTTTCTTCAGGTGCTCGACAATCTCCTCCGATCCGCACAACATACATGAAATATTGGTGCAAACACAGATTTTATGCCGACCGACCGGCTTCATTTCGTACATCGAATAGAAGGTGGCTACTTCATAGACAGCAATGGGATCCATCTGCAAATATTGTGCAACCGCATCCATCAACTCGGTAGTCAAGTGTCCCTCGTTTTGCTCCTGCACAATACGCAACGCCGCCATCACCGCCGACTGTTTCTGATCCGCTGGATACTTCGCAATCCAGCGATCAATCTCGGCGCGGGAATCTTTCGTCAGCAGATCAATCAGATTTCTACCCGTCAACGGTCAACCTCCCCAAAAACGATATCCTGGGTACCCAGTATGGCCACCACATCAGCAAGCATGTGCCCGCGCGACATCTCGTCAAGCGCCGAAAGATGCACGAAACCCGGTGCGCGAATCTTCAACCGATAAGGCTTGTTTGCACCATCGGAAACCATATAGATGCCAAACTCCCCCTTGGGATGTTCAACGGCGGCATAGGCCTCACCTTCCGGTATGGAATATCCTTCCGTGAAAAGCTTGAAGTGGTGAATCAATGACTCCATATCGCCTTTGACATCATCACGGCGGGGCGGGGTGATTTTGTGGTTGTCGAGCATCACGGGACCAGGGTTTTCCCGCAACCATTTGACGCACTGCCTGATAATCCGGTTGGATTGCCGCATCTCTTCAACCCGCACCAGGTATCGATCATAGGTGTCTCCGTTGGTTCCGACCGGAATATCGAACTCCAAACGATCATAAACTTCATAGGGCTGTTTTTTGCGCAGATCCCAGGCGATTCCCGAACCGCGAATCATGGGGCCTGTAAAGCCCAACTGCAGGGCACGCTCCGGCGTAACAATGCCTATATCCACCGTGCGCTGCTTCCAGATACGGTTTTCCGTCAGCAAGGTTTCATATTCGTCGACACAAGCGGGAAAACGCACCGTAAAATCTTCGATAAAATCCAGCAGGGAGCCTTGACGGTTGCGGTTGAGACGCTCTACATCCTGGGCATTGTGCCATTTCGATGTTTCATATTTTGGCATCGAATCCGGCAGATCACGGTATACACCGCCCGGGCGGTAATAGGCCGCATGCATGCGCGCACCGGAAACAGCTTCATAACAATCCATCAGATCTTCCCGTTCGCGAAATGCGTACAGGAAGATAGTCATTGCACCAATATCCAGGCCATGGGCGCCGATCCACATCAAATGATTGAGAATGCGCGTTATCTCGTCGAACATCACCCGAATATACTGGGCCCGGATGGGTACCGACACGCCCAGCATTTTCTCCACGGCCATGACATAAGCATGTTCGTTGCACATCATGGAGACGTAATCAAGGCGATCCATGTATGGCAGAGCCTGATTGTAGGTTCGTGTCTCGGCAAGTTTCTCCGTAGCACGATGCAACAGCCCGATATGAGGATCGGCGCGCTCGATCACTTCACCGTCCATCTCCAGCACCAAGCGCAACACACCATGTGCAGCGGGGTGCTGGGGGCCGAAATTGAGAGTGTAGTTTCGAATCTCAGGCATCGCCATTTTCCCCTTCGCTTGATTTTCCGTCCATAAAACGGTGATCATCCCGAATCACCCGGGGAACGTTTATGCGCGTTTCGATGCTTACCGGTTCGTAAACAACCCGTTTTCTCGCTTCGTCATAGCGCATCTCGACATTACCGGTAAGTGGAAAATCCTTGCGGAAAGGATGACCGATAAAACCATAATCGGTCAGAATACGGCGCAGATCGGGATGGCCTTCGAACAGCACGCCAAACAGATCGAAAGCCTCACGTTCAAACCAGTTGGCAGTGGCCCAGACAGAAACAACAGAATCGACAACCGGCCGATCGTCATCCAAAAACACGCGTAACCGCAAACGCTGGTTCCTCGTTATCGACAGCAGGTGATAAACCACGGCAAACCGCGGACCATCCCAACCGCCATTACCGAACTCGGAATAATCGATTGCACACAGATCTATAAGCTCCTCGAAAGAGAAACCGGCTTCATCACGCAATGCCTTGCAGCTCTCCAGAAGCTGTTCGCGGGGAACCTCCAGTGTCACCTCCCCCAACGCTTCCCTGCAGCGACCGCCCACGCTTTCAAACCGGCTCCTGATCAGTTCTGCAAGCTTCTGGTTAGGCTCGGACATTGGCAGGCTCACTCGCTTCGGGCTATGGTGTTGGTGCGGCGGATCTTGTTCCGTAGCTGCATGACGCCATACAGCAATGCCTCCGCCGTTGGCGGGCAGCCCGGCACATAGATATCGACAGGAACGATACGGTCGCACCCGCGCACGACAGAATAGGAGTAGTGATAATAACCGCCCCCATTGGCGCATGAACCCATGGATATAACCCAGCGGGGTTCGGCCATCTGGTCATAAACCTTGCGCAGCGCAGGGGCCATTTTATTGATAAGAGTTCCGGCAACGATCATCACATCGGACTGGCGTGGACTGGGGCGAAACAGCATGCCGAAACGGTCAAGATCATAGCGGGAGGCTCCCGCCTGCATCATTTCCACGGCGCAACAGGCCAGACCGAACGTCATCGGCCACATCGAACCGGTGCGCGCCCAGTTGATCAGCTGATCGGCAGATGTCGTTACGACCCCCTCCTTCAGAACACCCTCTATTCCCATTCCAGAGCCCCTTTCATCCATTCATAGATAAAGCCGATAACGAGGATGCCGAGAAACAGTACCATGGCAAGAAAACCGAACAGCCCGATCTCATCCAGCACTACCGCCCAGGGAAACAAAAAAGCAATTTCCAGATCAAAAATAATAAAGAGGATGGCAACGAGGTAGTAACGGACATCGAATTTCATGCGGCTGTCTTCGAAGGGTTCAAAGCCGCATTCGTAGGCTGATAATTTTTGTTCATCGGGGCGGCGGGGAGCCAACACCAACCCCAAGCCGATCATTACGCCACCCAGTACAAAACCGATAACCAGAAAAACCAGGATGGGAAAATAGTTTTCTAACATTATTTCGGTGTCCCCGAATTGTTATCTATTTGCACTGAAAAAACCGAGATGGTTTTAATCAGCGTATGCCATGGGCAAACAGGATGTCAACCCCTTTGCGGCATGATCCATGCTATTAACCCGGCAATAATATATATCGTATTCAGCCGTCGTGTGCCGGTCTGCTGCAAGGCGGTAAAACACCGCTGGAGTCACCCTCCAGCAAGTTTTGCCAACGCAACCAGCAGACCGGCACACGGCGGCCTGTCCTTTCCAATCAAATCGTCAGGGCTTTCAGGAAAGCCCGGCCCGGCATTGCAGCTTTTGCCAAGGGAGCAACCATTGCCTGCAAGCCACGCCTTGTTCCAGCCAGTTCTTGAGACCCTGAGTGCGACATATATTATTGCCGGGTTAATACCTGTTCTGCGCGCTCGATCCCAGCAATAAAACGGATATTACGATACCCGCAAACAAATTGGTGCGGATGGCCGGACTCGAACCGGCACGGCTCACGCCACCGCCCCCTCAAGACGGCGTGTCTACCAGTTCCACCACATCCGCAAATTGGGCACGTTACTCCTGCCTGCCATCAACAGACTCCGGCCCTTTGGGCACCGCCGGTATATCTTTATCAGGTGGTGCAGACCCAGACCCGGATTGCCGCGCAGGATCAACCGGTATAACCGGAACATCCGGCGCCGAGGGTGCAGGGACTTGCTGCGTTTTTTCATCAGGCAGGGGCGAGACCCCTTCGGTTACACTTTTACGAACCACTGTCTGCCCCGACAGGTAGGCCAGAGTCAAACTGGTTATAAAAAAAGCGGTTGCCAGAACAGCTGTGGTGCGAGTAAGGAAAGAGGCCGAACCACGACTGCCAAATACGGTTCCCGATGCGCCGGCACCGAATGCCGCACCCATCTCGGCCCCCTTCCCGGTCTGCAGCAGAATCAAAACCACGAGGCTAACGGCAATAATAATGTGAACTGCTAGAATGATCGTTTGCATGCTTCTGTGTTTGATTGTGGTTCGTCAGCAAGCCGCCCGGCAGATAGAAACAAACTCATCCGCATCCAGCGAGGCGCCGCCAATAAGCCCTCCGTCAATATCCGGCATGGAAAACAGATCCGGAGCATTGGCTCCTTTTACGCTGCCTCCATAGAGAATACGCACCTTCTCCGCCGTGGCGGAACATTGCTGGGCAATGCGCCCGCGGATGAACGCATGAACCTCCTGAGCCTGGTCGGGAGAGGCTGTTTTCCCTGTACCAATGGCCCAAACCGGCTCATAGGCGATAACGCCGTCGGCAAGCGCCTCGATCCCTTCCAGCGCTACAACCGCATCTAGCTGGCGGGCCACGACATCTTCGGTAACACCCCGTTCGCGCTCTTCCAGTATTTCACCCAGGCACAAGACAGGAACAATACCTGCTGCCCGCGCCGCAGCATACTTGGCAGCAACCCGGGAGTCGCTTTCTCCGAAGAGAGTCCGCCGCTCGGAGTGGCCAACGATAGCGTAGCGGCAGCGGAATTCC
Source organism: Gammaproteobacteria bacterium (assembly GCA_015491735.1). GTDB lineage: Bacteria > Pseudomonadota > Gammaproteobacteria > Thiohalospirales > Thiohalospiraceae > DRMK01. The sequence continues at coordinate 18,599 of WFVH01000085.1, forward strand.
AATAGCATGGAGGCTGAAATCTCGCCGGTGTAGGCGCCTGCCTCGTGTTCGCTTATATTTTGGGAGCCAAGCGAAACCGCCGTCCCAGCCAGTTGCTGCTGCACGCCGGGCAAATAGACATAAGGAGGGCAGACAACAACCTCCGCCCCGCTCACTGTATCAATTGATTGTTTTATTCCCTCCAGAAGGTTTTTGATGGTCTCTGTGGAGCCATTCATTTTCCAGTTTCCGGCGACCAGCGGCTGACGCATCTGCTTTTCCTCTCAATTTACAACGAAAAGTCGGGGAAGCTTACCCTTCCTGACCGAGAAAATCAATTTCCTCGATTCGAAACCGCTCGCCATCAGATGTCGCGCATAATCGAATATAATTTCATTATTAATCTGGAAGATATTTGGGTGATGTTCAGCACTTCAGGCATGTGTCGGGTCAAGGCTCGGCGCGCAGGTAATGATTACTCCATTGACAGGCGCTGTCACACGAAGCCGGTACATGCCTGAAGCCTGACCGACGGAAATCAAATACCCGGCTGAACGTTCCGGCCCACAGAGGGCATTATCAAAGCTTGCGGAAGGCCGGGCTACAGCGGCGCTCAGAATGCCTTGCTGCACATCGGCACACGACGGCTGAACCTGATCCATATATTGATGCCAGGTCAAATACTGTCCCGAACGTAACTATTCAGCTCACCCCTGAAATCCGCCATTTCTGCGTTGAAAAATGGTCATTTACACCCGTAAACTCCCATTTTTCGCCTTGAACTGGCGAATTTCAGGGGCAATCTGAACAGTTACCGGCTTGTTTCATACTATGCTGAATAGTTACTCCCGAACAAAGTTACCCGGATGCCGCCTGGGTCACGATGTCTGCAAGTTGCTTCGCCAGTTTTTCAACCTGCGGGGCGTCATCCCCCTCTACCATTACACGAATGACCGGCTCTGTTCCCGATGCACGCAACAGCACCCGGCCACGCCCGGCCAGTTGGGATTCGACCTGGCGAACAGCATCTTGCACATGTTTCGAACCATCTGGCGAAAACGGGCTTTCGAGACGAACGTTTACCATGGTTTGTGGAAATTTGGTCATCCCCCGTTTCAGGGTATACAGTGTCTGACCGCTGTTGACCATTGCCGCCACCACCTGCAGCGCAGAAATAATACCATCACCCGTGGTCGTACAATCACGGCAGATGATATGGCCGGAAGATTCACCCCCCAGAATCCACCCCTCCTGTTGCATCATCTCACCTACGTATCTGTCCCCCACCGCTGCTCGGCGAAACGGGATTCCGGCATCCTTGAACGCCAGCTCCAATCCGAGATTGCTCATCACTGTCCCGACAACGCCGCCATGATAGACACCTCCGTTACGATGGCCGTTTCCCTGCCGATCACGGGCAATGACGAACAACAGTTCATCACCATCCACGACCTCCCCTTTATGGTCGACCATAATCAAGCGATCACCATCACCATCCAGGGCGATACCCACTTCTGCACCATGTTCAATAACGGCCTGCTGCAACGTGGCGGGGCTGGTGGAACCACACTCCGAGTTAATATTGACACCATCAGGGTCGGTGCCGATGGCAATGACATCGGCGCCCAGCTCCTTGAACACTTTTGGCGCCACATCGTATGTCGCACCATTTGCGCAGTCCACCACCATTCTCATGTTACCCAGCTCAAGCCCGAGCGGAACCGTGCTCTTGCAAAACTCGATATACCGTCCAGCTGCGTCGTTGACCCGCATCGCCCTGCCAAGCTGCCCAGACTCCACACAGGTCACCGGGTGATCCAGGTATTTTTCAATTTCATGCTCGGTTTCATCCGGCAATTTAAAACCCAAGCGGGAGAAAAACTTGATGCCGTTATCGAAATAGGGGTTATGAGAAGCGCTGATAACAATACCTGCGTCAGCCCGCATGGTTCGGGTAAGATAGGCGATTGCCGGTGTCGGCATGGGGCCCAGAAGACGGATATCCACTCCGGCAGCAGAGAGTCCGGCCTGCAGGGCCGACTCGAACATATAGCCAGAGATACGGGTATCCTTGCCAATGACGACCTTACCCCTCCCCCCGTGACTGGCCAGCACATGGCCGACCGCCCAACCGAGGTGCAGCACAAACTCCGGCGTGATCGGATTGTCACCCACTCTGCCACGTATGCCGTCAGTCCCGAAATAACGTTTACCCATTCTTCCCTCGCTTGATTTTTCACTATTGACCCGGCGACGATACATATCGTATTCAGCCGTCGTGTGCCGGTCTGCTGCAAGGCAGCAAAGCGCCGCCCAGGCTATCCGCCAACGCAGCCGGAAGACCGGTATACGACGGCCCCCCTTCCAAAACCAAATGGCCAGAGGTTTCAGGAACAGGCTGGCGCAGCATCGCCGCTTTCGCCACAATGGAGCAACAACCATTGCCTGCAAGCCGCGCCTTGTTCCAGCCTCTTCCTGAAACCCTGAATGCAACAACAGCTATTGTTGCCGGGTGAATAACAACTCGGCTCACCCCCGAGGTTGGCAATTTATTGACGCTGAACCCGCACCTTCTGTCTTGAAAAAACCAATTCAGGGAGCAACGCGGGCAGTTACTTTCAAATATCACAACTCATTGAATAGTTGCCGTTTTCAATCAACCTCTTTAGCCGCAGCGACAATCTTCAAGGCATCTGCCGTCGGGCCTACATCATGCACACGCACAATGGAGGCTCCCAGCCATGCGGCCACGGTTGCAGCAGCGATACTGCCATACAGCCGCTCCTGAACCGGACGCTCATCCAACACTTTCCCCAACATGGACTTGCGCGAGATTCCCACCACGACAGGAAACCCCAGCGCAGCAATTTCGGGCAGCCGATTCAGCAGTTGCAGATTATGCCGCAATGTTTTGCCAAATCCAAAACCGGGATCGACCAGTAGATGTTCGCGGCGGATCCCCGCTTTCAGGCATGAGTCGATACGTTGATTCAGAAAGGATATCACCTCTTCAACCACATCATCATAGTGAGGTTGCTTCTGCATGGTTCGAGGCTCACCCTGCATATGCATCAGACAAACAGGAACATCACACGCTGCCGCCACAGCGACCGCCCCCTCCTGTTGCAGCGCGCTGACATCGTTGATCATTCCCGCCCCCGCCCTCACCGCCTCCGACATCACCGCCGGCTTGCGGGTATCCACGGACAAAATGACAGGCAGCTCTGCATGCACCGCTTCTATAACGGGAATAACGCGGTCGAGTTCCTCTTGCAGCGAAACCGGCTGGGCGCCGGGCCGGGTCGACTCTCCCCCAACATCGATGATGACCGCGCCGGCCTCGAACATATCCCTGGCCCGGGCGATCGCCGCATCGCGGGGAAAAAAAACACCCCCGTCCGAAAAGGAGTCGGGAGTGGTATTCAGGATGCCCATCACCTGCGGCTTCGACAGATCCAGAAGCCTGCCGGCGCAGTCCAAGCGCTCGCTCATCCGGTCAAACCTGGCGGCTATGTTTAATGCTGGCCCGCAGGCTCTCCAACATTTCCGCCTTTTTTGCCTTCTTTAACGCCTTTTTTATCGTTTTCGGCGCCTTTTTCACTGCTCATGGCGCTCCCCCCTCCAGAGCGGGGTTCCGGCTCATCCCAATCCTTGGGAGGGCGCGGCGGTTTGCCGGCCATGATATCATCGATCTGCTGAGCATCGATGGTTTCATATTTCATCAGCGCTTCCGCCATCAGATGCAGCTTGTCCATGTTTTCGGTAAGCAGCTTTTTGGCTCTCTGGTAGTTATTGTCAATAATGGAGCGGATCTCCTCATCGATAATATGGGCTGTCTCGTCAGAAACATTCTTGTGCTGGGTCACTGAGTGCCCGAGAAACACCTCACCTTCCTCTTCGCTGTAGGTCAATGGTCCCAACCGTTCGGACAGTCCCCACTTGGTCACCATATTGCGGGCAATTTCGGTGGTTCGCTGGATATCGTTCGATGCGCCGGTAGTCACTTTTTCCGGACCAAACACCAACTCCTCGGCAATACGACCCCCAAACAGGCTGCATATCTGGCTTTCCAGGCGCTGTTTGCTGTAGCTGTACCGATCTTCTGTTGGCAAAAACATGGTCACACCCAACGCCCGGCCACGGGGTATAATCGTGACTTTATGCACGGGATCATGCTCGGGAACCAACCGGCCGACGATGGCGTGGCCCGACTCATGATAGGCCGTAAGTTTTTTCTCCTCTTCATTCATCACCATGGACTTGCGCTCGGCGCCCATCATGATTTTATCCTTGGCCTTCTCGAAATCGGCCATGGTCACCGTCCGCTCGCCGGCACGGGCAGCAAACAGGGCGGCCTCATTGACCAGATTGGCCAGATCCGCCCCGGAAAAACCCGGTGTGCCGCGGGCGATGACCGACGCCTGAACATCGTCGGCAACCGGCACCTTCCGCATATGCACCTTCAGGATCTGTTCACGGCCCCGCAGATCCGGCAGCGGCACCACCACCTGCCGGTCGAAGCGCCCCGGGCGTAACAGAGCGGGATCCAGCACATCGGGGCGGTTGGTAGCGGCAATAACGATGACACCTTCGTTACCTTCGAAACCGTCCATCTCCACCAGCAACTGATTCAATGTCTGCTCGCGCTCATCATGCCCTCCACCCAGACCCGCACCGCGGTGACGGCCCACCGCATCGATTTCATCGATAAAAATAATGCAGGGGGCATGTTTCTTGGCTTGTTCAAACATATCCCGCACGCGGGATGCGCCAACACCCACGAACATTTCCACAAAATCAGAGCCGGAAATGGTGAAGAACGGCACTTTGGCCTCACCGGCAATGGCTTTGGCCAGCAGTGTTTTTCCGGTTCCTGGCGGCCCCACCATCAACACTCCCTGCGGAATCTTGCCACCCAGTTTCTGGAATTTTTCCGGTTCACGCAGAAATTCCACCAACTCGGCCACATCTTCTTTTGCCTCTTCAGCGCCCGCTACATCATTGAAGGTGATCTTCACCTGATTTTCGCCCAGCATCCGGGCACGGCTCTTGCCGAAAGACATGGCGCCGCGGCCTCCAGCACCACCTTGCATCTGGCGCATGAAGAAAATCCACACGGCAATCAGCAGCAGCATCGGGAACCAGGAGATAAATATCTGCACCAACAAGGATTGTTGCTCGGGCGGCCGCGCATCGATGACGACATTGTTGTCGAGCAGGTCGCCAATCAAACCCGGATCACCGGGACTATAGGTCACAAAGGTATTGTCATCCGCTGTTATGCCCTTGATAGTGCGGCCTTCAATCGTCACTTTTTTCACCTGGCCATCCCGCACATCCGCAATAAAACGGGAATACTCAAGCGGTTGCGCCGCTTGCTGGTGGGGAGTGAAGTTATTGAAAACCATCATCAGGATGATAGCGATAACCACCCACAGCAGAATATTTTTAACAATGTCGTTCAAAACAAGCCTCTTGGATCTTCAGAACCGGAACCCGCAATGTAACCACTCAGCGAGTTGCAATAGTTGGAAGCAACTGCTCAGACAGCCCTTGAAACCGGTCAATTCAAGGTGAAAAATGATCATTTTTCACCGCAGGAATAGCAGGTTTCAGGGGTTATCCGGGTAGTTACCCCGCAATTTTAACATGCGCAAGCTGCCACTACGTTACTACAATCCATACTTTCTTGCTACCAAATACACCTCCCGGGAACGTGGCCGCGACGCCGCCGGCTTACGGGTAGCCACCTTCCGGAACGAACGGCGCAACTCCTGGCGCAGCGATTCGATCCCTTCACCCTCAAATGCCTTCAACAGCAAATCACCACCCGGCGCCAGCACATGATGAGAAAAATCCAGTGCCAGTTCAGCAAGATACATGGCGCGGGGCTGATCGACTGCCTTCATTCCGCTCATGTTGGGCGCCATATCCGATATCACAATATCAACAGCTCGCTCGCCCACCGCCGCTACCAACTGCTCATAGACAAACTGCTCCCGGAAATCGCCTTGAATAAACCGCACATCGGGCAACGGCTCCATCGGCAAGATATCCAGCGCGATCACCCGGCCGGTCTCCGTCACCAGCTGAGCGGCAAGCTGCGACCAACCACCGGGAGCCGCTCCCAAATCAACCACCGTCATGCCGGAAGCCAGAAGTTTGTCTCTTTCATGGATCTCGAGCAACTTGTAACTGGCCCGGGATCGATATCCTTCCCGCTGAGCTTGTTGGACATAGGGGTCTTCGAAATGTTCCCGCAACCACCTGGAACTACTCTTGCCGCGCCTCACGATGCCGCCCCTTCTCCAGTTTTTTCAGAATATTGCGGGTGCGCATCACCAGCCACCCGGCCGCGAAGCTGGCCACTCCGAACAATACGGCAAACTGCAATACCGGGCTGGCGACCAGACGGCCAACCACGAGCCATACCAGCGGAAGCATCACCAGCACGACCCCCAGCTCAAACTTGACCTGATTGAAGGGACTGGCTGCGACTGTAATACTTCTTCGCTTGCGGGTTATACTCTGCTTTGGCACGGCTACACTACCGTTATTGAACTGTACACTCTGTGATTATGGCATTGAACAACAAACAAATCAGACAGTTGAAACACATATCCCACGCACTCAAGCCTGTCGTGCTGATTGGCCAAGCGGGCCTCAGTGACGCCGTTATCAACGAGATTGACAAAGCGCTCGAGTTCCACGAACTGATCAAGGTGCGAGTCAGTGCGCCCACTCGGGCAGCCCGCCGTACAATGATTGACGAAATCGCTTGCAGGACAAACAGCGAATTGATCCGAACAATCGGCCATGTTGCCGTATTCTACCGAAAACCCCGCAACGCAAAACAAAAATTGCGCATTACACTACCGTAGGGACTCCCTGCGTGACGCGCTGTGCGGACGGTTACCATTCACCACAGGGGTGTGCTCGAGGGGTTTTGCGCTCATCACCGATTTGAATCGCTGTTATTCGGCTTCCACCCATCGTTGCAAGGCCGAGATAATGCTCTTTGCCTGCTCTCTGCTGGAAATATTGAATTTCGAGCGTTGCTGATACTCTCCGTTGCGCTTTTGATAGCGGCGTATGGTATAGCGATCCGGCCCATACTCCTCTTTCTTTCGATCCCAATCCTGGTAGCGGTAAATAATGGTCGCCCAGGCGCCCTTTGAAAGGATCTCTTTATCCAGCTCCTTGACCACCTTGATGCCATCTTCTGTGTAGTCAATGGTCAATTCATCTACTGTTTCTGCCATGTTTATTCCTTAACTGACTATCTGTTGAAAACAACTCGTTTATTAACCCGGCAACACCAGGCCAGCCTGGTGTTGCCGGATTGAATCCGCGTGATGAGTAATACTCACCCCTTCTCCGCAACGGCTATCGGCTCCAGTTTCCAGATTTCGTCATTGTACTCCTGCATGGTGCGATCCGTTGAGAACTTTCCACTGCAGGCGGTATTGAGAATGCTCATTCGGGTCCATCGCTCTTGATCGAGGTAGGCTTCGGCTACCCGTTGCTGAGCATCGACATAGTCACGAAAATCTGCCGCTACTACCCACGGATCATCGGGGCTGTAAATGGACTGAATCACCGGGACAAAAAGCCCGGGTTCGAACTGGCTGAAGTGGCCACTCTCGAGCAGATGCATTACCCTTTTGAATGCTTCGTCTCGCCCGATAATAGATGCAGGGTCATAGTTTTTTCGCCCCGCTTCCACCTCTTCGGCCGTGAGGCCAAACAGAAAGAAGTTCTCCGCCCCCACCTCGTCACGGATTTCGATATTGGCGCCATCGAGAGTGCCAAGGGTAATTGCTCCGTTCATCATGAACTTCATGTTTCCCGTACCGGAAGCCTCCTTCCCCGCCGTAGAGATCTGTTCGGAGAGATCAGTACCGGGACAGATGATCTCCATCGCGGAAACACGATAGTTAGGTAAAAACACCACTTTGAGCCGATCGCCAACTTGAGGATCGTTATTGATTACACCCGCCACATTGTTGATCAACTTGATTATCAGCTTGGCCATTGCATAACCAGGCGCAGCCTTGCCTCCGATGATGACGCAACGCGGCACCCACTTGCCGGTATCCCCCTGCTTGATGCGATCGTACAGATGAATAACATGCAGGATGTTCAACAGTTGGCGCTTGTATTCATGCATCCGTTTCACCTGCACATCGAACAGGGCATCGGTGTTGAACTGGACGCCGCACTCCGCCTTGACCAGCGCAGCCAATCGCTCCTTGTTCAAATGTTTGACGGCCCGCCATGCCGCACGAAAGCCGGCATCATCAGCGTAGGGGATCAATTTTTGCAGTTGCCGCAGATCCACCTTCCACTCCTCGCCAATATTCTCACTCATCAGCTCGGCAAGCGCCGGGTTACAGCCAGCCAGCCAGCGGCGTTGCGTCACGCCATTGGTTTTATTGTTGAATTTATGTGGCCACAACGCATGGAAATCACGAAACAACCCCTCCACCAGCAAACGGGAGTGCAGCGCGGCAACACCGTTCACGGAAAAACTGCCGACAATGGCAAGAAAGGCCATCCGCACCTGCGGCTCCGAACCCTCCTCGATAATGGACATACGCCGCAGCCGGTCGCTATCGCCCGGCCAGCGGGCAGCGACTTCGGCCAGAAAGCGCGCGTTGATTTCGTAGATTATGTCGAGCAAACGCGGCAGTAACTGCTCAAACAGGCGCACCGGCCAGCGCTCCAGCGCCTCCGGCAACAACGTGTGATTGGTATAGGCCATCGTGTTGCTGGTGATCTCCCAGGCCTCATCCCACTCCAGGCCGTGCTCATCCATCAGCAAGCGCATCAGTTCGGCAACGGCGCAGGCCGGATGGGTATCGTTGAGCTGGAAACTGTTCTTGTCGGCAAACTGGCTGAAATCACTGCCGTAACTCCGAACCCAGCGCACCAGGACATCCTGCAAACTGGCGGATGCCAGAAAATACTGCTGGCGCAGCCGAAGCTCCTTGCCATTCTCGCTGGCGTCGTTGGGGTAGAGCACCATGGTTATGTTTTCCGCCGCGTTCTTGGCGGCAACCGACTCGGGATAACTGCCCGCATTGAACTCCCCCAAATCGAAAACATCCGTTGCCGCGGCCCGCCACAGACGCAGCGTATTGACTACGCCGTTGCGATAACCAGGAATGGGGATATCGTACGGCACCGCCTGTACATCATGGGTATCCACCCATCTCACCCGCATCCGCCCCCCGGCATCCTGATAGTACTCGCTGCGCCCCCCAAAATGGATAATCTTGGTGTGCTCCGGGCGCTCAATCTCCCAGGGGTTGCCATCACGCAACCAGTGATCCGGCTCCTCTATCTGATAACCGTTCTCCAGTAACTGGCGGAACATGCCATACTCGTAGCGGATACCATAACCCATCACCGGCAGCTGCAATGTCGCGCAACTGTCCAGGAAACAGGCAGCCAGACGGCCCAAGCCTCCATTGCCCAAACCGGCGTCCATCTCGACATCCGCCAGGTCCTCCAGACTCAGACCCAGATCATACAGGGATTTGCTGACCTCATCGGTTATCCCCAGATTAAGCATGGTGTTACTCAGGGCGCGTCCCATGAGAAACTCGAGAGACAGATAATAGGCGTGCCTGCTGTTCCGGGTGCGGCTGGCATATTTGGATTGTTTCCAGCGCTCCATCAATCGGTCACGCAGTGTCAACACCAACGCCTTGTAGGGATAATGGGTGGAGAGGCAGTCACCATCACACCCCAGTGTGTAGTTGTAATAACGCCGAAAATCATCGGTAAGACTGGCAATATCCATGCCCAGGGACGGCAGCTCCGTCAGCAGGGAACTGGGCTTATGGCTGCAGGCAGGTTTCAATTGCATATTCTCTCCAATATTGTGAACAACAACTCAGCACGATTACACCTATCCCCTCTCCTTTACCAACACTTTCAGGATAGCGGCGATCTGAAAAACCACGCTGTACAGAATAACAAACTCACCATTTTCCAACCCGGACACCTTTCCTGCCCCGCTCGGCCGGTCCCGCTTTGCGGCAGTTGACAAGCAAACAGTTTTCGCCTGCAGGGCACACCCTTCCGGCCTGTTGTTGAAACCCTGAAGGCGACACCTATTGCTGCCGGGTTAATGATATCGGTCGGTAGCGGGACTATTCCATTGCCCGGTGTTTGGCAGCGATGAATGCAGAGTGCGGAACATGGAGCAGCTCGGCCAACTTGCGCACCAGATGCTCCTCATGCTTGTCCAGCTGGCCATCTGCGTAGGCCACCTGCCAGAGATGTTCAATCAGTTTTACCCGCTGCGCCCGCGGGAAATGCTTGTTGATTAGCGAAGTAAACTGGTAATAGTCAGCCTGGCCTGCCGCCGCCTCCTCTGCAAGCGCCATCAAGCGCTCAATCTCGCTGCCGGACAGTGAAAACCGTTTATCGAGGATATCCCTGACCACCTGCCGCTCATCCGCCACCACCGTTTCATCCATACGCATCATCTCGATCAGCAGCGCCGCCGTAGCCAGCTGGAGTGAATGCTCTGGTAAGGGTTCATCCCTTTCTCCTGGAGGCGCAATGTATTGCTCAAAAAATTTCCTGACCGATGAAAGCATGACGACAAAACCGTTACCCGACTATGAAACGCCGCATTATAGCCCGTAACGGTGACAAACACCGCTGTTCCAACCAAGTATTACCGAATACATCTACCGCAGCGACAACCGCTCTTCGTGCCCGGCGGCAGTCACCAGCGGCATACGGCTGTGCAGGCGGGCAGGCTCTTTTCCGAGCCGCTGCTCATAGATGGCAGTATAAGCCAAAACGCGTTTTACATATTTGCGGGTTTCATTGAAGGGTATGGTTTCTATCCAGCGATCCGCTGCAAGAGGATTCCGCTCCGGCAACCAGCGATTGACCCGGTGAGGACCGGCATTATACGCGGCCGTGGCCAGCACGGGATTGCGATTGAACTGTTGATATCTGCCACTAAGGTAGGTGATGCCGAGGCGTATGTTGGTGTCCGGTTTCAGGACATCTCCCGGGATCCGCACGGGAGACTTGATCTCTCTGGCGACCTCCCGGGCAGTGGCAGGCATCAGTTGCATCAGGCCAAGCGCTCCGGCATGAGAACGAACATCCGCCATAAAGGCGCTCTCCTGGCGAATCAACCCATAGACCCAGGCAGGATCGATACCGCGGTTACCGGCTTCCCTGAAGATCTGCTCCCGGTAAAGGAGAGGAAAGCGCATGTCGAGATCGTCCAGATGATCAGACCGCCCCAAGGTGATGATGACGCGATCATGCCACCCCCAGGCATCGGCCAGCTTGGCCGCTTTCAGCAAGTCGTCCCCCTGTAAATGCTGCAGGGCATGGCGCCATTCACGCCGGGCAGGCGCGATCCGCCCCAACCGATAAAGCTCACCGGCACGCTGAATCGCCGGAACGCTGGCTATCGATTGTAGCTCCTGTTCTGAAAAAACAAGCGGCCGCTGCTCAAACTGATAAGGCTGTTCGAGCTGGTCCGCAGCCAGAAACCCATGATAGCTGCGGTTTTTGGCAAGTTGACGATAAATCGAAATGGCCTGCTCCTGCTCCCCCAAAGCCTCCAAAGCCCGGGCGCGCCAATAGCGCCACTCCTGCCCGGCCTTTTCTTCCTCGCTCAGTCTGTCCAGCCATTCGAGCGCCACCCCCCAGTCTCCCTGGCGCAAAGCGAGACGGACACCCCACTCGCGCACCGCCCGGCTGCTATGCTGAGGCCTGACTTTGGAGAGCCATTTCAACCCCTCGGCATCATGCCGCCACGCCAGCCTCAATCCAAAACCACTCATCACCTCCGCTTTTTCCGCCGGGGTAAAACTGAAGCGCCGTTGCAAGGTGCTCCAACTAGCGGTAGCTTCCTCGAAATCACGCTTGGCCAGGCGTTTGACGGCCTTGATCAGAATACGGCGCGTCGCATCCTGTTCATCACCCAGACCTCTTATCTTTGTAACCCGCCCGGGATGAAGGTGCAGTTTTGCCAACTGCCTGACTCTGTTTTTCCCGGCGCGGGAAAGCGATTGCGCAAGATGGTTGGCCAACGATATCTGCCCCCGTTCCAGTGCCAGATAAGCGCGCTGCCGAATCAGTTTTTTGTCGATTTTTCCAGCTTTGCGGGCCGCCTGGAAAACCGGCTCACAACTCGATGGGCGCTTGTACCCGGATAGCCACAGCGTATCAATATCTTCGAGCGCCCGCCGTTTCTGGCCGGTTTCGAGCAAGGCCGTCCGATGGTAACAGGCCAGAGAAATGTCACCCTCGGGAACATAGTGGGTCAGAAAATCCTTCCACCTCTTCTTCCCTGCGAGATGCCTGAGCAAGGCGCTGCGCAACATCGGTGCAAGGGGAGTGTGACCATAGTCCCGAAAAAACCGGGAAAACGCATCACCTTCCACCACCGCAATTCGCTGACGAAGATCCTTATAGATTAAATAGGGATAAAGAGAATAGTCCCGCAGCCGCGGTAAAAGATCGTTGTAGCGGGCAAACTCCCGCTCCTGCAACGCGCGTTCGGCTTGCAGAAACAACTCCCGCTGTTGATCCACAGAGCTTGCAGCCGAAGCCGGTACGGCCAGCAGGAGTAAAACAAACCCCACAACCCCGATACACCTGTTAGTTGTCACCCTGTATCCCCCCGATAGTCCCTTCAATGATCCGTTATCAACCCGGCAAACAAACAGACGGGCTCAGTTGCCGGATAAACTAATATCGGTCCGCAAGCGGATCGCTTTAATGCAAAAAAATCGTCACGACTCACCAGCAACAAACAACAGCCAATGAAAACGGGATATACTAAAGCGAACATCAAGTTGGCCGCCAGCGCGGGAACGGCCTGAATCCCGCAGCGAACGGCAATTGTGCCCCTTGCGTTTTCTGTCAACCTGACAACAATTAATAGATCATGTTCAGCCGCTGGCTGCCGCGGGATTTAACAAAGCAGTCTGCGCTGCGGCACACGAGACGTCTTTTCATATAACAGCAAGCGGTTAGAGACTTCAAGCCTTTCTCAGCGCTGCGTTATCACGCTTGCCAATGAAGCAACCATCGGCGGCGAGTGATGCCTTGATCGAAAGGACGCTTGAAGCCCTGAACATGATCGATATTGATGCCAGATTAATAATGATAGTTCATATCAAAGCAGTTACTAAGCCAATCGATAGTAAAGCGACCTTCAGAGCGACCCAGGTGTCCCGGTTCAAAGCGCGGCCCGCAGGGAATCCAGCCATCTCCGAGGGCCGCGACGCCGAGCCGGGACACGCCCGGGCCGCTCCCTCCGGGCGGCCCAGCCACCCGCTGATGGTCGCTTTACTATCGATTGTCCTAGCAGGTATCAATCAGGCAACATCACATCCATGCCAAAACAGATTGCGCTTCCGGGTATCTTCATGAAAAAATGTATTTTTCAAACGATTGCCAACGATAAGAACAGAATGATGGATTCCTTCAGCACCATCCTGAAAACAAAAAAAATGATGGGAGCAACCATTGGAGTAGCGCTGCTCGTCTTGTCTACCGGTCTCGCTGCGCGGGACTATCACGTTGGTCCCGCGCAGGCCCTTGACCGAATCGGGGATGTGCCCTGGGCAAAACTCAAGGCTGGCGACCGGGTCTACATCCACTGGCGTCAGCAACCCTATGCCGAAAAGTGGGTTATCAACCGGCAGGGAACCGCCCGGCAACCCATCGTCATCTCTGGTGTCCCGGGTCCCAACGGGGAGCGGCCGGTTATCGATGGCCGCAACGCCCGCACGGCCGCTGGTCTCGACTACTGGAACGAGAATCGCGGAATCATAAAAATAGGGGGTTCAAACACCCCCCCTGATGGACTACCCGCACATATCGTTATCGAGGGGCTGGAGATCCGCTCGGCGCACCCCGACTACCGTTATATCGATAGCCGCGGCAAAGCAGTGAATTACGCAACCAATGCAGCCAGTGTCTACATTGAAAAAGCCTCCGACCTGACGCTGCGCAACTGTGTGCTTCATGACTCCGGAAACGGGCTGTTCATCGGTGCTTACGAGGGCAAAACGAAAAACATACTGATTGAGAAAAACCATGTTTTCGGGAACGGGGTCATCGGCCGCGTCCGTGAACACAACGCCTATACTGCCGCAACCAACATAACGTTCCAGTTCAATCGCTTTGGACCACTTCGCCCAGGGGCCAACGGAAACAATCTCAAAGATCGATCGGCCGGTCTCACTGTACGCTACAACTGGATTGAAGGCGGCAACCGTTTACTGGATCTGGTAGAGTCTTACGATGTCCCGATCCTTGCCACACTCCCTTCCTACCGGAAAACCTATGTTTACGGGAATATTCTCATCGAACAGGATGGAGGTAACAGCCAGGTGATGCACTACGGGGGTGACAGCGGTGAAACCCGGCATTACCGGAAAGGAACCCTCTATTTCTACAACAACACACTTTACTCTGTCCGAGCCGGCAATACCACACTGCTCAGGCTCTCCACCAATGAAGAGCATGCCGACGTGCGTAACAATATTCTTTATGTTACAGGCAACGGCAGTAAACTGGCGCTTCTCGACGAAAGTGGTAAATTGACGTTGCGCAATAACTGGATCAAATCTTCGTGGGTCAATTCTCATGAAGGACGCTCTTTTTCAGGGAGTGTCATGGACAACGGAAGCTCCATAGAAGGAGCAAATCCTGGCTTCGCAAATGGATCCGGGTTCGGTTTCCAGCTCAGAAACGACAGCCCAGCGCGCGATCGAGCAGCGAAACTGCCACCAGAGATACCGGAAGAGCACAAACTTACCATGGAATACCGGCCACACCAGGGCAGCCGGCAACGCATGACAGTGGGAACGCCTGATCTCGGCGCCTGGGAACTGCGAGGCGTCATCATTCCGGGATCTTTGAAAAAAGGCACCCGCTCAGAAGATGATTGCTCAGATTGCCCCTGAAATTACTAACCCCGTTCAGGGCAGAAACGGCATATGGATTTCAGGAATCAATCAGGCGGTTACGGTTACCGGAACATAAACAGACAAGCGGCAACTGCAGCAACCACCCCGGCAAAATCCGCACTCAATGCCGTAACCAAAGCATGGCGGATACGGCGAACCTGCACAGCACCAAAGTAGACGGCCAATACGTAAAAGGTGGTCTCGGTCGATCCTTGCAAGGTAGACACAAGATAGCCAGTATAACTATCCGGCCCAATAGCTGGATCGTTGATGATGGAAGCCATGATTCCATAGGCTCCAGAGCCGGATAGGGGACGCAGCAGCGCCATTGGCAGGGCCTCCGCCGGCAAACCAAACACACCCGTCCATCGGCCAATTGAATTGACGATAAACCCCATCGCTCCACTGGCACGAAACATGCCAACGGCAACGAGAATGGCCACCAAATAGGGGATAATCTTTACCGCCACCTGGAAGCCATCCTTGGCCCCCTCGACAAAGGCTTCGTAAACAGCCACCCCACGGACAACACCGAAGCCAAGAAAAGCGACCATCAGGGCAGGCAGTATCCACGGAGCAATCATTTTGCCATAGACAACACTCAATGGAATAAGGGCAAGCAGCACTCCCATGGCCAACAGGGAGACCCATAATGGATAAGCATCACCGGCCTGACTGGACAAAGATAGTTCCCCGTTTGATGTCTGCTGCTCAATCGCGGGTGTTTCCGCCGGAAAGGAAGCACCCGCCTGACCATCAATCGGGAAAAAGCGGCGAAAAAGTATCGCCGCCATAATGGCAACAGCCGTCGAGCAAATAGTAGCAAACAGTGTGGTAGGTAAAATTCCTGCCGGATCATTCGATCCGGCGGCCGCTCGTAATGCAATGACGCCGGTGGGCAACAAGGTGACACTGGAAGTATTGATGGCCAGAAACAACACCATCGAATTACTCGCTGTCCCCGGATGAGGGTTGATTTTATTCAACTCCTGCATGGCCCGGATACCAAACGGAGTAGCCGCGTTACCCAGTCCCAGGGCATTGGCCGACATATTCAGGATCATGGCTCCCATGGCGGGATGGTCCGGTGGCACATCAGGGAAAAGACGTACCATCAACGGCCGGATAAGGCGAGCCAGAATCGTCAATAACCCCCCTTCCTCAGCCACTTTCATCAGACCAAGGAATAACGCCATCACCCCGATCAACCCCAATGCCAACTCCACCGAGCCGGCCGCCGACTCCACCATTGCCCGGGAGAGATCATCCATCGGCAGCGTATCACCGGGTGGCCAAAACAGCTGCTGCCAGGCCGCGGTAACAAAGGCGATCAGCACGATAGATAAAAAAATGATGTTCATCAGTTACAGCAAACTGGGTAGCGTTACGAATCAATCCGGTTGTCCAGGCTACCTGGCGCTTGTATCTTCAGCTCTTTGTTATAGCCACCTGCGTCCAGGCCCTGGAGTGCCGCTATATTCTACAGCAAGTTTTGACAGCAGCGCTCCCTGACGTGGAAGACTGGTTCCAAATCAGAAGATCCGGAGCTTCAGCGTGTGTCTGCCCCTGTCGTTGCTGCGCTTGCCAGGGAGCACGCCATCCCCCCCTCCCGGTACAACGAAGAGATTGCAATTACTATATCGATTGTCTTGGTACCCGGCACGCCAATGCCTGTTTTGGCTTGAACTAACACTCAAAAGAACTAAAATCCTTACTAAGACGGTTTACTGTGGAGTCTGGAAGCTCATGCCTGCACAAGATAATCCCATCGTGGGGAACTGGTATTCGACCCCGAAAAACGAGCAGTTCAAGGTGGTCGCAATAAATGAAGATGATGAAACCATCGATATCCAGTACTTCAATGGCGATGTTGACGAAATCAATCTGGATACCTGGTACGAAAGCGATCTGGAACAGATAGCAGCGCCCGAAGACTGGTCGGGGCCATTTGATGATCTCGTGGCAGACGATTTCGGTGACACTGAAAAACCTGCCCATTTCAGGAACGGGGACAGTCCGCTGGATACCATTGAACCTGAAGATTTTTGATTTTTCTAGGGTACTACTCCGCGCGACCGGCGTTGGCTGTAGTATTGCACCCACATCGCCAGTGTACCCCAAAACCACTCCCGCAGGCGCTGATGCCATGGCCGGCTGCTCCACTGTTCGTAACGAACCTCCTCGCTCTGCGCAAAATCCTCCAGGAGAATAGCCGCTACCCGATCAGCAAACTCACTGTCTTGCACCTCCTGGTTTGCTTCCAGGTTCCAGTGCTGAGTCCATCGATCGAGATTGGTGGAGCCAATACTTGCCCACTCGTCACACAACCATATCTTTGCGTGCAGAAAACGGGGACGATACTCGAAAATAGTTACACCGTTACGCAACAATCGTTGATAATAACGTTGGCCAACGCGGCGAACCGCCGGGTGATCGGTCTGTTCGCCTGGAAGCAGAATCCGCACGTCGACACCTCTTTTTGCCGCCCGCTGGAGAGCACGCCGTATTTTCCAGGTCGGTATAAAATAGGCGGTAACAAGCCAGATGCGCCGTTGAGCGCTGCGAATCTGGTTGGTCAGTGAACCTTTTACCTCCTGAAAGGGGGGCTGAATAACCGACAAGCGGGCTAACGAACCACCGACCCGTTCGCTGGTATCCGCAACCTCCAGCTGCAGCGTATCCCCACTGACGCGCCTCCACACGGAAGAGAAGCAGTGTTGCCAGTCAGCCACCACCGGCCCATGAAGCTCAACCATGACATCGTGCCAATAGTCATCCGCAGCCCCAACGGGGGAAAACTCGTCGGTAATGCCCGCTCCGCCGGTAAACGCAACGCGCCCATCGACCAGCAAGAGTTTACGGTGATCCCGGTACAGATTATCCCGCCATTTACCATATCGCAGCGGATTGAAAAACAGCAGACGGATACCCGCCTCGAGCAGGCGCTGCCGATCCCGTTGCTCCAGAGCCCGGGAACCAAAATCATCCAGCAGCAGATAGACGGCTACCCCGCGGCGGGCCGCTTCCGTCAATGTTCCAATAAACTGGCTGGCGACATCTCCTGATTCAACAAGATACATCTCCAGCAATATGTAACGCCGGGCCTTTTCAATACTCGCCAACATTCGTGGATAAAAAGAAACCCCATCCACCAGCACGGCAACCTGGTTGCCCCGCCTCCAAGGATAGGAGTTCTGGCGGTAATCATTATATCCCGACTGTTCCGGATGTGAGTGAACGGATTTCATCCTGAATTATCACCATGAAAAAACACCCGGCAAACAAAACGATTCGTAACCACTCAGCGAGCGCCAACATGCGTAAGCAACGGCTCAACCCGCCCCTGAAACTCGCCAGTTCAAGGAAAAAAATGTGGGTTTACGAGTGTAAACGACCATTTTTCAATGCAGCAAACGGCGCAGGCTGGTTTCAGAGGGTGACTGAGCAGCTACCGGTTTTCTAGTACTCTTTCAAGGTAATAGATGTGGATTGGGAGCGCGAAGCGACCCCGAAGGGGTGAAATACAGAGATGTATTTCATCAACGCCACCATGGACGCTGACAGGCCAACCCTTCGGGCGTCCCTGTGGTGTTCCGCTGCAGCGTTGCAGTGCTTGACAAGGGAAGAACCCTTGCCTGCGCACTGCGCCTTGCCGCGAAACACCACAGGGGTGCTGAATCCTGATTTATTACCTTGTCGGAGTACTAGGGCTGACACCCTGTTTTTCACCTAATGATCAGCGTGTTTCCCTTTATGCAACTCCACCAGTTGTTCGAGCAGATTTTCGATATTCGCCAACCGCTCCTCCACCGTCTGCATATGTTTTTTTTTCATCTCCTTCATCGGCTTCATCTTGGACATCATTTCGCACTTTTCCTTGTCATGCACCGGCTTGGAAGAGTCCATCTCCATGGGTGTTTCTTTAGCAGGTATCTCGTCTCCGGCAAGCACCGGGCTGCTGATGAGTACTGCACAGACGGCGGTTAACAAGCTGGTTTTTTTCATGTCTCTTTTCTCCATCGAGTAGTAAAAAATTCATGATCCGGAAAGCTGCAACAAACGGCTCCGGCAGAGTCTGCATCAGGCTGCTCCGCGGGTTCGCGGCGGCTCTCCATCCGCTCTCGCTCAATAGACTACAGCCAGCGATATCCGTGTCAACAGGGTGGATGTTACCCGGCAGCCCGCTGCCGCTCTCTCATATCGCGTAACGAGTATATACAGCCGCAGTAGTTTTGCCGGTAGAACTTCTCCTCACGGGAGATAGCCACTCCCCGCTGCTGACCACCCGCTTTACGCCAGTTATGGGTCCAGTAGATCAATCCGGGATAGCGGGAAGCGGCCCGCTCACCACTTTCATTGACCTGTTGCAGATCTTTCCACCGGGAAAACCCCAGGCTGCTTGTAAAAACAGCAAAGCCATTCTCGTGGGCAAACAACGCGCTGCGCTCAAAACGAAGATCGAAGCACCGGCTGCAACGCTCACCCCGCTCCGGCTCATGTTCCAGCCCTCTGGCGCGCACGAACCACTCCGTAACATCATAGTCTCCATCGAAGAAGGGGATACCCTGCGCTCGCGCATAACGAATGTTCTCTTCCTTGCGGATCTCATACTCCCGCCTGGGATGGATATTGGGGTTATAGAAAAAAAGGGTCGGTTCGATGCCCGCATTGCGCATCGCCTCGATCATGGCCCCCGAGCAAGGCGCACAACAGGTGTGCAGCAACACCTGCTTCCCGCCACCGGGCGGAATCAACACCATACTTTTTTTTTGTGTGCGGCCCATGGCTATACCTGGACTTCATCCGAGCTGTCGCGTCTGGCCGGCAGCAGTTTCTCACGCAGTTGTTCCTCCAGTTCCTGCATGATGTCCGGATTTTCTTTCAGAAAATTCCGTACATTGTCTTTTCCCTGACCGATACGATCACCATTGTAGCTGTACCAGGCACCTGCCTTGTTGATCAATCCCTGGGCAACGCCGAGATCGATAAGCTCGCCTTCGCGGGAGATCCCCTCTCCGTAAAGGATTTCGAATTCGGTCTGTTTGAATGGCGGCGCCACCTTGTTCTTCACCACCTTTACCCGGGTCTGATTGCCGATCACTTCATCACCCTTTTTGATCGCGCCAATACGGCGAATATCCATTCTGACCGAGGCATAGAACTTGAGCGCATTGCCGCCGGTAGTGGTCTCCGGATTACCGAACATGACGCCAATCTTCATCCGGATCTGGTTGATAAAAATCACCAGGGTATTGGAGCGTTTGATATTGGCAGTCAGCTTGCGCAGCGCCTGGGACATCAAGCGCGCCTGCAGCCCCATGTGGGAGTCCCCCATCTCCCCCTCGATCTCCGCCTTGGGGGTAAGCGCCGCAACCGAGTCCACCACGACCACATCCACCGCGCCGGAGCGCACCAGCATATCGGTAATCTCCAGCGCCTGTTCGCCGGTATCCGGCTGGGAGACCAGCAGATCATCGATATCAACGCCGAGCTTTTCGGCATAGACGGGGTCCAGCGCATGCTCCGCATCGACGAAGGCGCAGGTGCCACCGGTTTTTTGCGATTCGGCAATGATCTGCAGGGTAAGCGTGGTCTTGCCGGAAGATTCCGGCCCATAGATTTCCACTACGCGGCCCTTGGGCACTCCGCCGATTCCCAGCGCGATATCCAGCCCCAGCGAGCCGGTAGAGATGGCCTCCACGTCATGCAACGCTCCCGAATCGCCCATTCGCATGACCGATCCCTTGCCAAACTGTTTCTCAATCTGGCTCAGTGCCGCACTCAGCGCCTTTTTCCTGTTGTCATCCATTGCAAGAAACCTCGGTATTAGCCTCAATCAACCAATTATTTCACAGTTACGGCAAACCACCAACCCGGCCTAATCCGCCGTCAGAATCCAGCGATCCACCACCTCATAGCGCACGCCTCCCGGAACGGTAACAGAATGCACCAATACGAAACTGTCCACCCACCAGGTGACGGGAACGTATCCGGCTGACGGGCCGGGCGGCACGGCTGCCTTGCGCAGATAGGTAAGATGTGGTTGATAGGGGCGGGACTCAGGCTCCAGACCACACTGCTCGAGTCCCTTCTGCACCTGCTCGTTCAAATCGAGAAGCGCTGCCGGCCAGTTGTCTGCTCCCAGCCAGGCAACACGCGAACCGCTCCAGTAGCCGGTTCTGTTGAGCACCAGCTGAAATGCGGATGCCCGGATATTGCCGGCGACCTGACCGGCGCACCGGCGTTCCGCGCTGGAAAGCCAGCCCAGGTAGCGCAAGGTGATATGAAAATTATCCGGCGGCACCGGCTGACCACCGGCGCCATAGAATCCTCCTTCTGTCAGCCGCTGTTTCAGCCGCTGGCGCAATCCCGTATCGGGCCACAGTGCAAAGAACAGGCGCTGCCGCTCATCTGGCGGCATCCCGGAGTCCCTCCAGCGCAACCCATACCGCCTTTTGGCGCACAGCTTCACGATCACCGTCAAAACACTCCTTGTGTGTCTCCTCCGGCCCGCCTGCAACGGCCCAGGCGAACCATACCGTACCCACCGGTTTCCCTGGCGTTGCGCCACCCGGTCCGGCGATACCGCTGACCGCCACGGAGAGCCGGGCATGACTGCGCATCAACGCGCCCCTCGCCATCTCCTGTACCGTCTGCTCGCTTACCGCGCCAAACTCCTCCAGCGTCTCGGCGCGAATCCCGAGCATCTCCTGCTTGGCGATATTGGTATAAGTGACAAACCCCCGCTCAAACCAACGGGAGCTTCCGGGAATATCAGTGATGATCTTGGCAATCCAGCCACCGGTGCAGGACTCGGCCGTAGCCAGCACCCACCCTTTCTGCAGCAGCAGCTCACCAAGCTGACAGGCCAGCCGCTGGATCCTGTCCATCAGCTTTTTATCTGCTGAAACCGGCAACTGATGATACACCGGCCATCGGCGGAAGGTTCCACCCTGACCACTTCGGCCGAGGCCTCCAGCGGAGGCGTCAGATTTTTCTGCGGAGAAATCACGATTTCCAGCTGTGCGCCCACCGCTATCTCCTCCTCCGTTTCAAACTGCACGCCACCCGCGCTCAGATTGTGCCCCACTGCCTGGCGCATTTCACTCTCTCCGGAGCGTCTGTAATTCACCACACATTCAACATCCATACGGGTAAAATCACGTTTTTCGCTATACTCGAATCGCATTGTCATCAGTTGCAGCCTCGCTCTATCGACAGGATGCTACAAGCAATACCAGACCACTGTAATATTCGCAAGCACCAATCAGTTAAAAATTGGCCACATTAGCGATTTTAGCTACACTTGCGCAGATGACCCCGGCCAAATCACGACACACCCCGCTGATGCAGCAGTACCTGAGCCTCAAGGCAGAGCATCCTGACATTCTGATGTTCTTCCGCATGGGTGATTTCTACGAGCTTTTCTACGACGATGCGCGCAAGGCGGCGCAACTGCTGGGTATCAGCCTTACCAGCCGGGGAAAATCGGCCGGAGAACCCATTCCGATGGCCGGTGTCCCCTGTCATGCGGTGGATGGCTATCTGGCCAAGCTGGTCAAACTGGGCGAGCCGGTAGCCATCTGCGAACAGATTGGCGACCCGGCAACCAGCAAGGGGCCTGTCGAGCGCCGTGTAACCCGCATCATCACGCCTGGCACCGTCACCGAGGAGGCGCTGCTGGAAGAGCGCCGCGACAACCTTGTGGCAGCGCTTTTTCAGCAAAAGGAACGATTCGGCCTGGCATGGATGGATCTTGCCAGCGGTCGCTTCCACGTCATGGAGCTGGAGGGCAAGGAGGCGCTTGCCGGCGAGCTGGAGCGGCTACGCCCCGCGGAGTTGATTGTCAGCGAAGAAGCGCCTACCCCGGTGTATGAACAGAACAGCTTGCGGCGCCTGCCGCCCTGGCACTTCGAATTTGACAGCGCCACGCGCATGCTGTGTGGCCAGTTTGGCACCCGGGATCTCGCCGGGTTCGGCTGCGACCCCTTTCCCCTGGCGGTAGCAGCCGCCGGTGGTCTGCTGCACTATGTCCGCAATACACAGCGCAACGGCCTGCCTCACATCTGCTCCCTGCGTGTGGAACAGCGGGAGGAAAGCCTCATCCTCGATGCGGTCAGCCGCCGCAACCTGGAGCTGGAGACCAGCATCTCCGGGCATCCGGAACAGACCCTGGCAGGCGTTTTCGACCGCACCGCTACCGCCATGGGCAGCCGCCAGCTCCGACGCTGGCTGAACCGGCCGTTACGTAACCAGCAGACCATCGGCCAACGCCACCGGGCGGTGGCCGAGCTGCTGGCGGAGCATAACTTCGAGCTGCTGGACAGCCAGTTGCGCGGCATCGGCGACGTAGAGCGCATCCTGACCCGGATTGCCCTGCGCTCTGCCCGTCCCGGCGATCTGATCCATCTGCGCACCGCCTTGGGCCGGCTGCCGGAGCTGCAGAGAACGCTGGCTGGCAAAAACAGTCCGCTGCTGCGGGAACTGCGTCACCGCATCAGCGAATTCCCGGAGATACATGAACAACTGCAGCGGGCCGTGGTGGATGCACCACCGCTGCTGATCCGTGACGGTGGCGTCATTGCACAGGGCTATGATGACGAACTCGATCAGCTGCGCGCCCTGCAGCAGAACGCCAGTCAATATCTCATCGAACTGGAGCAGCGGGAGAGAGAACAGACAGGCATCGCCAACCTCAAGATAAGCTACAACCGGATCCATGGCTACTACATCGAGGTCAGCCGCGCCCAGAGCGCCCGGATCCCTGATCGCTACCAGCGCCGCCAGACGCTCAAGGGGGCTGAGCGTTATATCACGCCGGAGCTGAAAGATTTCGAGGACAAGATACTGAGCGCCAACGAGCGGGCTCTGGCGCGTGAAAAAAGATTGTACGAACAGCTACTGGATGACATCGCCACCCGGTTGAACGAGTTGCAGCAGTGCGCCGCCGCCCTGGCCGAACTGGATGCCCTGAACAACCTGGCCGAACGCGCCGCCACCCTTGATCTGGCCGCTCCCGAATTCACCACCCGGCCCGAAATCAGAATCACCGCCGGCCGCCATCCCGTCGTGGAGCAGCTCCAGGACACCCCGTTCGTCCCCAACGATCTGCACATGGATCAAAGCCGCCGCATGCTGCTGATAACCGGCCCCAACATGGGCGGCAAATCCACTTACATGCGCCAGACCGCCCTCATCGTGTTGCTGGCATGCATGGGCAGTTTCGTTCCGGCGCAACGGGCCGTCATCGGCCCCATCGACCGCATTTTTACCCGCATCGGCGCCTCAGACGAGCTGGCGAGCGGCCGCTCCACCTTCATGGTGGAGATGACCGAAACCGCCAACATCCTGCACAACGCCACCCCCAACAGCCTGGTGTTGATGGACGAAATCGGGCGTGGCACCAGCACCTTCGACGGCCTCTCCCTTGCCTGGGCATGCGCCCGGCAGCTAGCAAAGGAGATTGGCGCCTTTACCCTGTTCGCAACCCACTATTTCGAACTCACTCAGCTCCCCCAACAGGTGGAAGGGGTGGCCAACGTTCACCTTGACGCCATTGAACACGATGAACATATCGTATTCATGCACTCCGTCAAGGAGGGTTCCGCCAGCCAGAGCTACGGCTTGCAGGTAGCCGCCCTGGCGGGTGTTCCCCCACAAGTCATCCAGCAGGCCAAGGACAAGCTGAAACAGCTCGAACGGCGCGGTAAAACCAACCCGTCGGCGAACACGGCGCAACCGGCTGAAAACAGAGTCCAGCCCCCCCGGCAATCGGTTGTCGAACAGGCGCTGTCGCAACTGGAGCTGGATGATCTCTCACCTAGAGAGGCGTTGGAAAAACTGTATCAACTGCAGGCGTTGCTAAAGAAGCACGGCTGAAAGGTGTTGCACTGGGGGCGTTCTCAATTAATTAAGACCACAGGGACGCTGAATCCTGATTTATTACCTTGTAAAGAGTACTAGCGAGTTGAAATCGCGTTCGTTTTCAAATAACGAAATTGCAGTATATAATAGACACGTTCTATTTCGGCAAACCATTCAGCCGGATCATAACAATAATCAAGCTGGAACAGCCTGTTTGGGCAGCGACCACCTGAACACCCCCTGGAATCTGTCAGGCAAGGCGAGAGTTGTGAGATGACAGTCAATAACTGACCACTGTTCAACGTGGAAAGGGTGCGCGTATTTCAGGGGCCGGCCAAACAGTTACTCGATATTTTGAACGTGCCGAAACCGGCAAGGGATTCCGGTTTCTCCCGAAGCATTCCGGGCAAAAAAAGGAGCACCTACCTATGAGATATCCATCTTTTTTCCCTCCGTTCTCTCTGGTGATCGGGTTGGTCATTGCCGTATTGTGGATACCCGATCCGGCAAATGCTGTTCCGGCGTTTGCCAGACAGAAGGCAAAACCCTGCACTTCGTGTCATTTTCAGCACTTTCCGGCATTGAACAAGTTTGGCCGTGAATTCCGTGCAGAAGGATACGTTATGCTCGATGAAGATGAGCAAGGAGTCATTCGGGAGGACGGTCTTTCCCTGCCCATGACGCTCAACACCGCTGTCATAGCCAAGCTGCGTTATCAGAAGACCAACGGGAACAGCAAGGAAGGCAGCGATTATGGCGCTATCGAGTGGCCGGACGAAGCCGCACTGATGGTCGGTGGCCGCCTGGCTGAAAACGCGGGATTTCTCATGGAGTTGGGGCTGGTCGATGCAAACTCGTTTTTGTCGACGAAGATCCATTTCAATATAACCAAGGTGAATGATACCCGGTTAAGCATTATCCCTTTTTCCACCGACGGACTGGGGGTTGCATACGGATTCGAATTGTTGAATACCGGCGCCCAGCGCTCCCAACGGCCGATTGAAGCCCGCAGCAGTTACAGCGCCGCACAGGCCCTGGGTCTGGGCAGCGGGGAGGCCACCGGCATTGCGCTGGTTGCCTCCAATGACCAGTTTTTCCTCAACTATACCCCCTGGGTTCCCGGTTGGGGGGAGAGTAACACCACCGTCAAACCCTCCGGCCTGTCCCACTATCTGCGCGCCGCCTACACACCGGCCATCGGTACTGTAGAAGCCGGATTTGGCGTACAGTACTGGTACGGAGAGGCCACAACGGCATTGAATGACGAATCGGGAGATACCCTGGATATCGAAACCAGCGGCTGGGTGATTGATGCCCAGGCCCAGTCGGATCTCTATTCCATGCCGCTCGGAGTATACGCCAGCTACGGCAGCTGTCAGGGAAGCGCTACGCATTTTGCCGACAACTGCCAAAATAACGATGACGCCACCGCGTTTGGCCTGTTGGCGCAACTGGGTTTCGTTCCAAACGTGGCCGCCGTCTATGCTGCTTTCCGCTCCATGGATATCGGCACTGAAGAAGATGCGGATTTCGATGTATGGGTATTGGGGCTGAACTACATGTACACACCCAATGTTCGTTTCGAGCTGTTCTACGAACGGGAGAGTGGTTCCGGCGTTGATGCCCGCCCCTCGGAACAGGATGATCGGCTGCTCTTTCAGTTGTTTGCAGGTTTTTGAGTCTGTAGCCGGCACAAGGGAAGTATCCGAGATTGCAGCAAAGCAGGGTTTGGTTTAAGCTTAGCCGCTCATTCTGGAGAGGTGTCCGAGTGGTTGAAGGAGCACGCCTGGAAAGTGTGTATACGGTAACACCGTATCGAGGGTTCGAATCCCTCCCTCTCCGCCAAATATGGAAAGGACTCCTGCACGAGTTCCCTTTCCATGCTTCAAGATAGGTTCGAACCCTCGATTCAAAAAAACGGGTTCGACCAGGCACGAAGCAC
This sequence comes from Gammaproteobacteria bacterium, assembly GCA_015491735.1. Taxonomy (GTDB): domain Bacteria; phylum Pseudomonadota; class Gammaproteobacteria; order Thiohalospirales; family Thiohalospiraceae; genus DRMK01. Next base: position 45,353 of record WFVH01000085.1, read on the forward strand.
TGCAGGATGCCGGAGCAGCGAGACGGCGCCCCGAAGGGGTGAGGCCGGAGGCCGAATCAACCCCTCTTTTTCCACCATAAAATCAAAAGATTACCTATTCCCGACCGCATTGTTCGATTGCGCTGGCCATCCAGGCCGGCATGCTGGAAGTACGCAGTCTTTCGAACGCCTCTTCGCTCAATCCCTCCCGGATACGCCTGACGACTACGGCATCGACATTCCCCTTGCCCAGGGGCCACAGCGCCAAGAGCACCATGCCCGGTTTTTCCCATCCGTGTCTCCGTGACGAGGGAGCCGCCATCCAGGTGATGGATGCGGATATGCGGAGAATAGCGGTTGTTTTCTCCGCGTAACTTGCGGAGATTATCCTTGTCCTTGCGGAGAATAGCAGCCATAATATCCGCATACATTGCGGAGATTGCAAGATGTGCCTAAGGAAAAAACCGGATTGGCCCGCCTTTACCTGGGATGAAACGAGCCTCTCCAGCTTGCTCGCGCGTGTATCCAGGGAACAGGGACGGCTGCTGGGCAGAATGGAGGCGCTGGGCCTTGAGCTGCGCAGTGAGGCCCATCTCCGCACCCTGACCGAGGAGGTGGTCAAATCCAGTGAAATCGAAGGCGAGAGGCTGGACCCCGAGCAAGTCAGATCCTCCATCGCGCGCCGGCTCGGCATGGATATCGGCGGGCTGGTCCCCGCCGACCGCGATGTCGAGGGCGTGGTCGAGATGATGCTGGATGCAACGGGCAACTATGCACAACCACTGACCGAGGAGCGACTGTTTGCCTGGCACGCCTCCCTGTTCCCAACCGGCCGGAGCGGCATGACCAGGATCCGGGTGGGGAAGTGGCGTGACGACAGCGACGGTCCCATGCAGGTTGTGTCCGGCCCGGTCGGCAGGGAGAAGGTCCACTATCAGGCGCCACCGGCAGACTGTGTGCCCGATGAAATGGCAAAATTCCTGCGCTGGTTCGAACAGCCTGGAGATACGGATCCGTTGCTGGTTGCGGGACTGGCGCACCTG
>WFVH01000086.1 GCA_015491735.1 Gammaproteobacteria bacterium
GGTTCGGCTGGTTGGCCGTCAGTTTGTTGGTGGCGGTTACGTTACCGTACTGGTGCGTGGAGAGACCGGTGCGGTGAACGCGGCGGTGCGTGCGGGGGCGGATGCGTGCGAGCGCGTTGGTGATGGTCTGGTGGCTGCCCACATCATTGCACGCGTGCACAGTGAGGTGGAGAACATACTGCCCGAATCCGCCACAGTTTGAGCAAGGTGGTTTGGTTTAATCCATAGCTTGGAGAGTTGGAATGAGTGATATATCTGGAATTGCATTGGGCATGATCGAAACCCGCGGTCTGGTTCCGGCCATTGAGGCGGCTGACGCCATGACCAAGGCGGCTGAGGTTCGGCTGGTTGGCCGTCAGTTTGTTGGTGGCGGTTACGTTACCGTACTGGTGCGTGGAGAGACCGGTGCGGTGAACGCGGCGGTGCGTGCGGGGGCGGATGCGTGCGAGCGCGTTGGTGATGGTCTGGTGGCTGCCCACATCATTGCGCGCGTGCACAGTGAGGTGGAAAACATCCTGCCCGAAAAAGCGGATGACGATGCGACTCCCAAGCGCGGTTGAGTATTGGCAGATCAGCAATGATGAGTAACGCCATTGCATTGTGCCGGTTGCCGGCAGGTCGATTATGCTGATGGATCCAAAACTGACGGGCTATCTGCGCCGAGCCCTGAATCACGAGATGGCGGCTGTGCAGCAATATCTTACACAGTCAACGCTTTGTGAGCTCTGGGGCATGGAGGAGATGGCGGACAAGTTTATGCGCGAATCCAGAGAGGAACTCGAGCATGCAAGGCGTTTGATCCGACACATGCTTGCTCTGGGCCTGCTGCCCAACTGTACGCAATTGCCGGCAATCAGCGCGACACACAGTTTGAAGGAGATGTGGCTGGCGGATTGGCAACTCGAAGCGGACATTATCCATTTGTATGCCGAGGCGAGCCGATATTGCGCGAGAGTGGGCGACGAAACGGCTTACCGCTTGTTCGATGAGTTGTTGCAGGAGGAGCGTCAGCATCTTGAATGGGTAGAGGCCGGGCTGGCTGCTCTGGAGGAAAAGGAGTCTCGTGGTGGCTGAAAAACAACAACAGAGCAGTTCTGAATGGAAGGTGCAGGAACATGTGCAGCTCATGTTCCGGCGCTTCGATTTTTCTGCGTATGACGAGATGCGTAATTTCCTCGATGAGTTGGGAGAACTGTCCGAGAAGGAGGAGTATTATCCGGATCTGACTTTTAGCCGGACACATGTCAATGTGACGGTAAAGGCTCGTGGAGAAGAGCTTGCTCAAGCGGATTTCGATTTTTCCGCAAAGGTGGATGCCGTGGCCAGTGGGATAGCCCTTCGGGGAACGTCCGGATCCAACTGATGGGTTGCACCACGTTTTCTGTAGCTAACCTCAAGGGTGGTTGCGGGAAGTCCACGCTGGCCCTCAATCTTGCTGCCGGTTTGATGGTGCGCGGAAGAACGGTTTTGCTGGATGCCGATCCGCAAGGAACGTTGGCGCACTGGACCAATCATGAGGGAGTGGTGGGTATGCCACATGTCGTCGCTGCAGGCGCCTCTTTGTCCAGGGCGATCCGTTCAGCGAGCAGCGAATACCGTTACATGGTTGTGGATTGTCCACCGACGCTGGAGAGTGGTCACACAGAGACGGTTTTGAAGATGGCGGATATCGTGTTGATACCTGTACTTCCTTCACCGCCCGATCTTTGGAGCAGTACCCATATGGTGGAAGCGGTGAAGGGTGCGCGAAGCATCAATCCCGGGTTGCGGGCCTATTTCGTTCGGAATCAGGTTGAACCCAGAAGCGCCCTCTCCCAAGCCATGCGCCAGGCGCTCCGGTCCTGCGGTTTACCTTCCCTTGAGAGTACGCTGGGGCGGCGGGCCGCTTACCGCTGGGCTGCATTGGAGGGGATCAGTGTCTATCAGTTTGGCGCGCGGGGGAAAAAGGCTGTTAGCGACATCGAATCCGTAATTGAGGAGGTTTTTAACCATGACTAAACTCGAAGACAAGCTCATTGCCAGCGTAAAAAAGAGCGAGCAGGACACGCCTGATACGAATGCCGGACAGGAGAAAACTGCCGCCAGCAAGCCAGCCTCGAAGAAGAAGCCGGCAAGCCCCAATCCTAAAAGAGTCAGTAAAAAACCTGGACGGAAGACGAGAGCGACCTCAAAACATGGGCGTGCCGCTGTCAAGAAAGAGCAGCCGGATTTACACCCGGAGCGTGTCTGGCCCGACTAAATGCACGGGATGTGCTTGAGGGTAAAGGTGAGTTTTGGCTATTCAACTAACGGAATATCGCGGCCTGTTAGAGGAGTTGGGTGACCAGGCGGGTGAAGTCCTGGAAGCGACCTGGCACGAGGCGGCGCGAGTATTCACCCCGCAAGGGTTGAAAGCCTATATTGAAGGTGCAGCGGGGATAAAATCCCTGGGCCGAGGCACCGATCTGGTGATCTCCTTCATCTCCAGTGCCCCCCTGGTTGCCAAGGAGATTGGGGAACAGGCTGTTCCAGAGCTTCTTTCCACCGCTATCAAGATGTATTCCAAAACCAGCGCGGAGGTTCTGTCGCTGGTGTTCTCTACAGCCCCTACCGCTGCAAACCGCCTGGGTGAACTGGATCTGTTCAAGGCGTATCTGAATCTGCTGGATAACATTGTTGCAAAAGCGCCGCGGGCGATTCGCCCCTTTTTGGAAAACCTCGATGCGCTGCTGGGGCAACTTACCCTCGGTGGTTTGCGCCGCTGGGTCGCTTGGGGCATATCCGCTTACCGTAATAACTTCGATGCCCAGGCCGACTATTTCAGCCTGAGCAGTGAGCAGGCCCGGGCGGTGTTGAGGCAGGAGCAGCGAGGTGTTCTGTTCGTCAATATTCAGAGGCGCTTGAATATGTACCTGCGCTCCTTGTGGGGGCGTGATTTTTTTCTACGTTCGACTTCTGGTGATTTTGAAACCCGCGAGGGCTACCGGCCTTATATCGAGCACCATTTCATCCATCTGCCGGATGCGTTTGACGATTATGCTCCGGCGGGTGGCGAGGTGGTTTCCGGTATGGACATTTATCGCGCCAGCGCCGTGCATGCAGCTGCTCACATTGTATTTTCCCATTACGATACGCAGGCCGATGAGCTGAGCAGTTTGCAAAAATTCATGATCGGGTTGATCGAGGATGCGCGGATAGAGGCGCTGGCAGCGCAAAAATTTCCTGGTATCAAGCAGCTGTGGATAAAACTGCTGCCTGCCGATCCCTCATTGAACGACGGGATTGCTCCGATACTCGATCGGATTGCGCGCGCACTGCTGGATGAACAGTACACCGACTCTCACCCGCTGGTGGTGCTTGCGCGGGACGCATTTCTGTCGGCCGGCGATCGTTTGCACGAACCCGGATTGGCACGGGAAGCTGGACTCCTGCTTGCGGAACGGGTGGTGTCGATGGGCCTGAAGTTCAATGTGAGGGTTGACCAATACAGCACACCATACCGGGATGACAATCGCTGTTTGTGGCAGTCTCCCGATTCTGGCGAAGAGGGACACCAGCTATTGCCGGGCGAGAGCCAGCAGGTTCGCAAATATGTCAGTCTCATGGAGATGATCAATGAGGTGGAGGTGGAAAACGCAGGTGATGATGCGCAGGAGGTCTGGGTGCTGAAAACCGAGCTGTTCCCCTATGAAGATGAGGGTGTCTCATACAATGAAATGGAGGGCAAGGAGCCCATCTCATCACCTTTTCACTACCATGAGTGGGATTATCAGACACAACTGGAGCGCCCCAACTGGGTCACCTTGCTGGAAAAACACCCCAAGGCGGGTAACCCCGATGAGGTTGAAGAGATACTGGAGCGGCACAAGCCGTTGGTGCGCCGCTTGAAGCAGCTGATAGAGGCGGTGCAGCCTCAAGGTGTGATGCGGCAGCGCAAGGTTGAAGACGGTGATGAAATCGATTTGGGAGCGGCGATTGATGCCATGGTGGATATTCGCCGGGGTATGCAGCCGGATCCGCGTATCGGTATCCGGACCACATTGCAGGTTCGTGATCTCGCGGTGCTTCTGCTTATTGACCTGTCCGAGTCGACCAACGATCCGTTACCGGAATCGAAGCGGGTGGTGTCTGCGCCGGTATCGGCTGACGCCACGGAAGATGCCACGGCCGGCAAGGCGGCTACGATACTCGATCTGTCGCGGGAGGCCGCGGCATTGATGGCGGACGCCATGGACAAGATTGGCGATCCTTTTGCCATTCACGGCTTCGATTCGAATGGTCGGCATGATGTGGAGTACTACCGCTTCAAAGACTTCGATGATCCTTATGGTGAAGAGATCAAAGCACACCTTGCGGGGATGACGGGGCAGCTGTCTACCCGTATGGGGGCGGCCATGCGCCATGCTGGCTCTTTGATGAATCGGCATGCCAGCAGCAAGAAGATACTGTTTGTATTGACCGATGGAGAGCCGGCCGACAATGACGTGCAAGATCCGCAATATTTGCGTTTCGATGCGAAAAAGGCGGTAGAAGAGCTTGCCCGCAATGGCATCGATACGTTTTGTATAACGCTGGATCCTTATGCTGATCAGTATGTTTCCCGTATTTTCGGGGCAAAGAACTTTTTGGTTCTGGATCATGTGTCTCGCTTGCCTGAAAAACTGCCTGAGCTGTATATCTCCCTGACAAGATAAGAGGTATCAGCGCCGCGGGTGGATGGATTGAATAATGCTGAATATCGAGGATGTATAGATGATAGACGATCATAGTCAATACCTGATTAGCCAGGAGCCTTACTATCATAAAATTGACCGGGAGGTGGAGCGCTATGAGGCGGCCTATGCCGTGCGCATGCCGGTGATGCTGAAGGGGCCGACCGGTTGCGGTAAATCCCGTTTTGTCGAGTATATGGCCTGGCGGTTGCGGAAGCCGCTGATTACGGTCGCCTGCAATGAGGATATGACGGCATCTGATTTGGTCGGCCGCTTTCTGCTCGATGCCAGTGGCACCAAATGGCAAGATGGCCCGCTCACCACCGCGGCGCGGATCGGGGCAATCTGCTATCTGGATGAGGTGGTCGAAGCACGTCAGGATACGACGGTGGTCATCCACCCGCTCACCGATCACCGCCGCCAACTGCCGCTGGAGAAAAAGGGCGAACTAATCAATGCCCACCCCGATTTCCAGATTGTTATCTCCTACAATCCCGGTTATCAATCAATGATGAAAGATCTCAAACAGTCGACCAAGCAGCGCTTTGGCGCCATGAGCTTTGGATACCCGCCCACCGGGATCGAGATCGAGATCATCGCCCATGAGACGGGTATCGATACCCAAACGGCAGAAAAACTGGTACAGATTGCGCAGCGCTCGCGTAACCTCAAGGGGCATGGCCTGGATGAAGGCATGTCTACCCGCTTGCTTGTCTATGCAGGGCACCTGATTGTCAAGGGGATCAGTCCGGTAGAGGCCTGTCAGATGGCCTTGGTGGAGCCGCTCACGGACGACGTGGATATGCGCGATACGCTCGATGCGGCGGTCGCTACTTTTTTCGCTTCGGCTTGAGGTTTCCGCCCGGCGCCAACACGGTATTTTCCCTGCGCTGTGCCGCTGGGGCTAAAAAAAGCGACTCGTCAACACGAATTTTTTAGGGGTTAAGCTTATGTCACTGGATCCCGTTGTACTCTTTTTTATTCTTGGACTGGCGGCCGGTTTGATGCGGGCCGAGATGCGCCTGCCGCCTGCGATATATGAGTTTCTCAGCGTACTGCTGCTGCTTGCCATCGGTTTGAAGGGTGGAGTCGAACTGTCCAAACAGTCATTTGGTAATCTGCTTCCGGATATGGTGGCTGTAACGGCAATGGGTTTTGTCTTGCCTCTTCTTGCATTTCCAATACTGCGTTATATTGGCCGTCTGAAAAAAGTGGATGCCGCGTCCGTGGCCGCCCATTACGGTTCCGTGAGTGTTGGAACCTATGCAGTCGCGGTTGCATATCTTGGAGCCCAGCAGATAACATTCGAAGCCTACATGCCACTGTTTCTGGTGTTGCTGGAGGTTCCCGCCATATTGGTTGGCATCGTTCTGGTACGGGGTATATCGACAGAGACCCGGTGGGGACAGTTGGCCCATGAGGTCTTTCTCGGCAAAAGCATTGTGCTTTTGCTGGGCGGTCTTCTGATCGGGTGGATTGCCGGAGAGAAAAATATTGAGCCGATAGGCGGCTTGTTTTTTGATCCGTTCAAGGGGATACTGGCGCTATTCTTGCTGGAGATGGGGTTGATCGCAGCGAGCCAGGTGGGAAGCCTGCGTCGTTATGGTGTTTTTCTGCTTGGGTTTGGCGTGATTTTCCCTGTCATATCAGCCTGTATCGGAAGCGTGTTCGGCTTGGGCCTGGGGCTTTCCGTCGGAGGAACAGTGCTTTTGGCAACACTGGCGGCGAGTGCTTCCTACATCGCCGTCCCGGCTGCGGTGCGCATAGCCCTGCCGGAGGCCAACCCGACCCTGTCGCTTACGGCGTCACTCGGTATAACGTTCCCGTTCAATATTATTTTTGGTGTTCCGTTATATCATAAACTGGCAGAATTCCTTTACGGGGTATAAATGATGATCATGCATGACGTAGTATTGGTAACCATCATTACCGAGGCTGTGCTGGAGCACTCGTTAATCGAGGATATCGGGCGGCTCGGCGGGCGTGGTTACACCATTACCAATGCCAGGGGAAAGGGGCACCGGGGGGTGCGTGATGCGGGTTGGTCTACTGACAGCAATATTCGGGTCGAGGTGCTGTGTGACGCGAAAATAGCGGATGCCATAGCAGAGCACCTTACCAAAACCTATTACGCCGACTATGCCATGACGCTGTATCTGAGTGAGGTAAAGGTGCTCCGGCCAAAAAAATTCGCGTAACTCTTCAGCTCACCCCTGAAATCCGCCATTTCTGCGTTGAAAAATGGTCATTTACACGCGTAAATTCTCATTTTTCGCCTTTCGCCTTGAACTGACGAATTTCAGGGGCAATCTGAACAGTTACCGGCTTGTTTCATACTATGCTGAATAGTTACAAATTCGCTTGACTTCGTGAAGGCTTGCTGTCCAGGTTAGTCGGTTCGCTTTTTTTCCAGTTGGGAAATATCGCGCACCGCACCGCGTGCTGCCGAGGTGGTCATGGCGGCATAGGCGCGGAGGGCTGTACTAACCGGGCGTTGTCTGTTTTCGGGCTTCCATGCCTGCTCATGTTTTGATTCCATCTGATTGCGGCGCTTCTCGAGCTCCGTTTCGGAAAGGGCAACCTGGATACGGCGTTCGGGAATATCGATCTCGATAATATCGCCCTCTTTCAACAGGCCGATGGCCCCCCCTTCGGCGGCTTCAGGAGAAACATGGCCAATGGACAGGCCGGAGGTGCCGCCGGAAAAACGCCCATCGGTGACAAGCGCACAACTTTTGCCCAGCCCTTTGGACTTAAGGTAGCTGGTCGGGTAGAGCATCTCTTGCATTCCCGGCCCCCCGCGGGGGCCTTCGTAGCGGATGACCACGACATCTCCGGCCTCTATCCGGTCATCGAGGATGGCCTCCACCGCGCTCTCCTGGCTTTCGAAAATACGCGCGGGGCCGGAAAAGGTCAAGATACTCTCATCCACCCCGGCCGTTTTAACCACACAACCATCGGTGGCTATGTTTCCGTACAGCACGGCCAGACCGCCGTCTTTGCTGTAGGCGTGTTCAATGTCCCGGATACAGCCGCTGCTTCTGTCCCGATCCAGATCCGGCCACCGTTTTTCCTGGCTGAAAGCCTCTTGGGTAGGTATGTTGCCCGGAGCGGCCCTGAACAGGGTGTGCACGCGTTCGTCGCTGGTGCAACAGATGTCCCAGTGCTCGAGCGCATTACCCAGCGTGGTGCTGTGAATGGTGGGAATGTCACGGTGGAGCAGCCCACCCCGATCCAGCTCGCCGAGAATGGCCATGACACCGCCAGCCCGGTGAACATCTTCCATATGGTATCGCTGAGTGGCTGGAGCAACCTTGCATAGATTGGGCACCTGCCGTGACAGCCGGTCGATATCCGCCATTGAAAAGGGGACGCCGGCTTCCTCCGCAGCAGCCAGCAGGTGCAGAATGGTGTTGGTCGACCCGCCCATGGCTATGTCCAGCGACATGGCGTTTTCAAACGCCTCGAACGTAGCGATGGAGCGGGGCAGGATCGATGTGTCATTGTGTTCGTAGCAACGTTTTGCCAGCTCCACAATCAATCGGCCAGCTTCCAGAAACAGGCTTTTGCGATCTGCATGGGTTGCAAGCAGACTGCCGTTGCCTGGCAGGGAGAGTCCCAGCGCTTCTGTGAGGCAGTTCATGGAGTTGGCGGTAAACATGCCGGAACAGGAGCCGCAGGTGGGGCAGGCTGCGCGCTCTACCGCCAGGACATTTTCATCACTCTGCAGCGGATCGGCCGCGGACACCATCGCATCCACCAGATCCAGGTGGACCTCTTTCCCGTCAATGACCGTTTTGCCGGCTTCCATCGGGCCGCCAGAGATGAAAATGGTTGGAATATTGAGGCGTAAAGCGGCATTGAGCATCCCCGGAGTGATCTTGTCGCAGTTAGAGATGCAGACCAGCGCGTCGGCGCAGTGGGCATTGACCATATATTCCACCGAATCGGAAATCAGCTCCCGCGATGGCAGGGAATAGAGCATGCCACTGTGCCCCATTGCAATGCCATCATCAATGGCAATGGTGTTGAACTCCTTGGCCACTCCGCCCGCCTGTTCGATCCGGTGTACTACCAGTTGACCGAGATCTTTTAGATGAACGTGACCAGGAACGAACTGGGTAAAGGAGTTGGCTACAGCGATAATTGGCTTGCCAAAATCATCATTTTTCATTCCCGTGGCGCGCCACAAGGCGCGCGCACCGGCCATGTTACGTCCGTGGGTTGTGGTGCGTGAGCGGTATTCCGGCATGATTTCACCTGCAACAGACTTGAGCAGTCATTAATTATAAAGGAATCGGAGAAGATGTCATGACTGTTTTTTTACAGGTGGTGCCCTTGGGTCAATGGCTCTTGAAAAACCGCTGGTTAGCCGGAACTATACTACTATTGATCCGGCAATTCTCATCTCGGTTCCGGAGTAGCGCAATACAGGGAGGGCGCGGCACCCGAGACCAAAAGAGGGGTAACCGGAGGGGCACGTTGCATTGACAAGCGTACGGGAGAATGAATCATGTTGAGTCCTGCACAGATCGGCAAGTTCAAAATCATACTGGAGAAACAGTATCAGAAATTGCGTGAAGATATCCGCAACGCTCTGCTCAAGTCAGATAATGAACAGTTTCAGAAACTGGCTGGGGAGGTTCACGATAGGGAGGAGCTTTCCGTGGCCGATTTGTTAGTCGATCTGAACTATGCGGAGATCGACCATTTGCTCAAGGAGCTTCATGAAGTGGAAGATGCCCTGAGGCGGATCCGGGAAGGGAAATACGGGACGTGCGTGGATACGGGCGAACCAATAGAGTTCGAGCGCCTCGAAGCCTACCCCGCCGCGAAGCGGACAGCAAAAGCCCAGGCGATTTATGAAAAGACGCATGCCGGAGGAATCCACCCTAACCTGTAAGGATCGATGTGGCCTGGCAAGCGTGCAGTAGTCGCGACTTGTGCTGACAGTTACCGGTTTGGGGGCGTGACTGTCAAGCCAAGCCGCGACTGCTACCGTTAAACCTTCTCTTTCAGCCCCTTGAGAGGGGTAATCTTGACAACATTATGGGCGGGTTTTGCCTTGAACAGCATCTCCTCACCGGTAAAGGGATTGGTTCCCTTACGCGCTCGTTTGGCCGGTTTGCGAACAACTTTGAGCTTCAACAGCCCGGGTAGCGTAAACACACCTGCCCCTTTCTTCTTTAGATGACCTTCAATGATTTCATCCAGCGCTTCAAATACGGCGCCAATATCCTTCCTGCCAAGGCCGGTTTGATCAGCGAGCGTTCGATAAAGCACCGTTTTCGTCATTGGCTCCGGGATGGCTCTGATTCTTTTTTTGGCAACACGCGTTGTTTTGGCCTCGATTTTTTTTGCAGCGGTCTTTCTTTTCGTGGCGGTTTGTTTTTTTGCTACCATTGTTGTCTCCTGTATCGTTTGTGATGAGTAATGGCTCTCTACCTGATAGTAACGGGCGATATGCCAAGCAGTTTTACCACTTATTTAAATATTATGAAATTATTTTTTAACCTGTGTTGCCATATGGTAACAAAGGAGCGGAGTTGTGAATAACCGACTTCAGATACAGACACCTCACTGGGGTCTGCATGAGATCTCCTCACAGGTCACTGCCATCGTCAATAAAGCGGATGTCGAGGAGGGGTTGTGCTCCCTGTTTATCCAGCACACCTCTGCCAGCCTGTTAATCCAGGAAAATGCCGATCCGTCCGCCCGGCATGATCTGGAGAACTGGTTGAACCGGCTGATACAGGAGCATGACCCGCTATATACCCATGTTCAGGAGGGCGCCGACGATATGCCTGCTCACCTCAAGGCGGCGCTGACCAACGTCAGCCTGACCATTCCTGTCGTTGAGCGCCGTCTGGCGCTCGGTACCTGGCAGGGCATTTTTCTCTGGGAGCATCGCCGCCGGGGTGGACAGCGCTCCATCATCATCCATATCGGTTGATGTATCAGGCGATCGGCACCGCCGCCTTTTTGATTGTCAGCGGGGTGCTATGGCGCCAGTTCAGGCCGTTTGGGAGCGATGCCGATCAGATGCGCCAGGCGCTTACCTCTCTGGTCTACGTGTTTTTGCTGCCGGCGCTGGTACTGCTGGTTCTGTGGCGCGCGCCTTTGGGATTGGACGCGATACGGCTGGCCTTTATCTCCGCGAGTTGCGTTGTTGCCGGGCTGCTGATGGCCTGGCTCTGGTTTCGCTGGCGGGGGACAACCGGCAAGATCCTGGGTACGGTCCTGCTGGCGGCAGGGTGGGGCAACTTCACCTACCTAGGGTTGCCGGTGCTGGAGGGTGCTCTAGGGCAGTGGGCGCGTGCGGTTGCCATCCAGTTCGACCTGTTCGCCGCCACACCGCTGCTGCTAAGCGTGGGGGTCATGCTGGCCAGCAGATACGGCGACAACAAGGTAGCCGGCAGCATCATCACCGAGCTGCTCAAGGTGCCGCCAATCTGGGCCGCACTGGCCGGAGTCGCTCTCAACTACCTGCAGGTTCCCATGGGGGCCTGGTTGCACCAGCTATTGGAGATGCTGGCCGCGGGAGTTGTCCCGCTGATGCTGTTCTCTACCGGGCTGGCGCTGCGCTGGGTATCTGGCTGGCGGAACCGGCTGTCTGCTGCCGTTCCGGTGATCGTGATCCGCCTGCTGCTTGCCCCCGTCCTTGTTCTGGCGCTGGCCTTCATGCTGGCGCTCGACGATGAGTTGCGCACCGCTGTGGTTCTGGAGGCGGCCATGCCGAGCATGGTGCTTGGTCTGGTGATTTGCGACCGGTTCGGTCTCGATACCAGACTGTATGCCGAGATAGTGGTACTCTCTACCGCCCTGGCGGCAATCACGTTGCCGCTCTGGTTTATGCTGCTCGGCTGAACCTGTTCTCAGGTCAGTCTGTCGGTCGCTACGTGATAGTGCGGATCCTCACTGACATTGACCTCGACGACACTCCCGGCTTTTTTCAGCAGACCCTTGCATTCGGGACTCAGATGTACCAGATGCAACCGTTTCCCCTGTTTGCCGTAACGTTCTGCCAGAGAGTCGATGGCCTCCAGGCCGGAGTGGTCATAAACCCGCGTATAGCGGAAATCCACCGTCACATCATCCGGATCACTGCGCGGATCAAACAGATCGGCAAAACTGCGAACCGAACCAAAAAACAGCGGACCATGCAGTTCATAGGTCAATGAGCCATCTTTATTCTTGATGGTTCGAGCGTCCATGTGGCTGGCGGTCTGCCAGGCGAACACCAAGGCGGAAACAATGACGCCAATCACCACCGCTACCGCCAGATCGGTAAATACAGTGACCACAGAGACCAGCACCAGCACAAAGGCGTCCGCAGGCGGGATCTTGCGGAAGATCCGCAGGCTGGACCACTCAAATGTCGCCAGTACCACGATGAACATCACTCCGATCAGCGCCGCCATCGGAATCATCTCAATCAGTTCCGATGCAAACAGGATAAAACTCAACAGAAACAGCGCCGCAGAGATGCCCGACAGGCGGCCCAGCCCGCCCGAGTTGATGTTAATCATGCTCTGCCCAATCATGGCGCACCCGCCCATGCCGCCAAAAAACCCGGTAACGACATTTGCCGTCCCCTGGCCGATACACTCCCGGTTACTCTTACCCCGGGTTTCGGTGATTTCATCGATCAACTGCAGTGTCAGCAGAGACTCGATCAAGCCGATGGCGGCGAAGACAAACGAGTAGGGCAGGATGATTTTCAGTGTTTCCCAGGTAAACGGCACCATCGGGATATGAAACTCCGGGAACCCCCCGGCGATGGAGGCCAGGTCACCCACCGTTTTTACATCCAGATCGAACAGCATGACAATCGCGGTAACCACGATAATTGCCGCCAGCGAGGAGGGGATGGCGCGAGTGAAACGGGGCAGAAAATGGATGATGGCCATGGTCAGGGCAATCAAGGCCAACAGCAGATAGAGCGGTGCGCCACTCATCCATTCAGATGCGCCGTCCGCCCCGGTCACCTTGAAGTTTTGCAACTGGGCGAGAAATATCACGATAGCCAGGCCATTGACAAAGCCCAGCATCACCGGATGGGGCACCATGCGAATAAACTTGCCCAGACGCAGTAACCCGGCTCCAATCTGGATGACACCCATCAGCACCACTGCAGCAAAAAGATATTCCACACCATGTTGGGCGACCAGCGCGACCATAACGACTGCCAACGCGCCCGTAGCGCCCGAGATCATCCCCGGCCGGCCGCCGATAACCGCGGTAATCAGACCGACCATGAAAGCAGCATACAGACCCACCAGGGGGTTGACGCCAGCGACAAAGGCAAACGCCACCGCCTCCGGAACCAGCGCCAGAGCCACGGTGAGGCCGGACAAAATGTCATCTTTAAAGTTTTTGTGATAGGAACCGAGATTGAACATGGATTAAAAACAGATACCCGATATTTTCAGCACAAGGAGCCAGGGGCGGCGATTATACAGAAATCGGTTCGGAACATATACATCTGCTCCGGATACGCCGTGGCGGCATTGATGGCCGGTTTGAATGCCTGGCCGGCTCCCCCCCTAACTGTTTGTTGAGCGCCCGCCGTCAACGGTAAGTATCTCTCCACTGACGTAGTCTGCATCGCGAATCAGATAGGTGACGGCGCGGACGATATCGTCCGGTGAGCCTTGGCGTTTGAGAAAGGTGCGGGAGATGATTCGTTGCTTGGCGACATCGTCGAGCTCTTGCTCCGGCCACAGAATCGCGCCGGGAGCGACGGCGTTGACGCGGACACGGGGACCCAGCTCGCAAGCCAGCGCTTTGGTGAGCATTCCCAGTCCGGCTTTGGCGACACTGTAGACAGGGTACCCTTTCAGCGGGCGAAGGGCATGAATGTCTGTCATGTTGACAATGCTTCCGCGCCATTTGGCCAGATGGGGAGCTGCTGCCTGGGCAAGAAAAAAAGGGGCTTTGAGATTGGTTCCAATCAGGTTGTCCCAACTGTGCTCATCGGTGGTTCCCGTGCCGGTTGGATAAAAACTGGAGGCGTTATTGATCAATACATCGAGGCGGCCCCATGCTTCTCGGGCCTGTTTCACAAGGGCGGGAATTTTGTCGATTTCGGTCAAATCGGCCTGAATCAGTACGGTGGATCGCTCCCGCAGATGATTCAACTCCTGCTGTAGTGTCAGCGCAGCGCTGCGTGAGGTGTTGTAGTGAATGGCAACGTTCATCCCCTGGGCATGCAGTCCCCGCACCAGCGCAGCACCAATACGGTGTGCTGCACCAGTGATCAATACCACCTTGTTTGCCAGAGGCTGTATGTTATCCTTCACAGGTTTTCTCTTAATGATTTGTCAGTGAACACTGTAACGCAAAAGCAAGCGTAACGACGCAATTTTGCCCCCGAAATTCGCCAGACTCTGTATTGAAAAAGGGTGCTTTACACCTGTAACCACGTGTTTTTGCTTTGACTTGTGTCGATCGCCAGGGGCAATCGCGGTTGCAAGACGGCTTTTATTATAGACATCAATATATGAAAAGATCCTTATCTTTGCACACCAGCTCGCAGCATGCAACGGCTGCAATGAACCGACTGCCTGTTCCGGATGCCCGTGCCCGCGCCCATGGTGAGCAGGTGGTGGCCTGTCTGCAACAGGAAATGGAAGCGTGTGGTGGGGCTATCACGTTTGCGCGTTTCATGGAGCTGGCGTTGTATGCGCCAGGGCTGGGTTATTACAGCGCTGGCAGCCGAAAATTTGGGGCAGAAGGGGATTTTGTCACAGCACCCGAGATCTCTTCGCTGTTTTCCCGCTGTGTGGCAAATCAAATTCAACAGGTACTTGGGGCCCTGGGTGGGGGGAAGGTGCTGGAGGTGGGAGCGGGCTCAGGAGTGATGGCGGCAGATATTTTATCCGAGCTGGAGCAGCGGGGAAGCCTTCCCGAACAGTATGTTATTCTGGAACTCAGCGCCGATCTGCGGGAGCGTCAGCTCCAGTCCCTGCGGGATAGGGCGCCGCAGCTTCTGCAGCGCGTAAAGTGGCTGGACGCTTTGCCAGAGATGCCATTTCGGGGGGTGGTGGTGGCGAACGAGCTGCTGGATGCCTTGCCGGTACATCGTTTCCATGTCGGCAGTGATGGGGTGGAAGAGCTTTATGTGGCTCGGGACGGGGATGGCTTTTGCTGGCGGCGGGGCAAATTCAGCAGTAAATGTATTGCTGACCGGTTTGAAAGGATTGGCCGCTCGTTGCCGGTTGGATATCAGTCGGAAATCGGTCTGGCTGCCGAACAGTGGCTGGGCACCCTTGGTTCCATGCTGGAGCAGGGGCTGGTGTTGTTGATCGACTATGGTTTTCCCGAGCATGAGTATTACCATCCACAGCGCGATGGTGGAACATTGATGTGTCACTATCGGCACCGTGCCCATCCTGATCCGCTGATTTTACCAGGTCTGCAGGATATAACCGCTCATGTGAATTTTACGGCGATCGCTGAAACGGCAGTGGCTGTTGGCATGGATGTCTATGGCTATACTACCCAGGCCTACTTTTTGCTTGCCAACGGTCTGGAACAGGCAGTGCCGGATGCACAGGGTGATCCACTGGTTCAGCTGGAACTGAGCCGGCAGATTAAAACATTGACGTTGCCGGAAGAGATGGGAGAGCTGTTCAAGGTGATGGCTGTCGGAAAAGGGTTGGCAAAAGTACCGCTCAGCGGTTTTGCGCTGCGCGACTTGCGGGGGAAGTTATAAGATGGATCTGATCCAGATCGCCGTGCTGGCGCTGCTGCAGGGGTTGACGGAGTTTTTACCGGTCTCCAGTTCGGCACATCTTATCCTGATTCCGGTGCTGACAGGTTGGCAGGATCAGGGATTGGCTTTCGATGTCGCCGTGCATATAGGAACACTGACAGCGATTGTATGGTATTTTCGGCAGGAGCTGATTATCATGGGCCGGGACTGGGGCCGTTCGCTGACTGGCGGGGAAACGACTGCTGACAGCCGACTGGCTTGGGCCGTGCTGCTCGGAACGGTTCCGGCGGGGCTGGCAGGGTTGCTGTTCAAGGATCTTGTCGAGACAGAACTCCGTTCCCCGCTGGTGATTGCAACTACGACAGTTCTTTTTGGTCTCTTGTTGTGGTGGGCCGACGCAAAGGGGCGCCGGGAGCGGGATGAACACACACTGAGCTGGCGGGATATTCTGTTGATTGGGTGTGCGCAGGCACTGGCGCTGATTCCTGGTACCTCCCGCTCGGGAATTACCATGACAGCGGCACTCCTGCTGGGACTCACCCGGCAGGGCGCGGCACGCTTCTCTTTTTTGCTTTCGGTTCCTATCATTCTGCTGGCAGGCGGATTCAAAACCCTGGATCTTGCGCAAATGGAAGGCCAGGTCGATTGGCTGGCGCTCGTTCTGGGAACGCTGTTATCTGCAGCAAGCGCTTACTTGTGTATTCACTGGTTCCTCAAGTTGCTGGAGCGCATTGGCATGGTTCCCTTTGTTATTTACCGGTTGCTGTTGGGGGCGTTTTTGTTTTATATGTTTGGTAACTATTCAGCTCACCCCTGAAATCCGCCATTTCTGTGTTGAAAAATGGTTATTTACACGCGTAAACTCCCATTTTTCGCCTTGAACTGGCAAATTTCAGGGGCAATCTGAACAGTTACCGGCTTGTTTCATACTATGCTGAATAGTTACGTTCCGTTATGAATAACAGGGTGACATTAAGATACCGGCCGCTCTGGCTGGCTATCGGGTGGGCGCTGGTGGCGGTGGTGCTCTATCTCTCGCTGACTCCCCGGCCGCTCGATTTACAGGTGGAACACGGTGACAAATA
Organism: Gammaproteobacteria bacterium; assembly: GCA_015491735.1. Taxonomy (GTDB): domain Bacteria; phylum Pseudomonadota; class Gammaproteobacteria; order Thiohalospirales; family Thiohalospiraceae; genus DRMK01. Next base: position 16,494 of record WFVH01000086.1, read on the forward strand.
TTCGCACCTTCTGGCCTATTTCGTGCTGATGGGGTGGTTTCAGCAGCTCTATCCGGCGCAACTCTCCCGCCTGCTGCTGCTGGGCCTGTTTATCGGTGCAGGTGTTGGTCTGGAGTATCTGCAAGGTATGAGTGGCGCCCGGTTTTTCGATGTAGCAGATATGGTTGCCAATATGCTTGGCGCAGTGCTGGCCTGGTTGCTGGGCTGGTTCGGCTTTTCGTCGCTGCTGTTTCGCTTCGAAGAGTGCTTGATGCCAAAGCGGTCATAATGAATCCATTTGGCTGAAGGGCCGTTCCGAATGCCGGGTTGATCTTCCTTCCTGCGCCATCTCCCGGTCAGGGGGCGGAGAGGGCAACGCCTTCTACCGTCTCGTCAGCGATGATTGTTCCAATAGCGCCGCGCGGACGTTCGGTAAGATTCCGGTGGGGATACCCCGTTTTTGGCTATTTCAAAATGAATGGCGCCGTGCTCAGCACTGTTCAGCATCCGTACGTTTTGCAATGAATAGCGATCCAGCACCTTTGGATGGGGATGATTGAAGCGGTTCCGGTAACCTGCGGGGAAAAGAACATAGTCCGGATCGACCGCTTCGATAAAGCGTGCCGAAGATGAGGTCTTGCTGCCGTGATGAGGCGCTACCATGATGTTGGCGTTCAGGGCCGAGGGGTTTCTGTTTACCAACAGATATTCTGCCTGGCGTTCGATATCCCCGGTCAACAGCAGTGTTGCGCCATCGGTTTCCACTTTGAGTACGCAGGAGGCGTTGTTTCCCTTTAGCGTACTCTCCCGTGCCGGATGCAGTATGGAAAATCGCACACCGTCCCAGCTCCAGGTTTGCCCTTGGTGACAGGGTTCGGCATTGCCCGCCAGTTTATCCGGAACCGCCGTCAGCAGCCGTTCGGCTGGATAGTGTTGCAACAGCGAGTTGGCGCCACCGATATGGTCGTTGTCACCATGGCCGATTATCAGTGTATCCAGAGAGTCGATACCTGCCTGGCGCAAAAAGGGAACGAGTACGGCGCCGCCGGTATCGAACTGGTTGCTGAACTTTGGCCCGGTATCATAAACGAGCGTGTGGTATCGGGTTTGCACCACAGCGGCCAGTCCCTGGCCAACATCCAGCAAGGTAAACCATGCCTCCCCCGATGGCGGTGATTTCGATCCGGCCAGCGCCATCGGCAACAGCCAGCCAATACCAACCCAGCGGGCCGGAATCCCTCGAGGCGCCAGTACCCACAACACCCCGATTGCAGCAAGGACCAGGCTCCATACCGAGGGTTCGGAATTCAACCGCCACTGCGCACCCTCTATCTCTGCCAAGTGTTGCAGAATCGGCCATAACCAGCTCAGCAGAGTAGCGGCCTGAAGCAGCAGCCAGCTACCCAGCGGGGGATAGAACAGCAACAGCAGCGCACCCAGGAGCGTGAGAGGTACGACGGTAAAACTTACCCAGGGAACGGCAATCAGATTGGCGAGAGGCGATAGCAGCGGTGCTTGTTGGAACGAAAATGCCAGTAGTGGCAGCAGACCCAGACCGACCACCCATTGTACACGCCCCCATCGTTGCCAGCTGCTCTTCTTTTGAAGAACCCCGCTCATCCCGTACAGAATCACCACTACTGCTGAAAAAGAGAGCCAGAAGCCCGTGCTTAGCACCGCGATCGGGTCAAACAGCAGCACACCGGCAAGCGCCAGCGCCAAGATATGACCGGGGCCGATCTGCCTTTGCAGTAGCAGCGCTATCATGACGACGGCTACCATTATCAATGCTCTTTGGGTCGGTATGGAGAAGCCAGCCAGGGCCGCATAGGTGCACGCTGCCAGCAGGGCAAGAAGCGCCGCCGCCCGCGGGGCCGGAATCAAAAGAGGCGCTTTACCCGACAGCCTCCAGGCGGTGCGGCCCAGAAAGAACATCAGCCCGGCGATCAATCCAATGTGCAGCCCGGAGATCGCCATCAAGTGATTGGTTCCCGTGCGGGTCAATACTTCCCACTGTTGGCTGCTGATACCTTGGCGCTCCCCGATGGCCAACGCTGTGATCAACCCTGTATAGGGGTGTTCTCCCAGGTAATGATCGATTTGCCGCTTTAGGTGCTGACGGAGTTGGCCGATAGGAAGAGAGTACCCCGCCGGTGCCAGCAGGGTCTGGGCGGAGTGGGTGCGAACGTAGCCGGTAGCGTTGATTCTTCGCTGAAACAGCCATTTTTCATAATCGAATCCGCCCGGATTCATGAAGCCATGTGGCCGTTTGAGACGGACGGTAAGGCGCCATCGATCACCAACGGACAGCGTTGGCGTTTCACCATACCAGTTCAGTGATATTCGTCTGGGGAGAGTGAAAATCTGCTGATTGTGGATCAACCTGTTCAACTTGAATTCGAAGCGGGCGCGATGAGCGTCGTGGTCGATCAGCGAAGCGATGATCCCTTCGACTTCGACATCGATACCTTCCAGTTCTTCCGGGAGAGCGCTGGACAGGATCCAGGCGGCATGCAGAAAGGCCCATAGAAATCCGGCCAGAACGGCGACTGGCAGTCGAAGTGGCTGCCACCAAATGGCCAGTGGCAGAAGCGCCGTAGCCAACAGCCAGCGCCGGTCAGGCAGCTCGGGGCATTGTTGGAACAAAACGACTCCGAGCAGAAAAAAAAGTGTCGCCAAGCGCATGTTGTTATTAGAATAAAGGCTCTCTTACGGATAGCCCATCGGATGCCCAGAAAATTTTTCAAACGTCATATGCCGGATCACCGCCAGATTCGTGAGCATAAGCAGTTGCAGATGTTTGGTGCTTTGCTGCATGAACCCAATCTCTGGCATCTCAATCGCCGTTCAGCGGCGGGGGCTTTTGCCGTTGGGCTGTTCAGCGCTTTTGTCCCGATTCCACTGCAGATGATTCTGGCTGCGGCGATGGCGATTCTGTTTCGGGTTAACCTGCCTATTTCAGTTGCCCTTGTCTGGATAACCAACCCCTTGACGATGGCTCCGATATACTATTTTGCCTACAAGGTGGGAGCCTGGGTACTGCACCAGCCGCCCCAGGTGTTCTTGTTTCCACCCTCATTCGATCAGATGCTGACGGGGTTGAATGCTGTCTGGCTCCCTTTTCTCCTTGGCTGCTTTATTCTGAGTAGTGTCAGCGCCATTGTTGGCTATTTTACTGTCAGCGGCCTGTGGCGACTGTATATCGTTCGTCAATGGAAAAGAAAAAAACAGCACGAAAAGAGCAGTAGAAACCGCTAGTACTCCGTCAAGGTAATAAATCAGGATTCAGTTGGTCTGTCAGCGTCCATGGCGGCTGAGCGCCCTTGGGTTTGCATGTCGTCGTATCCAAGCCGCCTTTGCAAGGCTTCAAAACGCTGCTGTCGCCCGCTCTGCGACCGGTTATTGAAACCCCGAGAGCTTACCGGCTTGTTTCATACTATGCTGAATAGTTACGAGCGTCTTTGGGTATGGATATGACCTTGGCGTTATCCCAGTCGATGGAGGCGACAGCGGTTTGTAAATCGGTGTAGCGGCACTCGTCCAGTATGACATCCAGTTTCGCAAGGGCGGAACTGAGTCCGACGTAGGATTTAAACTTGCGGATCATTGTCAAATCCTTTATTACCGGTTGTCCGGGGTCAAAATCCCGTGGGTGGAAGTAGGTCATCACATAATCTGCATTGCGGATCCAGCGGCGCAGCAAAGGCAGGGGAAGAATCCGGAAATACCCTCCACCGGAGAATATTATGGGTTTCCCAAATACAGTTTTGGTATTGATTGGCAGCTCTTTGATGTTTCCGCCGGGAGTGCGCACCAGTGCGGGCCGGGTTGTACCGAAGTCGGGGTAACCGCCATGGGCACGCGGAGCCGGGAAGATAGAGCTGTCGATTTCGATTCCCTGCTCCGCAAGCGCCTCAAAAAACCAGGGGGAAGATGCGGTTACCGAAAACCCGGGCGCCCGGTAGCTGATGATCTTTTTTCCCGCGGCATCCTCGATGGCGCGAATTGCATCACGCAGATCGGCCTTGAACTGGCCGGGAGTCAGTTCGTAGACCAACTGATGCATATCCGAGTGACAGCCGATTTCGTGCCCCTTGTCGGCGACCTTGCGTACGATGCCGGGGTACTTTCGGGCGACCCAGCCAAGACAGAAAAAGGTGGCTGGCTGGTTTTTCCGCTCCAGCAGATCGAGAATACGGGCTACGTTCTGCTCGATTCGGGAGGGAAAGGTGGCCCACTCTTTTTCAGTTTTGGTCGAGCCGTTGTCGAGGATATGAAACCACTCCTCAATGTCAAAAGTTAAGATTTTCATAAAATAACTGTCCTGAACGTTATCCCGCCATGTTTCGTTGTTCAAGCTAGGGACAGCACAAGAGAAATAGCTCATCTGTCGCTGTGGCTTGTTGTTACTGTCGGTCGTTCAGACTGGTTTCTGTACTAAAGTTTGTGAATTACAGCTCACCCGGTGTTAGCGCAACAACGGCATTAGAGACTCACTGATTGTTTTCGGGTGATTCTTGTCCGCAAGGTATCCATCAGTATCCATGTGTTTTTGCAAAAAACAAGCAATTACTCGACGAATTGTAAAATTTGTGACAACTGCCCGGCTCGTTTTGAGTCCCGCCGGTTCAAGACAAAAATTGTGACAGTGTACACACGTGTGAATGACCACTGTTCAGTGCAGAAACAGCTTGTTTCAAAGACAGGGTTTCCCGCTATTTGATATGGGCAAGAATGCCATCCAGTTCATCGAGGCTGTTGTAATGAATCACCAGCTTCCCCTTTCCGCGGCTGGTGTGTTGCAGCTTGACGGTAGCACCCAGTTTTTCCGCCAGATCCTCCTGGAGGCGTCGGGTATCCGCGTCTTGGGCCGTTGGTCTCGGAGTATCCTGGGGTGCCGTTGCCATGCGCCGTACCAATCGCTCCGTCTCCCGCACCGACAACCCTTTGGTTTCCACGATGTGGGCGGCAGCGCTTTGCCGCTCACCGGGCAAGCCCAGGAGCGCGCGCGCGTGACCCATCTCGATATCGCCGTTCTCCAACAGTTGCCTGACATCGTCATTGAGAGTCAGCAGGCGAAGCAGGTTGCTTACCGCTGCCCGCGATCGGCCCACGGCTTCGGCGGCCTCCTGGTGGGTAAGGGTGAACTCGCTGATTAACCGCTGCAACGCCTGGGCCTCTTCCATCGGGTTCAGCTCTTCGCGCTGGATATTTTCGATAAGCGCCATGGCGATTGCCGCCTGATCCGCCACCTGGCGAATGACCGCCGGGATTTCGTGTAATCCGGCAAGCTGTGCGGCCCGCCAGCGGCGTTCTCCTGCAATGATTTCAAATCGTCCCCGCTGTTCCAGCTTGCGTACCACGATGGGCTGGACGACTCCTTGGGCACGAATGGAGTTTGCCAGCTCTTCCAGCGCTTCGCCGTTCATTCCGGTGCGCGGCTGGTAGCGCCCCCGCTGTAGCAGATCAACGGGAAGCATGCGCAGTTCGCCATCCTGCTCTTCCGCCGTTTCTTTGCCGGACCCGGGGATCGCTCCCGTCGCGGCTCCGCCCAGCAGCGCATCCAACCCGCGCCCGAGACCTCTTTTCTTTGCTGCCATTGTTCAAGTTCCGCTAGTTGCCGTCTGCACGCTATTGTACCCCTTCCGTTTGCCGGGTGTCCTCTTTTCCCCGGCGCAGGATCTCTCCGGCCAGCGCCAGGTAGGCTTGCGCTCCCCGGGAGTATTTGTCGTAGATGAGTGCCGGCAGCCCGAAGCTGGGGGCCTCGGCCAGCCGAACATTGCGCGGAATCACCGTGCGATAGACCAGGTCGCCAAAATGTTCGGTCAGCTGGGCGGAAACATCCGAGGAGAGGCGGTTGCGCGGATCGAACATGGTACGCAAAAGTCCTGCAATTTTCAGTTGCGGATTCAGGCTCTGGCGGATCTGCTCCACCGTCTCCAGGAGGGCGGATAGTCCTTCCAGAGCGTAGTATTCGCATTGCGTGGGGATCAGGACGCTGTCTGCCACCGCCAAGGCATTGACCGTCAGCATGTTCAGCGAGGGGGGGCAGTCGATAATGATGAAGTCGTACTCGCCTTGAATCTTCGCGAGGGCGTGCCGAAGGGCGTGTTCCCGCTGTTCCGTTTCCAGCAGTTGTACCTCGGCTGCGGTCAGGTCGCCATTGCTCGGGAGCAGATCGTAGTCCCCCTGTTCGGATACCGTGATTACGTCGCCGGCCGGGAGGCTTCCCATCAGGATATCGTAGGTAGAGTGCGCCAACCGGTTTTTGTCGATTCCGCTGCCCATGGTGGCGTTGCCCTGCGGATCGGCGTCGATCAGCAGTATTTTGCGGCGGGTGGCGGCCAGGGAGGCAGCCAGGTTGACACTGGTGGTGGTTTTTCCAACGCCGCCTTTCTGGTTGGTTACTGCGATGGTGTGTCCCATTGGCTACTGTTCTCTCTGGATAATAGCGGCGTACCGCTGACGCCCTGAACAGGGTATCTGGAGCCGGTGCAGCGCGTTTACGGTAAAACCGGCCGGCAGATGTTTTGTCTCTTGCTGCACGTTGGCCCCCTTGAGCGCGATGAAACAGCCCTGTTCCGCCAGCAGGTGCTGTGTGGTTGACAGCATCTCCGCCAAACTGGCAAATGCGCGTGTAACTACCATATCAAACAGGTGAACGGGCTGGTAGTGTTCTACCCGGCAATGTACTATCTCAGCGTTGGATATCTGCAGTTCGGCGACTGCCTGGATCAAAAAGCGGGTTTTCTTGGCATTGCTGTCGAGCAGAACGAACGCTGTTTCCGGCCGGGCCAGTGCGAGTGGAATGCCGGGAAGCCCTGCGCCACTTCCGACATCGATCAGGTGGCTGCCTCGAAGCAAGGGTAACACCGAGAGACTGTCCAGTAGATGGCGGCTGACCATCTGCTGGATGTTACGGACGGCAGTCAGATTGTAGGTGCGGTTCCATTTTTCCAGCAAACGGAGATAAGCGATGAGTTTTTTTTGGGCCGTCTCGGGAAGGGCGATTCCAAGCTGTTGAAGCCCGCCGCGAAGCTCTTGGCGGAGTTTGCTGTCAACCGCCATGCTGGCTCCGTTTTAGATGTACCAGCAGCAGGGAGATAGCAGCCGGGGTGACGCCGGGAATGCGTGATGCCTGCCCCAGTGTTGCCGGGCGCTGGCTGGCGAGTTTCTGCCTGACCTCGGCGGAGAGTCCATGCACCTGGGCATAGTCCAGCCGGGATGGAATGGGTTTCTCCTCTTGATGCCGGTTGCGTTCGATTTCTTCCTGTTGGCGGGAGATGTAGCCTGCATATTTGGCCTGGATCTCCACCTGTGCCACCACCTCCGCTTCGGTCGCCCCTTCGCCGGCACCCGGCAGTGTCATCAATGCGGGGTAGCTCACCGCCGGGCGGCGCAACAGATCGATCAGGCGGTACTCCCTGCCCAACGGTTGCCCCAGTACCCGCTCGGCGTCGCCAGCCGGAACCTGCTGCGGACTCAGCCAGGTATCGTGGAGCCGCTGGTTCTCCCGTTCGATGGCCTCCCGCTTGCGGGTGAAAATTGTCCAGCGGGCATCGTCAACCAGTCCCAGCCGGCGGCCGGTCTCCGTCAGGCGCAGATCGGCGTTGTCCTCGCGCAGCAGCAGGCGGTACTCCGCCCGGCTGGTGAACATGCGGTAAGGCTCACTGGTGCCGCGGGTGATCAGGTCGTCGATCATCACACCGATATAGGCCTCATCCCGGCGCGGACACCATGGAGGGAGTCCGCTTGTTTTGCGGGCGGCGTTGAGTCCGGCGATCAACCCTTGGGCAGCCGCTTCCTCATAGCCGGTAGTGCCGTTTATCTGGCCGGCAAAAAACAGCCCTTCGATGAAAAGGGTCTCCAGTGAGGACCGCAGATTGCGTGGATCGAAGAAATCATATTCGATAGCGTAGCCGGGACGGAGGATATGAGCATTTTCAAAGCCGCGCATGGAGCGCACCAGCGCATACTGCACGTCGAACGGCAGGCTGGTCGAGATACCGTTGGGGTAGACCTCATGGGTGGTCAGTCCCTCCGGTTCGACAAAGATCTGGTGAGCGTTCTTGTCCGCAAAACGCACGATCTTGTCCTCGATGGAGGGGCAGTAACGTGGCCCTACGCCATCGATGGCGCCGGTGTACATCGGTGATCGATCCAGTCCGGCGCGGATGATCTCGTGGGTATGCTCGTTAGTATGGGTGATGTGGCACGCTATCTGCCGCGGGTGCTGCTCCGCGTTGCCGAGGAAGGAGAATACCGGTACGGGATCATCTCCCGGCTGCGCCTGGAGCTGGCTGTAGTCGATGGATCGTCCGTCCAGCCGTGGCGGCGTGCCGGTCTTGAGACGCTCCACCCGGAACGGCAGTTCCCGCAGCCGCTGGGCCAGCGTATTGGCAGGCGGATCACCGGCGCGGCCCCCTTCGTGACTGCTGAGACCGATATGAATCCGTCCGCCGAGAAAGGTACCGACGGTGAGCACCACGGCGCGGGCAGAAAATTTCAGGCCCATTTGGGTAACGACGCCGGTCACGGTTTCACCTTTGACCAGCAGATCATCCACCGCTTGCTGAAACAGGGTGAGGTTGGGCTGATTTTCGATAGCCTGGCGCACGGCCTGACGGTAGAGGGTTCGATCCGCTTGGGCGCGGGTGGCGCGCACGGCGGGACCCTTGCGGCTGTTGAGAATGCGGAACTGGATCCCGGCCTGATCGGTTGCATGCGCCATCAGGCCGCCCAGGGCATCGATCTCCTTGACCAGATGTCCCTTGCCGATCCCGCCGATGGCCGGATTGCAGCTCATCTGCCCCAGGGTATCGATATTGTGGGTCAGCAGCAGGGTTTTGGCGCCCGTACGTGCGGCTGCCAAGGCTGCTTCACAACCGGCATGACCGCCGCCCACCACGATAACGTCGAATCTGTCCTGAAAAAACATTGCTGTACCGTAACCACTCAGCGCGTTGTAGAGTTTGAAGGTAACCGCTCAGATCATGGCCGAGTAGTTACAACCTGCCTTGACCCGTTGGCGCCCTATATGCCCTATATTGTAATGAGTTGAAACAGATTCGACCATCAAAAAGCGCTATTTGCTTGAGCCGGAGCCGGGATTCTGTTATAAAGACCGGCTTGCACTCATGCACCGAAATTTCAACAGGTTTAACTGGAGGCTTTGGAATGTCCAAGGTATGTCAGGTAACCGGTAAACGTCCGGTTACAGGTAACAATGTATCCCATGCTCATAACAAGACCAGACGGCGTTTCCTGCCCAATTTGCACAGCCGCCGTTTCTGGGTGGAGAGTGAGAAGCGCTTCGTGCGTTTGCGGGTAAGCTGCAAGGGTCTGCGCATCATCGACAAAAAGGGCATCGACACGGTACTGGGCGAGATGCGCCAGCGCGGCGAGAAAGTTTAGGAGAGTTTTAGTCATGCGTGAAAAAATCAAGCTCGTGTCCAGTGCCGGTACCGGTCATTTCTACACCACCACCAAGAACAAGCGCACCATGCCGGAGAAGATGGAGATCAAAAAATTTGATCCTGTTGTTCGCAAGCATGTCAGCTACAAGGAAGCCAAAATCAAGTAACTGCTGCCGGCCTTCCCGGCTGATAGCAGTAGCCGGCTCTCTGATCCGCAGACGTGGTTTGGGGCAGGCCGCTTTCCTGTATTCCGTGTTATCCGTACACAATTGAAGGCAGAGCCGTGGCCTGGGGCAAGGGCTGCTCCATGGGGGCTCAGTGGCCAGAATGCGGGGAACCCTGAATACGGTTTTGTCAGCGGTATGCTGACGGATTCTGCCACGCAACATTTGTAACAGTGTAACTATTCAGCATCGTATGAAACAAGCCGGTAACTGTTCAGATTGCCCCTGAAATTCGTCAGTTCAAGGCGAAAAATGGGAGTTTACGGGTGTAAATGACCATTTTTCAACGCAGAAATGGCGGATTTCAGGGGTGAGCTGAATAGTTA
>WFVH01000087.1 GCA_015491735.1 Gammaproteobacteria bacterium
ACCTGATTGCGGCCTGATCTATTTCAATCCCTGATTTGGAGGAAAGTGAACCATGAAAACCATAAAAGTGCTCGGTAGCGGCTGTGCCAACTGCAAGACCACCCTGAAGCTGATCGAGGAGATCGCCGGGGCCAAGGGTGTCGACATCCGGTTGGAAAAGGTGGAGGCGATCGGCGACATCATGGGCTATGGTGTGATGTCCACCCCCGGCGTGGTGATCGATGGAAAAGTGGTGCATGCCGGCGGCGTGCCGGATCGTAAAATGGTCGAGGCGTGGCTGACAGATTGAAAACGGGACTGCCAGCGGGCGGCCATACCGTCATCTACCCGCAGAACAAGATCGTTATCCTGGTGTGCAGACATTGGCATGGCTCATGGCGCTGGCCTCGTGCTAATATGAGATTGCCAGATCGACCTTCAACCGGGAAAATTCACTGAACACCACCCCTACCCCAGAACAACGGCCCTGGAAACTGGAGCTGTCCCGCCCCGGCGATAGCACGGTGCAGATCGAACTGTCCGGCAGTTGGCGGATGCGGGACAGGCTCCCCCCGGCCAGCAAGGTGCTGCGGCAACTGGAAGCGCCGGCAAGACCGGCGACGGTTGTTTTTGACGCCACGGATATCACCGCCTGGGACAGCGGCCTGATAAATTTCCTGCGCAATGTATCGAGAGAGTGCAACAACCACAACATCGAGGTGGATGACAGCCGCCTGCCGGATGGCGCCCGGCGGCTGCTGAAGCTCGCCTTCGCGGTACCGGAGCAGGCCACCGGCCGCCATGTCGAGCCACCATCAGTGCTGAAGTACGTAGGCCAGGTCACCCTGGATCTGATCCAGGGCGCACCGGCGATGGTACGTTTCATTGGAGAAATAGCGCTGGCCATGGAGAGACTGCTGCGCGGCAAGGCGCAGTACCGGCGCTCTGACCTGGCGCTGGTTCTCCAGGAAACAGGGCCGCAGGCACTGCCCATCGTCTCCCTGATCAGCTTTCTGGTCGGTCTGATTCTGGCCTACATGGGAGCGGTGCAGCTGGCGCAGTTCGGCGCCCAGATCTACATCGCCGATCTGGTAGGGATCGGCATGGCGCGCGAGATCGGAGCCCTGATGACCGGCATCATCCTGGCGGGCCGCACCGGAGCCGCGTTTGCCGCCCAGTTGGGCACCATGCAGGTGAACGAAGAGATCGATGCCTACCGTACCCTCGGCATCTCCCCCATCGACTTCCTGGTGCTGCCACGCATGCTGGCGCTGATCCTGATGGCGCCCCTGCTAACCCTTTACGCCAGCCTGGTAGGCATGGTTGCCGGCATGCTGGTGGCGGTGCTGGCCTTCAACGTGGATCTGAACGAATATTATCAGCAGACCCTCTCCGCCCTCTCCCCGCAGCACTTTCTGGTGGGACTCAGCAAGGGGGTGGTATACGGCACCCTTATCGCCATCGCCGGCTGCCTGCGCGGATTGCAGTGCGGCCGCAGCGCCTCGGCGGTGGGTGAGGCAACCACGTCGGCGGTGGTTACCAGCATCGTGTTTATCGTCATCTCCGCCTCGTTGATGACCATCATGTATCAAAAGCTCGGAATATGAGCCGCGAGACGCACATCCGGGTGGTGGATCTCACCATGGCCTACGGTGACTTTGTGATTCAACGGGATCTGAACTTCACCATCAACCGCAATGACGTATTCATCATCATGGGTGGCAGTGGCTGCGGCAAGAGCACGCTGCTCAAGCACCTCATCGGTCTCAAATTTCCCGGGAAAGGCGATATCTGGTTCGATGACATCAATTTCTGGAAAGCCCCGCCACAGGAGCGGGAGATACTGAAGCGCCGTTTCGGGGTGCTGTTCCAGAGCGGCGCGCTGTGGAGCTCCATGACCCTGGAGGAGAATATTACCCTGCCGCTCAGCGAATACACCAATCTGAGCGGGCGGGAGATGAGAGAGATCGCCTCACTGAAACTGGCGCTGGTGGGGCTGGCTGGTTTCGAGCAGTTCTACCCCGCCGAGATCAGCGGCGGCATGCGCAAACGGGCCAGCCTGGCAAGGGCCATCGCGCTGGATCCGGAGGTGCTGTTTTTTGACGAACCCTCGGCTGGCCTGGATCCCATCAGCTCCCGGCGGCTGGATGAACTGATCCTGGAGATCCGGGATAGCCTCGGGGCGACCATTGTGGTGGTAACCCACGAACTGGCCAGTATTTTTGCTATTGGAAACAACTCGGTTTTTCTCGATAATGAGAGCCGGACCATCATCGCCCGGGGAGATCCAAAAATGCTGCGTGACAAATCGGAAAATATCAAGGTGCGCGCCTTTCTCAACCGAGGCAGGATATGAGTGCAAAAGCCAACCCGACCCTGATTGGAGCATTCGTACTCGCCGCCATCGGCCTGTTTGTTGCCGCCGTCTTGTTGCTCAGTGAAGGCGCCCTGTTCTCCAAGAAACGCCACTATGTTCTGTTTTTTGAAAACAGCGTTACCGGTCTGATTGTTGGCTCCCCGGTCAGTTTTCGTGGCGTCAAGGTCGGTACGGTCACCGATATCACCCTCCAGGTCGACCCGGAAACGGAGCAGATCTACATTCCCGTGCATATCGAAATTGAACCAAGGCATTTTTCCCCCGCCGTCAGCAGGGGAGAAAAGCACTCCGGTGATTTCGATCTGCAAGATCTGGTGGATCAAGGGCTGCGCGCCCAGCTACAGATACACAGTTTTATCACCGGTCAGCTATTCATTCAGCTGGACTACTATCCGGATGAAAAGCCAAGATATGTTGGCGCAGTCACCCAATATCCAGAGATTCCCACCGTCCCGTCCCTGCTGGACAAACTGGGCGGCAAACTGGAAAACTACAGTTATGAGACACTGCTCGACAACCTGGCGGCCACACTGTCAGGACTGGAGCGGCTGGTGAACTCGCCCGAGTTGATGGACACTGTTCGCTCACTCAACGGGGTGTTGAAAAATACAGATACTTTAATGGGCAATCTGCAACAACAGATTCCCTCTGTCTCGTCAAACCTGGACAGGACATTGATTGAGGCGCAAAAAGCGGTGAAGGAGATACGCACCCTGACCGGCAATCTGAACAGCCACACGGAAAACCTCTCTACCCGGCTTGAACAATCGATGACAACAATCGAATCGGCTTTCAGCTCACTCGGCGAGCAGCTCTCCGGAGATTCAGAGCTGCATTACCAGCTCTCCGGCACACTGAGGGAGCTGACCGAATCCGCCCGTTCACTGCGTATTCTGTCGGACACCATCGAACGCAACCCGGAGACCCTGCTGAAGGGGAAACAATAGCGATATGACGAATCCACTGAAATCCGTCGTTCTGTATGCCTGCTGCCTGCTGTTTCTCACCGCTTGCGGAACCACCCCCCCCTCACATTTCTATCTGCTGACCCCGCTGGCGGGAAACGGTGATTTGCAGCAGAACGCAGAACCCGGAATTCTCGTTGGTCCTGTCACTCTGCCGGATTACCTGCTGCGTCCACAAATCGTGTTACGCAATAGTGAGAATGAAATAATATTCGAAGAGTTTCACCGATGGGCTGAGCCGTTGCAACAAAGCTTTTCCCGGGTGGTGGCAGAGAATCTCTCCTTGCTACTGGGTACAGCCCGTGTTGCGCGCTATCCGGGTTACAAAACCGGTGATTTTCCCTACCAGGTGTTGATTGAGGTCATCCGAATGGATACCGGCCCTGGCCGGCAGGTCAGTCTGGCGGCCCGCTGGAACGTACTCGACAGAAAAAAGAAAAAAGCGCTCGCTATCCACAAAACAACCCTGGTCGAATCCGTGGAAAGCAGGGAGTATCGGGCAGTGGTGGCTGCCCAAAGCCGGGCCATATCCCGGTTAAGCCGCGAAATCGCCCGGGCAATCGAGCCGGCGTTGAAGGATTTGCCCTAGACCCCATGATTGAACTTGCAAGCCAGTTCAATCATGAAGTCTGATGTTTTAGTCAACAACTGCGCCAGAAAACACCTTCTGGCACAGTTGCTTGCAAGTTAAAACATATCAGTACTCCGTCAAGGTGATAAATCAGGATTCAGTTGGTCTGTCAGCGTTCAGGGCAAGGCGCTCCTCGCAGCGAATGGCCGTCGCCCTTTGCAAGAGGAGCAACAACCCACCGGAGTGGATTGGGAGCGCGAAGCGACCCCGAAGGGGTGAAATACAGGGATGTATTCCATCAACGCCACCATGGACGCTGACAGGCCAACCCTTCGGGCCTCCCTGTGGTGTTCCGCTGCGGCGTTGCAGTGCTTGACAAGGGAACAACCCTTGCCTGCGCACTGCGCCTTGCCGCGAAACACCACAGGGACGCTGAATCCTGATTTATCACCTTGACGGAGTACTAGCGAGTTCCGTGAATTACCATGGTTTTTCCCCGGGCGGTAATCAGACCTTGCGCCTCCAGGTCCTTCAATACCCGCCCCACCATCTCCCGGGAACACCCCACGATCCGCCCCAGCTCCTGGCGGGTGATACGGATCTGCATTCCGTCTGGATGAGTGATGGCATCCGGTTGGCCGGCGAGATCGAGCAACGCTCCGGCAACACGGCCGGTAACATCGAGAAAAGCCAGGTTACCCGCCTTGCGGCTGGTGTCGCGCAGCCGCATGGCCATTTGTGAAGCAAGCGCAAACAGGATCTCGGGCAGCTGGGTAGAGATCTGGCGAAATTTGCTGTAGGCGATCTCTGCTACTTCACATTCGGTTCGGGCCCTTACCCAGGCGCTGCGCTGCCGATCGGGATCGAATAATCCCATTTCACCAAAATAGTCACCGGGATTCAGGTAGGCAAGCACCATTTCATGCCCCTCCTCATCTTCAATAAGGACGGAAACTGACCCCCGGATGATATAATAAAGCACATCGGATCGATCTCCTTCACAGATAATGGTCTGCTTGGCAGCGTAGTGCCGCCGGTGACAGTGACTCAAAAAACGCTGGATAGTATCCTGATCAGGTTGTTCCATTTTCTACCATCAAATCAAATATAATGTGTTGGTAACCACCCAGGGTGGTATCACTCTATTATAGCCGTATATCCGGAATGGAACGCCTTTTGACGCAAAAACACCGTGACAAATGTGTACGCTACCTACGGGAGAGAATATGAAAACACGTGTAAAATGGGTGGAACAGGTTACCTTTCTGGGAGAGTCCGGGAGCGGCCACTCCCTCGTTATGGATGGCGCCCCGGAGAACGGGGGCCGCAATATCGGCATGCGGCCCATGGAACTGCTGCTGCTGGGCATGGGAGGATGCACCTCCTTCGACGTTATCCACATTCTGAAAAAAGCCCGTCAACCGGTATCCGGCTGCACCGTGGAGATTAGCGCCAAACGGGCGGAAAAGATCCCCAAGGTATTCACTCATATTCATATTCACTTTATTATTAGCGGCTCCGGTCTGAAAGAGGCTCAGGTGAAACGTGCAGTGGAGCTCTCCGCTCAAAAGTACTGCTCTGCCTCCCTGATGCTGGGGAAGACGGCTGAAATCAGCCATGACTATGAAATTGGTGAACGATGAACAAACCTGAACCAACAGCGGGCCTGCGGCATGTTGCCCTGTATGTAAACCAGTTCGAGGCGTGTGAGAAATTCTATGTCGAGCTTCTGGGAATGCGGGTGGAATGGCGACCGGACAGGGATAACGTCTACCTTAGCTCAGGTAACGACAACCTGGCGTTGCACCGTAGCAACCAAAGCTTTTCCGGGCCACAACATCTGGATCACATCGGCTATATCATCAACACACCCGAGCAGGTCGCAATCTGGCGCCAGTATCTGGCGGCTCACGGCGTTACCCTGCGCAGCGACGTGAAAAACCACCGTGATGGCGCCTGCAGCTTCTATTGCGAAGATCCAGACGGCAATATCGTACAACTGATATACCACCCACCCTTGGCGGGGTAACTACTCGACGAATTGTAAAATTTCTTGGTAGCTACCCAGATTGCCCCTGAAATCCACCATTTTCGCCTCGAACTGGCGGATTTCAGGGGCAATCTGAGTAGCTACTGACGGAGAAACGACAACGGGCGCAACGGGTGACCAAGAAACTCAACAACAAACTGAAACTGCATGGTTTTAACAACCTGACGAAATCGTTAAGCTTCAATATTTATGACATCTGCTACACACTCACACCGGAGCAGCGCCGCGCCTATATCGAATATATTGACGAAGAGTACAACGCCAAGCGGCTGACCCGTATTCTCACCGAGGTCGCCCGGATTATCGGCGCCAATGTTCTCAATGTAGCCCACCAGGACTACGATCCCCAGGGGGCCAGCGTTACCATGCTGATTGCCGAAGAGCCCACCGCCTCCGGCAAGCTGTCGAACAGCGCAGCTCCCGGCCCGCTACCGGATGCAGTGACAGCACATCTCGACAAGAGCCACCTGACCGTCCACACCTACCCGGAGAGCCACCCGCACAACGGTATCAGCACTTTCCGTGTGGATATCGACGTCTCCACCTGCGGACTGGTCTCACCTCTGAAGGCGCTGAACTACCTGATTCACAGCTTTGAGTCCGACATCGTCATCATGGACTACCGGGTAAGAGGATTCACCCGCAATACGAGGGGAAGAAAACATTTCATCGACCACAAAATCAGTTCGATTCAGAACTACCTGGCCAGAGATACCAAGGCACGCTATGAGATGATCGACGTCAATGTCTATCAGGAGAACATTTTCCACACCAAAATGATGCTCAAAGCATTCGACCTGGACAATTACCTGTTCGATATCGATGCGAAAACGCTGACCCGATCAGAATACAACCGGTTACACAAACGGATCAAACGGGAAATGCTGGAAATCTTCTATGGCCGCAATCTGCCACCGGCTCGATACTAACCTTCTATTATTAATCCGGCAACAACAGACAAGGCACCGGCAGCCCATGAGCATCTTGAACCGGATGGCGCCACTGAATTGCACCGTAAGAGTTTTTTCAGCAACCTGCTAAAGGAAAATTTTGGTTGTGCCGTTATTAGTTACAGCCGGACGACAGCCGGACAGGCTGCGCCGATTCTGCTTCGGGAACACGACAATCAAGGCAATCATGGTAAAAAACTGCGGTAATATCCTGATCGTGGCATTGGTTACGATGCTGGCAGGCTTGCTGATATATCTGCCAAAGCCCGCGCTGGCCGTAGACGCCCGCATTCAGGATGAGCTGAAAGATCCTTCGCCGACACTCAATCCGCTGCGCAAGGCGATTGGCGATAAGGCGTATGAGCGCGCCATGAAATCAGGGAAGTACCACTATACCGGCAATGCCAAATGCCGGTTGTGCCACCGGGATTTTTTCGTGGGAAGGAAAAAAGACCCCCATATCTACAGCTATGAGCTCTTGATCGCGACAGGATATCAAAAAAACGAGCGCTGCCTTGGCTGCCACACCACGGGCTACAACGTGGAGAGCGGTTTCAAATCGTTCAAAAGAACCCCCAAGTTAATCGGAGTCCAATGTGAGGGGTGTCATGGGCCTGGAAGCGAGCATGTCCGTCTTCACGCCAAAGATGCCGGTCCGTTTGGAATACCGATGATTGGCCGCACACCCAAGAGTGAGAACAAAACCATCAAAGGGGGGTTTTTGGCCGGAGCCGACAACCCAAAACTAATCAAGAGAATGTGCCTCTCATGCCACACCAAGCGCTGGGAACGTTCATTCCCGCGCACAGCCCATGACTTTCAGGCAGCTTACGATCTGTACAAAACCCCGCTTCCTGGTGATGATGACGGCGATTAGGCGTGTGGCTCATTGATACGTGAAACTTTTCACCCGGTTCAACAAGAATAGAGACAGCAGGCCGACCGGATTTCTGCGGCGCTACAACATCCTCCCTTTTTCCGCCATGGTTCTCATCCTCGCCGGATTGTCTGCGCACAACTATTTTTCCCAAAAAAACGTCCTGCTGAAGCAGTTGGAAACGGACAATATCAACCTCGTCCACTCCTTCCATGCCGCACTTACCCGTTTTGAAACCACCAGAAAAACGGTCAATCTCCAGGTGTTGGTGAAAAACATCTCGCTGGAGCTGGAAATATTCGAGTTCCGCTACCTTGATCGAAACGGTATTATCATCAACTCCGTATTCCAAGACGAAATTGGCCGCACATTCGACCGCCCGGGATTCAGAGAGAGCCTGCGGCAACCGGGTGAACTGGGGAACTTTTACACCGACAACAGGGACATGACACCGGTGTTGGCCATATCGTATCCGGTCTATGCAGGGAACGAACTTGTCGGCATCATCGATCTCGCCATCGACATATCGGATCTCAACTACATGGAAGAGAGCCTCCGGAACGCGGCATTGCGCCACATGCAGCGGGATGTCCGCAACCTGCTGAAGGCAATAGCAGGATCGGTAACCACCAGCCTGGCGGTATACGAGACCCTCGACTATTTCGATTTTCTGAAAAACTTCACCACCACCAGCAACAACCTCAAGCAGATCTCCATAGTTGCTCCCGACGGCACCATCGAGCTAAGCAGTGACTTCCTGCTGGTCAACAGTACAGCAAACATAGATGGCCCGGCAAGAGTATTTCAGGGAAAGTTCATGTATGAACGCGGTCAACCGGTCTATCGTATCACCGCGCCACTGCCCAATCTCAGTCATGGCGGCGGCCACGAGCACACCTTGTTGATGGTAATCAATGCCAGCGAGTACGCTGCAAACAACCACTCCCTGCTGATGACAGCCATCGCAACGACGCTGGCAGGGATTCTGTTTGCCGTATTGATTGCCTACTCCATCTATCAAGTCAACATACAAAGCGCCAAACAGGAGCGGGAGCGGCTGGAAAAAGAGGTCGAAGCCCGCACCGAGGAGATCAAGCAGTTGAGCAATACCGATCCCCTTACCGGGCTTTCCAGCCGCCGCTACCTGGAGGAGCAGATGGGAGTGGAGTTCAAACGGGCCGTACGGTACAACCACAGCCTGTCAATGCTGATGATCGATCTGGATCACTTCAAAAAGATCAACGATACGCTTGGTCACCTGGCGGGAGACAAGGTGCTGAGCGAGGTGGGCCGGAGGCTGGGAAAAGCTGTCCGGGAAACCGATTTCATCGGCCGTTACGGGGGTGAAGAGTTCGTGGTCATACTCCCGGAGACTCACACTTCGGATGCAGCACTCATCGCCGAAAAGATGCGTGAGTTGATTGCCGAACGGCCCGTATTTTTCGAAGGCAGACCGATCAACGTCACGGTCAGTATCGGGGTAGCCGAACTGAACAGCGGCATGACCAATTACGAAGAGGTGTTCCAGTGCGCCGACAGGGCGCTGTATATCTCGAAGGAAAACGGCCGAAACCAGATCACCTGCTTCAATGCCGGGACAGCACAGCCGCCAAGCTGACCCTCAACCGGATCGATTCAGGATGCCGGCTTGCCGGATCACAAAATCAGGGTATCCTGTACCCCATGGAGCTGTTTGATTCTCACTGCCACCTGGACTTTCCGGTATTCGATACGGATCGGGAAGCCATTCTGAATCACTGCAGAAAAATCGGTATCAGGGGCATCATCGTCCCGGGCGTAAACCGGGCCGGATGGAGCAACCTGTTGGCAATCTGTTCCAGATACAAAGACCTTCTCTACCCGGCCATCGGCCTGCATCCCCTTTTTTTGGCGCAGCATAAAGAGAGCGATCTCCCCGAACTGGCCAGCCGCATCCGGAAAAACCGGCCCGTCGCCGTCGGGGAGATCGGTCTGGACTACTATCTGCCGGAATGCAACCACGCACAACAACAGGCCTGCTTCGAAGCCCAACTGGATATCGCAGAACAAACAAACCTGCCGGTCATCCTCCACGTTCGCAAAGCGCATGATATCGTGTTGAGCACTCTACGGCGCCGGCACGTAAAGGGAGGCGTCGCCCACGCATTCAGCGGCAGCCTTCAGCAAGCAGAGCAATACCTGGAACTGAATATCAAGCTTGGCTTTGGAGGCGCAATCACCCACCCCCGCGCGCATCGGCTTCGACGCCTGGTGAAGCAGCTTCCACTGGAAGCCATGATACTTGAAACCGACGCACCGGACATGGCGCCGGCCAACCACCATGGCGAGCGCAATCTACCCAGTTATCTGCCCGGAATTCTGAATACCCTGGCGGAGCTGAGAGACGAGAAACCCGAAACAATCGCCGCCCAAACAACCGCCAACACCATGGAACTGTTCGCAATAGATCCTGGAGGCGGAACATCAAGGTGATTCAGCGCATCAACAATCGCCAGGTTATCTCCTGGGCGCTGTATGACTGGGCCAATTCGGCCTTCGCTGTCACAATCATGGCCGGATTCTTCCCGGTCTTCTTCAAACAGTACTGGAGTGCAGGGAGCGATATTACCCAAAGCAGTTTTCATCTTGGTCTCGCCAACTCGGCAGCAAGCCTGGTGATCGCCTTTCTGGCCCCCCTGCTTGGAACCATCGCCGATCAAGCCGGCAGTAAAAAGCGTTTTCTGCTGCTGTTCACTCTGCTGGGCATCATGATGACCGGAGCACTCTACTGGGTGGAACAAGGGGCCTGGCCTGTAGCGATGGCACTCTATGCGCTCGCCAGTATCGGTTTCTTCGGCGGCATCATCTTCTATGATGCACTGATCGTGAATGTTTCCCCAAAACCGCAGCTCGATTTCGTTTCCGGTTTTGGATACGCCGCCGGCTATCTGGGCGGCGGTTTGCTGTTTGCGCTCAACGTTGCCATGACACTCAAACCAGAGTGTTTTGGCCTGACAGATGCCGGCGAGGCGGTGAGATGGGCATTTCCGATGGTTGCGGCGTGGTGGGCGCTGTTCTCCATACCGCTGTTTCTGTTCATCAAGGAGCCACGTCCCGTCGGCGGCAGACGTTCCCTCCGCATTACACTGCGCCTGGCGGCACAACAACTGTCAGGCACACTCAGGCAAATACGCCGTCTGCGCGTCGTGGCTCTGTTTCTGCTCAGCTACTGGCTGTATATCGATGGCGTCAGTACGATCATCAAAATGGCGGTGGATTACGGAATGGCGTTGGGATTCGACAGCAACAGTCTGATCGTCGCGCTCTTGATTACCCAGTTTGTCGGCTTCCCGGCCGCGATTGCATTTGGCCTCCTTGGAGAAAGAGCAGGAACCAAAACCGGAATCTATATCGCCATTGTCATCTACCTCATCGTCATCGTGTGGGCCAGCAAGATGGAGAGTACCTGGGAGTTCTACGCCATGGCGGTCACGATTGGGCTGGTTCAGGGAGGGATTCAATCGTTGAGCCGCTCATTCTATGCTCGCATCATCCCCGCAGACAAGGCTGGCGAGTTCTTCGGCTTCTACAATATGCTGGGCCGGTTCGCGGCAATCGTGGGTCCGGTTTTGATGGGCTGGGTCAGCATGGCCACCGGCAATCCTCGCCTCTCTATTCTTGCCATTGCTCCACTATTCGTTCTCGGCCTGCTGTTGCTCGTTTTTGTCGATGAGAAAAAGGGATATCGCCGGGCGTCCGCGAACGAAGGTTAGCCTTGATTCATGAAACGAACCTGAAACATTCTGGTTAACCGACTGTAATATCAAGTATTGAGCAGTTATCCACAAAACCTGTGGATAACTTTGTGGATGAAAAACCGATAACAGCACTAAACACGCATAACTCCAGCATTATCGTTAACTTGGGCAAAAATTAACCAGGTTATATTTTACTATTTAATTCAGTCAGTTACGATAAAACAACCCGAAATTTCCAGCAATGGACAAACCATCAAATTAATCCTTTATCATATTCTTTCGTTCTGTGCAAAAAAAATCTTTCCCGCCCTGTTTGGCCCGGTTTTTCCCCCTGTGAGCGCAAAAAAGCGCTCTTCCACCAACGGGTACGGCCGTCAACGGGGAATCCTTGCGGCCAGCGGCCTGAACTGCAGACCATAGAACATCTCCAGATACCGGCGGGACTCCGTGCGTTCAAGATCGGTAACATATCTCCAGAAACCGTAGATGCGGGACAGAGTCATCAACCGTTCAGCATACAGTTTCCAGGTGTAATGGCTCTCCACCCTGGCCACAGCATTGCGGGAAATCTCTTCCCAGTAACCGGGCTCCCCGCGACAACGTTCGATGAAAGCTGCAATCTGCCGGGCCACCTGTTCGCCATGATTGGGATCGATATGAAATCCGGAATGGTTGTTTTCAATGATCTCCAGCGGCCCTCCGTAGAGCGTAGCAAAAACGGGCAAGCCGGAGGCCATGGCCTCGATAACCGTCAGCCCAAATGCTTCGAACAGGGCGGGCTGTACAAAAACACCCCGTCGATCCGCTATGAAACGATACAGCTCCCCTGCCATGCCTTTATCCAAATGAATACCCAACCAGCGCAACTGGCCGTCGAGCTGGTATTTGTCCATCAGCTCGTGCATTCGCGCTATCTGCTCCTGCTCCTCCCGATCACTGGACTGTTCCACCTGCACATGACCACCAATCACCAGCAAGTTCGCTGCATTGCGCAACGATTCACTCTGCCCGTACCATTCAACCAATCCGGTGATATTTTTTATGTGATCCAGACGGGCCATGGTAAACAACAGCGGTTTCTTCCTCTCGGCCAGTTCACCGCGGGATGTATCGTCCGGTGGACCGAACACCAGTTGCTCCAGCTCCTCGTGCAGGGAGATGATACGTCGCCGGCTCTCTGTGTAGGGGAAATAGATCGTACTGTCTGCACCCGGTGAAATAATATTGAATTTTGGCTGGAATACATCGATACCGTTTACTACCCGGTACAAGCCTGGCATGGTAAACGACTGATAACTCTCATACTGCCCCACCCCATCCTTGCGGCCGGCAATCTCCTGGTAAGTGCTGGCGATGATGAAATCCGCGGCATTCATGGCGATCAGATCCGCAGTAAACTGGGTGGCAAAGTGATATTGTGCTTCATTCTCCTCCCAATAGAGATCGGAATAGAGATATTTGGTTTTCTCCAGCGCGTGGGCGATATTGCACTGTGTCACCTTGAGTTCATTCGCCAGCAGGGAAGCAACGAGGTTACCATCAGAATAGTTGCCGATAACCAGATCGGGGCGCCCTCCCAGTTCGCCAATCAGCTCTTTTTTCACTTCGGCGGCAAACGATTCCAGATAGGGCCAGATCTCGAAACGCGAAATCCAGTGGCGCACCACCTCGCCCGTCGCCGATCGGAACGGCACACGAAGAATATGGGAGTGATGAGTACCGACAATCGGCTCCAGCCGCTGGTCGCAGGTGGTCCCGCGGGCCTCCGGGATCAACCGGGTAATGACGAGAATGCGCGGCTCTATGTCCAGCCCCTGTTCAAAAATCCGCTGGCACATCTCTTTTTCCAACGCGCGAACCTGATCCAGAATATAGACTACCTGCCCCCCGGTATCTGGCAGCCCCAATACATTGGCCTGACCGAAATAACCATGGGGAGACAGTATGGCCAACCTGAAAATCATCGGGATACGCCCCAGAAATTGTTCCAGCGTCACCGGATCCGGCGCTTCAAGCGTATCCGCCAATAACTGCATGGTATCACGCATTCTGGCAACCGTACGCCCCCACCCGGGTTCGAAACCCTTGACCTGCAGGGTTTCTCCCACCTGTCTCCACTGTGCATCCGGTGGTTGAGCTGCCAGGTACTCCTCCGCCCAACGCAGCGACTGACGCAGCTCCTTTACCGAGTTGATGCGCTGGTTGAGCATCAACTGCCGCCCCTGATATTGATGTACGCGCAAAAAGCCCAGCAACCGCCGATCACCGTCCCGCAGGGACTGAAACATCCGGCCGGAAAGATGGCGGTTCAGAAACTCCACGCCCCTTCCGATGGAACGCGCCTGCTGCATTCTGGGAAACTCCCGGTTGAAAGGCTGCAGATCGATCTCCAGCATCCACTCGCGCTCCTTACCATCGACCTGACGCTCCTTGAAAGCCAAAAACTCTTCTACAGGGATCTCCTCGACAATCCGTTGCTCCACATGAAAGCGCAGATAGTACCATTGAGCCACACCCGGCCGGACGGCAAGATAGAACCAGGGCGCCATTGCGATCGCTTCCTGTGAGGTGCGAATGACGGTTGCCAGTACGCTGTCTGCAAGATGGGGGGTTGATTGCTGGCGGCAGTGGTTTTCCAGTTCATCCTGCAAATCGGAGTGCAACAGAAACAGCCTTCCGAGACCCAGGTAGTGACGAAGCAGAAGAAACGCCTCATCACGGTGCGCGGCAAGATAGCTCTCCAACTCTTCGGTCATCATATCTCTCTTCCTGATCCAATCAGCGCGAGAGCAGCAGATTGTTTCACTGCTCTGTTATTTACCCTGTTTGCAAGCTACCCGCTCCGGCGCCGGAATGCAGTTTTGGAAACAGCGATCCCGCCTCAAGAAAACCGTAGTGATCCATCCCTTCGACTATCCCTCGAGCAAAGCCCGCCTTGGCAAAATAGATCCGCGGCCGACCGCGCAGCGGCTCCAGTTCGGGACTGTAGTTCCCAACCACCACCCCGAGTGTGTTACCACTGAGCATCTCCTCATCATTACCGGAGTCACCCGCAACCAGCAGGCACTCGGGGGGAACTCCCCAGCGCATGGCCAGATAGCGAACAGCCATCCCTTTCGATGCCCGCACCGGCAGCACGTCGAGATAGGCCTGGTGGGAGTATATGAGCCGCGCATGAAGATCCAGCCGGCGCAGATGGGCGCGGATCTCCTGAAGCACCGGCATCTTGTCCGGATTGACGTTGTAGCTGATCTTGAATTTTCGCTGATTGATCCTTGCCTGCAGTTTCAGGCCGGGCAATGAATCGAGCGCCTCACGCAGCGCCTCCGGCTTCCACAAATAATCGATATGCCGCTGCCAGCCCATATCCTCGACCAGACCCGTTCCGTAGTGCAATTCGCTGCCAACGGAGGTAATCAGCAGATCCGGTTTGGGGATATTCCACTCCTTCATCACCTTGAGCGCACTGTTCAGGTGGCGGCCGGTGGCAATGCCAAAGCCGATCCGGCCCTCCGCCTCCCGCAGCCGGTGGAGCAGAAGATCCAGTCCCTCGCGGTCTCCGATCAGGGTATTGTCGATATCGGCGACCAGGATACGATCCACAGCCGGCAGCCGGCTTTTGTGCGAACGGATCACCGGCTTGTGATAACGCCGCTTCACCCGCTGCAGCTCGCGCAAATAGCGTTTCACGTGTGCCGTCCAGGAATAGTAGCGCCGAACGCCGCTTAGCCCGCTTTTCGACCAGCGACGCCACCGTTCGCGATCAGCAAGTGCATTCAGCAGCGCTGCCCCCAGGGCATCAGCATCCAGGGGATCGATCAGCAGGCCGTTGTTGCAATGCCGGATGATATCGATCGGACCACCATCCTCCGTCGCCACCAAAGGCAACCCGCTGGCGGCCGCCTCGATAAGCGTGAGACCAAACGGTTCGGTAAGTGCCGGATTGACGAACACGCCCCGAACTCGGGCTGCCATCCGGTACAGTTCGGGAACATCCGTTGATTTATGGTGCTTGGGATAGGCGATACGGCCATAGAGATCATAACGATCGATCATCAACAGCAACGCCTGGAGCACCTCCTTCGACCCTTTTTCCAGTGTATCGATATCCTCCCGGTTACCGGCAATGATCACCAGATTGGCCAGATCATGCAGCTGCTGATTCTCCCCAAAGGCACGTACCAACGTCGCGATGTTTTTCCGTTCATCTGCCCGTGAAAGCGCGAGAATCATTGGCTTGCGCGGATAACGCAGAAAACGGTGGATCTCTGCCGCATAATCCGGCAGCGGATCGGAGCGGCGGGGGGGGCGGAAGCGGGAGAGATCGACGCCAGGCGGAATGACCACCATCCGTTTCGGGTGATAGTTTTCATACTGGCTGTACTGCTCTTCAATCTCCTGATTGGTGCTGGCGACCACCAGGGAAGCGTTGCCCAGAGCGATCTCCTCTGCCTCGATTCGCTGGCTGATATTGTATTGGCTTTCGATGACATTCTCCGCCATCCCCGAGGCCAACAACCGCTCCTGCTTCACCCGGCCAAGCGAGTGGCCGGTATGAATCAAGGGAATACCCATCAATTGTGACAGGCGGGCGCCAACATAGCCGGAATCGGCATAATGACTGTGGATAATGTCCGGCGTCCGCCCGACCCGCCGCGCATGCTGCAGTGCGTTGTCGACAAAGGCGTCGAGATGCGGCCAGAGCAGCTCCTTGCGCAGATACCGGCGTGGACCACAGGGCAGACGGATAATATAGGCGCCCTCGGCAATCTCTTCCTGTGGTACGGCGTAGTCCGGATGAACACGGGCATCACACACCTGCCGGGTCAACAGATCGACCCGATCGACCGCCGGATCCGCGGCCAGGGCACGGGTCAACTCAACCGCATATTGAACCTGACCCCCGGTATCCGGATCCCGCCCCAGCTCCAGGTGCCCGCCGCGAATAAGGCCGTGAATGCTGATCAGGACCAGATACAACCCCTCACCTCTGGCCTCATTCATCCCGCCACCGCTGCATAAAGGTATCATACAGGCCTGGATCGACTGCCGTCGCACCCCGCTGACGGCAGATCCGGGCCGCAAATTGCAGTGCGCGCTGTAGTGTCACCCCTGCGCTCCAGCCGCTCAACAACCCCAGAATTGTTACCGCGCTGAAAGCGTCTCCGGCGCCAACGGTGTCGGCGATATCATCCACCACCACCGGTTCGCCATACCGCGCTCCCTCCGGCGTACAGAGCCACGCCCCATTCGCTCCCAGTGTAACCACCAGCAACTCCAGTCCCGCACTGGCGCACAACCGCTCCGCCGCGGAAGCAATCCCGGATTGGCTGAGCTTTTGCCCCAGCAGCGTATCCAGCTCTTCATCGTTGAGCTTGACCCAGCATGCCTGCCGCAGCCGGGCCATCACCGCTTCGCGTTCCCACCAGGGATCCCGCAGATTGACATCCAAAAACACGGGCAAACCGGGCTGTTTGCAGAGCAGATCGAGCGTATTGCGTGAAACGGGGCTGCGGGTAATCAGCGAACCTTGATAGATCAGAGAAAAATCTGCCACATCGATATCGGGCGGTTCAATGAAATCATAAGCCTGCTCAGGCAGAATGGCATAGCGTGGTTGCCCACTTTCGATAGTGACCTCCACCTGCCCGGTAGGATGGTGCGCATCCCGCTGGAGGTGGCTGCTATCCATCCCCCACTGCCGCAGCGCGTCCAGAACCTGCTCTCCGGCCGGATCATGGCCCACACGGCTGACAAACAGCGGATTCAGGCCAAACCCTTGCAAATGCCAGGCAACATTGAATGGCGCCCCTCCCAGCGTGCTGGAGCCGTCAGGAAAACGGTCGAAGAGCACCTCGCCGAAAATAACCGGCCGGCCAGGAGAAAGCGGTTTGTTACTGCTCACAGATACCATTGTCACCTGCAATCCATAAATTCCGGGCGCCTCGGCACGGGGCAGCCGGTTCGATAAAATCGAAACATATACCTTACCACCGCTGGCCCGCTTCGTCCCGCGGCCATCTCCGTATTGTTATTAACCCGGCAAATCGCCGGGTTTGATATCCACTGAAGGGGCTGACACTCCGTCAAGGTGATGGAGATGCTGCTCCAGCCGCTCCAGATCGGGAATAACTGCCAGTTGTCCACGCACCTCTACACGGGAAAGTACCGGTGCAGAATCAGACTCTGACTGGAGCAGTGTCAATTCACTTTCCCGAACCTGGACAATACGCGGTATCCCCTGCAACAGAAGCCCATGGAAATCCAGCTCGCCACTGCCTGAAAGCGTGCGGCAGACAGCCACGCGGCAACACTGGCCGGGCGCTGGAAGCGCGCCACCGGCCAATGCCTCGAACGACACCAATGGCACGGAGACAGAGCGCCACTCCACCCTCCCCAGCATCCAGCCGGGGCTGCCGTCCACCGGCTCGATATTGGCATCCGGAAGCACCTCCACAACCGCATTGGCCGGCAGCAACAGATTGCTGCCGGCCAGCGGAAGCAGCAGACAGCGCAGGCTGTCACGATGCTGCCCCATTACCCACGCGCTCTCAACGCCCACCTTACCACCCGCTCCGCAATAACGAGTTCATTTCCGCTGCTCCAGTCCTGCCCTGGCGGGCATCTGAAATCGTTGAATATGCTCCAGCAACTCCTCTTCCCGGTAGGGTTTGCTCAGGTAGACATCCACACCCAGCGCCTGCGCTTGCTGGCGGTGCTTTTCACCACTGCGCGACGAAATCAAGATAACGGGAATCTCTTTCAGCGCCGCATCGCAGCGGATATAACGAGTCAGCTCGTAACCGTTCATGTGGGGCATCTCGACATCCATCAGAATCACATCCGGCCGCTGCTCCTCCAACATCAGCAGCCCCTCCATACCATCCTTCGCAACCGAGACCCGCATTCCGTGGCGCTCAAGAAACCGTGTCATGACGCTCCGCACGGTAATAGAGTCATCCACCACCAACACATCGCATGCCCTCTTTTCCGCAACCCTTTTGGGGGAAGGCATCTCTTTGCGCCAACACTCGCCCGACTCGATGAAAGCGGCCAGATCCAGAATCAGCACTATGCTGCCATCCTCCAGAAAGGTCGCGCCAGGAATACCCTTGATGCGGCTCAATTGGGGGCCAAACGATTTCATCAGAATTTCACGTTCACCCAGGACCTTGTCCACCACTACCGCCAACCGATGCTCTGCCACCCGCAACAGAATCGCTATGCCATGCCCCCCTTCGCGCCAACGGTGAGGTTGTTCGACACCGACCCGGTCCGCAAGAACCTCAATCCGGTACCGCTGCCCCAGGCACTCGACCCAGGAGTGCTGTTCACCCTCCTGCCCACTGTTGTGGATCTGCGCATCGCCAATACGGGTTATCCCCTCAATCCCCATCGGCGGCAACGCATACGTTTCGCAGCCCACCTCGACCAGCAGCGCGCTGGACAGATAACGGATCAACGGCAGGCGGAGAGTAAAGCGCACCCCTTCCCCGGAACGGCTGCGAACCTGAACGGTTCCACCGAGATGATGAATTTCGTTCTTGACCACATCGAGTCCGATACCACGCCCCGCCAGTTGCGTTACCGATTCGGCCGTGCTGAAACCCGCTTGCTGGATGAACTTGACGGCCTGCTCTTCGGTAAACGGGGTATCCGCACGCAGATATCCGGCATCGATCGCTTTGCTGCGTATCCCATCCAGATCCAGCCCGGCACCGTCGTCATCGATGCGAATCAGCATATCTGAACCATGCCGCTCGAGCCGGATGGTAACCCGTCCTTTTTCAGGCTTGCCAACGTCAAGGCGCTGGGGCGGCAGTTCGATACCATGGGTAACGGCATTGCGCAGGATATGTTCGACCGCCGGCAACACCCGCACCAGCATGCTGCGGTCAAGCTCCTGGCCGGCCCCCTCCACATAGAGTTCGACCTGCTTGCCAAGCTCCCCGCACGCCTGTTCCACCACCCGGTGAAGACGGGGGAGATAATCTGAAAAAGATTGCAGACGCGACCGGTTGAGCCTGTCCTGCAACTCACGGGTCACCTCTCCCTGTTGATGCAACAGGGCGCTGGACTGCTTGATCTGCTCCGTCAGCAATTCGTCCAGGCTGCTCAAATCATTGAGGGACTCCATTATACCGCGGACGAGCACCTGCTTGCGGGAAAAACGATCCAGTTCGAGCGGATCAAACTGCTCTCCGGACGACTGCTGCGTCTCTCCGGAATTCGACAACATCTGCGACTCGGCTTCGATATCCAGCCGGCGCAACTGATCCCGCAGCCGCTCCACTGTGCGGTGAAGTTCATCCACATTTTGACCAACCCCCTCGACACGCTGCCTGATGCGTGAATTGCTGACGACAGCCTCTCCCGCCATACCAACCATGCTGTCGATCAAATCGGCCCGTATCCTGATCTGATCCGGTGACAACCGGGATTGAGGGGCATCATCCCCGGCCTGCTGACGCTCACTACCCGCCAACGGGAACTGTACCAGCCGGATCCGCTCCCGATTGACGCCGGATGAACTGTCCTGCGGCTGAAACTCGCTGCCCGATTGTTGCGCTACCCCGCGGGAATCCGCAACAAACTCCCGAATCTTCCCGATCAGGCCGGGAGCATCTTCGGGACGGTATCCACCCTTGAGCTGACCCGCCATCTCCAGCAATTGCCTGTGAACATCCCCAAGCAGTTCAAACAGCGCGTCCGACAGATCTACCCGCCCGGCCGATACTTCACTCAACAGCGACTCAAGCACGTGACTGATATCAGCAACCGGCCCAACGCCGGCCACTCTGGCGCTCCCCTTCAGGGTATGAAGCTCGCGCTCCAGCGCTTGCAGCGGCATCTTGTCCGCCCTGTCCCTGCGCCACTGCAGCAGATGGCCTTGATAACGAACGAGAATCTCGCCGCACTCGTCACTGAATGTCCGCAGCAGTTCCACTTCTGCCTGCTGTTCAGGCGACAATGGCGCTGCCGGTTCCGCTGGCGTCTCCAGCAGTTCATCCAGCATGCCAAGCCGTTGCAAAAGGGCGTCTGTGTCCGCCAGCTCAAGCTCCATGCCTGACTGAGACAATGAAGCCAGCGCCGCTTCGATGGCGTCACAACTATCCTCCAGCAGCTCCAGCAAACCACCCTGAACCGGCAGTCGTTTGTCGACCAGTTTTTCGAGATGGTTCTCCAGTGCCCCGGAAAGCCGGGCAAAATCATTGGCTCCCGCCGTTAATGCGCTCCCGTGCACCGTATGCAGAACACGCAACAACGCCTCTTCAGCCCCCCCTGCATCTCCCCCACGCTCTCTGTTGGCGGCAAGCTTGCGGATGGTTGCCAGATGTCCCTGCACCTCTTCAACAAATATATCCAGCAAGCGGGGATCCCGTGCCGGCACATAGGGAGACGACTCATGATCCGGAACCACTGCAGGGGTGTCTGCGCCAGAATCAGAACGTTCCACCGGCATCCCTTCCAAACCATCCCCGGCAGACCCTTCGACGACACCCTGCCCGGTAACCTCACCTTCTCCCGCCTCCCCGCTGACGGGAGCCTCAACGGCGGACTCCACCCGCGGAGGAGTGGCCGTGTCCTGCCGGCCAGAGGCAGTTTTGCCTTCCTCTTCCGGCGCACTGTCAACAGGCGGCTCCCCGCCGGCAGAAGCCATCGATGCCTTGATGATCGAAGCAAACGCCCGGTGCTCTTCGCCCTCCGGATCCCCCGGTGCATCCGGGGGGAAGGAGGAGCCATGCAGCTCGGCGGCAACCGGCTGAACAGACTCCAGCAGCTTTTCAGCCTCCGGTTGCCCCGCCGCCACCGCCTGGAGATAAGACTCCACCGTAACGATCAGTTCGGCCAGGTTTTCGAGCTGTGTCCGTTGCAGTGGATAGACATTACCCACCGCTGTATCGATGTAACGAAAACAGGTGCGGGTCAAGCGACCGGCCTCTTCCAGTTGAAGCATCTCCAGGGCGCCCCCGACAACCTTCAGTGCCGGAAGAGACTCCTTGCGTTGCAGATTCGAAGGCGCATCCTCGAGCATCGCCCTGACCCGATTCAACTCGGATATGATTTCGTTACAGGTATCACGCCGGACATTGCCGGACTCTGCCTCAACCAGCAGTACAGTATTGGCGGCATCGTCTGCCGCCAATTCACTCTCGTTGATCCCCCCCTTCAAAACAGACTCGACCATCAACAGCTTTTCCGCCACCGCCATCAAACAGGTTTCATCAGCGATCCGCTGCCCGCTGGCCACCTGCTGCAAAATTTCTATCTGCTCGCTGATCCATCGGGCAGCGACTGCCAACTCCAGAAAATCCAGTGTGGTAACAAGCTGTTTCAGCCCCTCCACCACCGGCAGCCAGGCCTCCCCCTGACGAACGCCATCACGAAACAGCCCTTCCAGCGCCTTTTTTATCGAATCCATCTCACTGCGCAGGGCGGAAAGCGCACTCCGGGTTGCCCCCGAATCCGGCCCTTTCAGGCGGGCATGAACCCGGGCCACCGTTTTTTCAGAGGGAAACACCTCTTCGAGCCGGTAACGCTCCCGGATCGCGTCGATCTTTTCATCGCCCCCGGAAGCGCAGGCGATATGATAGAGCAGCGCCTTCATCAACTCTTCGGGGGCCTTGCGCCGCGACTCCTCCGTCTCGCCATCGGCCAGACGCGCCAACTGTTCCCCCAACTCGTCCAGCAAC
>WFVH01000088.1 GCA_015491735.1 Gammaproteobacteria bacterium
TAACTATTCAGCATAGCATGAAACAAGCCGGTAACTGTTCAGATTGCCCCTGAAATTCGTCAGTTCAAGGCGAAAAATGGGAGTTTACGCGTGTAAATGACCATTTTTCAACGCAGAAATGGCGAATTTCAGGGGTGAGCTGAATAGTTACGAGCTGTTTTGCAAATCATGGAAAAGTACATATTTCTCTCAACCTCGACCCTTGGCGCCATCAAAAGCCTGCTGCCGCCACGCCTCATATAATATTACCGCAACCGCATTCGAAAGATTGAGGCTCCGGCTGCCGGGTAGCATGGGAATACGCAATACCTGATCCGGTGGCAGATCGGCCAGTATCCCGTCTGGCAGACCCCGCGTTTCCGGCCCGAAGAGCAGTGCATCACCCGGTCCATACGCTACATCTGTGTAACAACGCTCTCCACGAGTGGAACAGGCCAGTATCCGCTCTGGCCGAACCACCGACCCAAACTCATGCAATGAGTCGTGAAGCCGGAGTTGGGCATACTCATGATAATCAAGGCCAGCCCGGCGCAATCTGGCATCGTCCAGTTCAAAACCAAATGGCCGGACGAGATGCAATCTGGCGCCGCTGTTGGCGCATAGGCGGATGATATTGCCGGTATTGGGAGGGATTTCCGGTTGATAGAGGACAATATGGAACACGCTATTAACCCGACAGACTCCTGGTACTCTTTCAAGGTAATAAATCAGGATTGTAACTATTCAGCTCACCCCTGAAATCCGCCATTTCTGCGTTAAAAAATGGTCATTTACGCTCGTAAACTCCCATTTTTCGCCTTGAACTGACGAATTTCAGGGGCAATCTGAACAGTTACCGGCTTGTTTCATACTATGCTGAATAGTTACTCAGGATTCAGCATCCATGGCGGCGTTGATGGAATACATCCCTGTATTCCACCCCTTCGGGGTCGCTTCGCGCTCCCAATCCACTCCGGTGGATTGGTGCTCCTCTTGCAAAGGGCAACAGGACAGCCATTCGCTGCGAGGAGCGCCTTGCCCTGAACGCTGACAGGCCAACTGCTGAGTCCTAATATTTTACCTTGAAAGAGTACTAGACAAATAGATCAATCAGACCCGAACCGCCATCGGCAGCACGATATCCGGCCGACAATACCGCCTCCGGGGCATGGTGGCCCTCCCCGGCCTCCTGGTGGGCCGGAAAAGGGGGTTGAGATGCCCCTTCCCCCCCTGCTTGCCCCTGGCTGTGCTGTTGATGCGATATATCGGCGTTGGCCAAGGCCAGTCCGGCCTCCCCCAGCATTTCACGCAGACGAGGTATTGCGGCTTCCAGCACATCCCGTGTCACCGCGTGGTGAGCGGAAAAGGTAACGCTGGCCTGCTCGTTACGAACCTCGATGCGAACCTCGACAGGCCCCAAATGGCGGGGATTGAGCCGTAACTCGGCCTGTTGAAGATCCTGTCTGACCATCCAGGTTACTCGCTCACCCAATGCATGCTGCCACTGCGGCGAACCCATTGGAGGCGACAACAGGAGGGAGGGAGAAGAGCCGGTCAGAGCCGGGTTGCCACCCGTTACCGGATTCGGAACAGACGCCGCTGGAGCCGTGCCACCCGGTAGCAGTTCCGCACTCTCTTTTTTGCCGGCCGCTACCAGAGCCAATTGTAATGAACGAATATCCGTCCGGGCTGGATCCAGTTCCCCCTCGGCATCCAGCAATAACTCGACCGGCCGAAACGGCAAACCCGCTCTATCCTGGACAGCGCTGGCTGGCAACTGCGCTTCGTTTGGCAGTGAAGGAACTTTTGTCACCGAAGAGAAAACGTTTGGCGTGAACGCCGGGGCACCACCAACCAACCCTGTCAATCGAGCAAGACTCCCTTGAGCATGCAACACCGGTGGTGAAAAGGAAACTTCATCCTGCGTAACCGCCGCCATGGGCTGCAGCAGCGGAAGCTGTCGCGAAGCGGCAGAGCTTCTGATGACCGGAGACGGTTCAGCAGAGGAGTCCGGCACCTCCGGCCCGGCCGCCACAAAGCCTCGCGGCGCCACTTCCGCCATTTTCGTCATCAGCGAAGACGGGGCGTCACCAGAGATGCTCCCTTTGTTGTCCGGCCCGGCTGCACCCCCCCCGACCGGAGGCGCCTTGGTAGCAGAAGCGGGCTGCGCCACCCCCGCCGGCAATGCTTGTGGCAAAAGAGACATCTCCTGTTTGCCCTCATCTGCCAGCAATACACTCCCTGTATCAGTTGGCAACGCGTTGACACCGGAGGAAAGGGGAGGCGGCTGCTCACTGGAGGAAACCGTTCGCAACGAAATAGAGTCCGGGCCGGGAGGCCCGTCAACCGTAATCGCGCCACCCTCTGCACCCACCGAAGGCTCCAGGGGGATAGCTGTTGCCGCAGGCGGGAGGGGCACCGGCAAGCTATTGCCTTCTCCCCCAATCGGTGAAAAAGCCGCGACAACCCCTGCCGCCGATTCACCTCCTTCCACCGGAACCAACTCCGCCAACATCTGAACGAATCCGCTGGCGCCACCCTCTGCCGGAGCCAGCGGCTCCTCTGACGACGATCGCGCGCTATCGGAAACGCCCATGGGCAGAACAACACGGCCCGTTTGCATCTGCAAGAAAGAACTCATTATCCGCTCCTGACTGTTCGAAAGCTTTC
This sequence comes from Gammaproteobacteria bacterium, assembly GCA_015491735.1. Taxonomy (GTDB): domain Bacteria; phylum Pseudomonadota; class Gammaproteobacteria; order Thiohalospirales; family Thiohalospiraceae; genus DRMK01. Next base: position 2,650 of record WFVH01000088.1, read on the forward strand.
GAGCAAATCATGTGCCAACAGCAACACCCCTTGGCGGAAATTCGTCAAAACCTCTCTGATTTAGCCAGGAACAGCTGTCGCTAAACGATATTACGTGGCGCAAAGGACATGTGAACAAACTCTTTCTTGTATTGTGACTCACCAATTTTCTTGACCCTTGCAACGCCCAGTTTGTAGTTGTAGTTTCCACTGATGTTATCCACAACGCGGCCCTGCAACGCATTGCTGGCCTGCCCCTTGCCCGGACTCAGAAAATAGGAGTACATCACCCCTTTTTTTACCGCCGGCGTCACTATCGCTATTGCCTTGGCAGCCCCTTTCCCGAGTTTTATATGGCCATTTTTCATCAGCTCGGAAAACTGGAAGTCATCACCTTCGACCCCCTTGATAGTGTGCACATGATACGGTACCCGATTCGAATACATCAGCACCCAGTCCCCGGACTCAATCTCTCTCGCCGCTGCATCATCCGGATGGATTTCAACAAAGTTCTCCGGCCAACGCCGGGCAATGTAAGGACGGCGCTCCAAATCGTCAAAGCCTGACTGCCATACCTCGTTGATGCGGCCGTTGGTATGCCACAGTTCACCCTCTTTCGGCCTCATCCAGGACCAGTAGTCAGAGAACAGGCTCCACGGATGCTTCTGAATATTTACCCGGCCAGTCTGCGTATTGAAATGGGTGGTTTTCTTGTTGAGCATATTGCCGCCCGCATACATCCCTTTGCGTTTCAGATCTGCTTCGGTCAACGTCGTGTCGTGCAAGCGCTCGGTACCGTGCAACTCACCTGTCGCATGGTTATAGAAGGTTGGCCCCTGAATACCTTCGGTACCCATCTCGCGAAGCTTCTGATGCAGCGTCTTTCCCTCCTTGTGGGCAGCCACTTTGACCATATGGTAGGCTTTGCGGTTACCCCTGCTGAAGCGCGATGACTCTTCACACACCTCGTTGGAATCTTTCCAGTCAAAACCATCGAAACCCATCCGTTTACCCAGCTGCGCAATAATCCACCAATCCGGTTTGGCCTCGCCCGGCGGATCATAAAACCTGGAGTAGAGCCGGATACGGCGCTCTCCGTTGGAGCGAACGAAGTCCTCTTCCCCCCAGGTGGCCGCTGGAAATATGATATCTGCATAGCGGGAGCCGATAGGATCGCGCAGATAGATATCCTGGTCGAGTACCACCATTCCACCGGTGTCGACACGCTTCTGGAGGGTGGCGATCATGGATCCCTTGTCTTTTGAATACATCTGGTGGGGATTGTTAACCACCAGCTCCTCAAATTTTTCTGCCAACCCGTCAGAACCGCACATTGCCTGAATCCACGTGGTTCCCACCACATGGGCAAGGCGAGTGTGGCCGGAAACCAGCCAGCGATCCGTATCGAGGGCGCGGCGGCGGCGGCCGGGCACTTTTTCCGGTGACTTGTTTCGCGGATATTTTCCGCCTCCGGTTCCTCCGCGCTGGTGCCCCCCAAAGCGGCCCACCATTCTCCCTGGCCGTCCACCCGCACCGCACACGGTGGCAAGCGAGCTGATAGCATTGGTATTTCCGGTATTGTTGGACCAGTAAAAACCCTTTTCAATGCCGAAAGAGGCCTTGGGCCGCTCCCCCTTGCCACCACCGGTCAACCATTCGGCCGCTCGATAGATCTGTTCTGCCGGAATACCGGCAAGCGCGGCCGCTGTCTCGGGTTCATACTCTTTCTGTGACATCAGCCACTGCTTGTAACCTTTCTCACCATAAACGCCATCAGTCTGAAACTTGCCCCAGGTCGTGCGCCACTGCCAGGGAGTGTTGCGGGTTCCCTGCCCGAAACCGGAGCTGGACTCCCACATGTTATTGACCCATTTGCTGATCCACTCTTTGTCTTCCCAGCCATTTTCCAGGATAACCCGGCTGATGGCTCCCAGCACCACGGTATCCGTTCCGGGATAGAGCTGAATATGCAGTGCTCCCCTGGATTTGGCATAGGCCAGACCGGCCGTCTCGCGCGGATTGAGCCAGATGGTTTTCATCCCTTTATCAATGGCGGGGCGAATGAACTGGGTGAAGAGAATGGTCTTGGTTTCATACGGATCGGTGCCACAGATCATCAGTACGTCCGCATCACCCCAGTCCTTGTATGATGGTGCAAAGTTGTCAAACCCGGCATCACGGAAACCGGGCGTCGAGGTCACATCCGAGGGTGTATCATGAAAAGTAAACGCTGCTGTCCTGATGTGCCGCTTGGCAAACTTGGATATAGCATAGGTGTTTTCGACGAATTGATATGAATACTGTTTTACGGAATAGGCGTTGGCGCCATGCCGCTTGACCACGTATTTGCCTATGCCGGCAGCCACATCCAGCGCCAGATCCCAGGATACCGGTTGCAACACGCCGTTGATGCGCATCAACGGTTGGGTCAGCCGATCCTTGGTCGGTGAGTCGGGGTTGAAACATTTCTGGGCGATGGTGCCGCCGCGAATACTGGAGTCCCCACCGATATTGACTACCTTTGACTGCTTGTCCGGGATGATGACCACGTTATGTGGCCTGCCCTTGTGCATGACCACATTGTGCTGGGTCGGCGCCACCCAGGATTTCAGCATGGCCGTGGGGAAATCCTCCCCAAAGGCGTTTTTGTCCGCCTCTGGACCACCGTCTGGCGCACTGGTCGGCCATCGATAGACATGATAACCACACGCTACGATACAATAATCACAGCAGGTAGCAAGCTTCTCTGCATTTTTTGGTGGCAACGGCACACTGTCCCCTGGAGTATATTCTTTAGCCATCTCTAACCCTCCCGGGAGTCGATTACATTCTGGGCACGGCCATACAGAAGCCCCATGATGCCAACCGCATGGATGTCATCACCGTCGAGTTCCAAAAGAACCTGGGGCAAACTCTCGTAAGCCTGACCGGATACGACGATGCCGTGCCGGGTCAAATCAAAGGTGGAGAGATGCAGTGGGCACTGGCCCAGCACCCGATGATTGCCGGCCACCTTGTACTGCCCCTGCAAAGGCCCGCCCTGATGGGAGCACACATAACTGAATGCCACGACATCACCCCGGGGACCAATACCGCCTCCACCTTTTATTCCCCCCATCTTGACCAGCATGGCCGCGCTGTTGGCGCCGCTATCCGGATAATTGAAATCCACCGGTTCATCATCATTCAGCTCGCTGAGCCTGGCAATCCGCCTGCGTGGATATGTCACCACCTCTGCCTGGACAGCGCTCCCGGGGAACAGCGAAAGGGAGATGGTACTCACGGAAACAGCAGCGGCACTCCCGGTCATCAAAAACGTGCGGCGTGTCATCATGCACCCGGGTTGCCGAGCCGGGCACTCCTTGTCTTTCTCGATAGTTTCAACAGGCGTCGTCATTTTTTCGCCTCCATGAGTTCCTGTTTGCTAAATAACGGGGCATAATCGGGCAGCTTTGGCGGGTCGACGAGTATCTCCTCTCCGGAAAATGCTTCGAGAAAAGCGAGCAAATCCTCCTTCTCCTCATCCGACAAACCCAACGGCTTGATTAGCGGACTCTTGTTTTGGGGAAACCGCGTAGTACGCCCATCCTCATCCAGCCCGCCACGGTCGTAAAAATCCACCACCTCTTCAAGCGTATAGAAAACGCCGTTGTGCATGTAGGGTGCGGTGTACAGGGTGTAACGCAATGAGGGAGTACGAAACTTGCCTTTGTCCCATTCGTTTTTTGTCCGGTAATAGAACCCCCAGTCCGACTTGGCAGCACGATAACCCGCTTCAGTCTGTCCTTTAAGATACTGTTCAAACCGAAAAGTGATCTGCGCCAAACCATCTTCCTCCCAACGTCTGTTTGGCGGCACGCCAATGTTATGGTAGCTGAAATCCGTCGCCATGGCGCCATGGTGACACTGCAGGCAGCCAGCTTTGCCTTCATACAGTTTCTTGCCGCGTATCTGCTGTTCCGTCAATGCGGTTTCGTCTCCCAAAAGATATCTGTCCAGCGGCGTGTCCCGCTGCACCAAAGTACGCTCATAGGCAGCAATGGCGCGCCAGGCATCGCGAATCAACGGCCACTCCGTACCAAACACCTTGCGGAAACGGGTGACATATTCCGGGATCAGCGCCAACCGCGCCTCCATAATGTCATTCTCTCCGTTACCGGCAACACCGCCACGCGCTGCGGCGCGAGCCTGTGCCTCGAGCGATGGAACCGACCCGGCCCAGAAATTGCGCGGATAATAGGCGCTATTGATGATCGTCTGGCTGTTCCGCCAATGCACCGTTCCCGGATAACCACGAGAAAAATCGTCAGCCCAGGCCCACCCCTGGGCAGGATCATGACAGGAGGAGCAGGCGATTGACGCATCACCACCCAAACGCGCATCGAAAAACAGCAGCTTACCCAGTGAGATCTTTTCCGGACTCTGTTTGTTGTCCAGCGGTATGGGTGGCGGCCCGAGTGGCGCCAAGGGAGGGGGGGCTTCCACCACCCCGGATCCGTCGGCAGCATTACCCGCTTCAGACTGCGCGGCAAACCCGTTCTGGAGTCCGGCCATCCACCCCAACAGGACGACAATCATCAGCGGAAAACCCAGTCGCCCTCTCACTCCCCTCAAGCCGCCGCAGTGTGCAAGCTGTGCATTGAGTATGTTGCTGTCACTCATAACCATCTCCCTGGGATGCTGATTCCCGTATGACTACCCGGCTTGCCTGTGAAATCCACCCATTCTGCAAACGGGTGGATTTCACAGGCAAGCCAGGCTGTTATGTTCAAATGCTATCAATCACTGAGTAGCTGCGCCTGAATGACCAACTTGACGGAGTACTAGTTGCGAACCTCAAGCCAATCACTTATGGCCTCATACTCCACCGGATAGGGTTCCTGCCAAACATGCGCCTCCCCCACCAACGGTTCCCCTGACAGGGAAAGCAGAAAAGCGACCAGATCTTCCCTCTCGTTGCTGTTCAACCCCAGCGGCTTCAACAACGGACTCTTGTTGCTATCCTCTCCTCCGCCGCTGTTGTAGAAGACCACCACCTCATCGAGAGTTTTTATCATGCCATTGTGCATATAAGGGGCCGTGTACTTGAGTTCCCGCAAACCGGGAGTAATAAACTTGCCCATATCGGAGCGCTTCAGTGTCACGTTGTAAAACCCGGGATCCCGCTTGAGATTCATATAGTTTTCAATTCCCTGAAACATGGCAAAAGCGAGGAAAGCCTGGTGGTTCATCGGATCGAGAAAAATATCGAAATTTTCCGGTACACCGGTGTTGTGCGCCTGCTGATCGGTAAACAATGGTCCGTTATGGCATTGAACACAGCCAGCCTTGCCGGTAAAGAGCTTCATGCCCCGCCTGGCAGCGGCCGACATCTCTCCTTTGTCGAAAGGAACATTTTTCGAGGTCAAGCTTTTGAGATACTCCGGTATCGCCTTGCGCACCTTGCCATTTGAGGGTTCACCATAGCCGGCATCCTCAAACATTTTCAGGTAGACCGGATCCTGTTTGAGACGCTCCTGCATGAGGCGCATGTCCATATTCATGATGTAATCTTCCGTAATCATCTCCCGCGTTACGTCATCCAGACTGGTACCGATACGCCCATCATGCAACCATACATTCTTGTACGCCGTGTTGATCAACGAGGGGGCATTACGGAAATTGCCATTCCCTGGATACCCCCTGGACAAAGGTTCCGGACTGCCAAAACCGTTTGCAGGATCGTGACAGGATGAGCAGGCGATTGCTGCATCCCCGGAAAGACGCCTATCAAAGAAGAGCCGCTTACCAAGCTCTGCTTTGGCTTTGTCATATTTCAACGGCGGCAAGGGCCCTATATTCGCCGCGCCAGCAGCGGGGGCAATCAGGCTCAAAGCTGTCACGACTGCAAGGAACGCGCACCGTTTGCCAAGTTGTAGTCTCATTGTTATCCTCCAGAATCAGGCGGTCGGGTTCTCCCGACCGTCCGGCAAGGGCGTCCGCCCCGAGCAACAAAATGATCGATATGAAAATGGGTGAACCGGTTCAGATACAGGGGAAGAACTGCCAGCTCCCCCAACAATGGAAAACCGGCTGTATTCTGTTCATAGGGAAAGGGAGCAGCCTGCCCGCATCCGGAAGGAACTGCCGGAACACGGCCCGCAGAAAAACCTGGACGCCTCCCTGCTCCATCGCGCAACCCTGTCACCCGCGCTAACACCGGGAAAACCTGCACTTTTCTCTCCATCCCTGTTGTTTCATCAATAAGCCAGCCTGGTATCCGCATCCGTTTTTACGGCCAGCCGGGAGCAATTGCCAGGCATCAGATCAACATGCGCCCGGAATGGGGGTTCATGACATCAAGCAGATAGCACCTGGAACCACCCCTTGCGCATTGCGATATTTCTTGAATCCTTCATCACTACATCAGGATTGGGTCTGAGCAGCAGCGTCTGTCTTTAATACCACACTCAAACATTACTGGTTTGTAACTATTCAGCTCACCCCTGAAATCCGCCATTTCTGCGTTGAAAAATGGTCATTTACACGCGTAAACTCCCATTTTTCGCCTTGAACTGACGAATTTCAGGGGCAATCTGAACAGTTACCGGCTTGTTTCATACTATGCTGAATAGTTA
>WFVH01000089.1 GCA_015491735.1 Gammaproteobacteria bacterium
CTATTCAGCTCACCCCTGAAATCCGCCATTTCTGCGTTGAAAAATGGTCATTTACACGCGTAAACTCCCATTTTTCGCCTTGAACTGACGAATTTCAGGGGCAATCTGAACAGTTACCGGCTTGTTTCATACTATGCTGAATAGTTACTCAAAAAGTACGGTGGAGGGGGAGATTATTGCGCTGCCTTCCTCTCCTGAAGGGTAAGGCCGTGATGCTTCCGCAAATGACCGCACATCCAGCAGGAACAGCGCTTTGGGGTACGTGCACGGATCCCCCGCGCCCTCGGTGAGCCATTGGCCGGAATCCCGCGGTAGTTACTCCGCCTCTGTTTGAGGCGCTGCGCCTGATGACGGTTCCAGGCCCGTCCCCTGTCACCCACCCGCGGTTACTCCTCTCCGTCGGCGGGAGCGCTACTCTCCTCTCCACCATTATCGAGGTCGACAATCCGCTCCAGCCCCACCAGCCGTTCGCCCTTGTCCAGCTTGATCAGCCTGACCCCCTGGGTGTTGCGCCCGACCACCGAGACCTCGGCAACACGGGTGCGCACCAGGGTGCCGCCATTGGTAATCAGCATAATCTCGTCATCATCACCCACCAGCACAGCCCCCACGACCTCACCATTTCGATCGCTGGTCTGAATGGCAATGACCCCCTGGCCACCCCGGCCGTGGACAGGATACTCCTCCACCGGCGTCCGCTTGCCATAACCGTTTGCGGTGGCGGTAAGAACATGACCATCATCCGCGATGATCAATGAGATCACCCTCTGATCGGGCTGCAATCTGATTCCGCGCACACCGGCAGCTATCCGGCCCATGGCGCGCACGTTGGATTCGTTGAACCGGATCGCCTTGCCGGCGCTGGTGAACAGCATCACGTCACGATTGCCATCGGTTATGTCCACCCCCACCAGGGTATCGTTGTCACGCAGGTCGATGGCGATAATGCCGGTGGTGCGCGGCCGGGAGAAATCCTTCAGCGAGGTTTTTTTCACCGTACCGCTGGCGGTGGCAAAGAACACGAACTTGTCCTCCTCGAATTCGCGTACCGGCAGGATCGCGTTGATTCGCTCCCCCTTCTCCAGCGGCAGCAGATTGACAATCGGTTTGCCGCGCGCGTTGCGGCCAGCCTGGGGAAGCTCATAGACCTTCATCCAGTACACGCGCCCGCGGCTGGAGAAGCAGAGAATGGTGTCATGAGTGCTGGCGACGAACAGCTTGTCGATAAAATCCTCCTCCTTCATCGAGGTGGCGGATCTGCCACGCCCGCCCCGCCGCTGGGCGCGATAGTCCGACAGCGGTTGCGCCTTGGCGTAACCTTCGTGGGAGAGAGTAACCACCACCTCCTCCTCGATGATCAGATCCTCCAGTGTCAGGTCGGAACGGGTGGCCTGGATCTCGGTCCGGCGCTCGTCACCGTACTGTTCCCGGATGGCAATCAGCTCGTCACGGATCACCTGCATCAAACGCTCCTCACTGGACAGGATTTCGAGAAGCCCTCGAATTTCATCAAGTAACAGCTGATATTCCTTGAGTATTTTATCCTGTTCCAGACCGGTAAGACGATGCAGGCGCATCTCCAGAATGGCCTGGGCCTGCACCGGAGAGAGACGGTACAGACCCTCCACCATCCCGAACTCTTTTCCAAGCTGCTCCGGCCGCGACGAACCGGTACCGCTGCGCTCCAGCATTTCAATCACCAGCCCCGGCTCCCAGCCGCGGGCAAGCAGCTTTTCCTTCGCCTCGGCAGGAGTGGCCGCTGATTTAATCAAGGCGATAATTGGATCGATATTGGCCAGCGCAACCGCCAGCCCCTCCAGAATATGGGCGCGATCCCGCGCCTTGCGCAGTTCAAACACGGTTCGCCGCGTTACCACCTCCCGGCGGTGGCGAATAAACGCTTCCAGCACCTGTTTGAGGTTGAGCAGCCGCGGCTGGCCATCCACCAGCGCCACCATATTGATACCGAACACACTCTGCATGGCGGTGTGCTTGAACAGGTTGTTGAGCACCACTTCGGGAACCTCGCCCCGCCGCAGCTCGATTACCATGCGCATGCCATCCTTGTCGGACTCGTCACGCAGCTCGGAGATCCCCTCCAGCTTCTTCTCCTTTACCAGCTCGGCAATCTTTTCCAGCAGTCTCGCCTTGTTTACCTGGTAGGGGAGCTCGTTGACCACGATGCGCTGCCGGCCGCTATCCATCTCTTCGAATACGGTGCGGGCACGCACATAGATCCGTCCCCGCCCGGTATGGTAGGCCTCATGCACACCACGGGCGCCATTGATTATCCCGGCGGTGGGGAAATCAGGACCCGGAATGTGCTGCATCAAGTCGTCAATAGCGCTATCCGGGTTGTCGATCAACGCAAGACAGGCGTTGATCACTTCATTCATATTGTGCGGCGGAATATTGGTCGCCATTCCCACCGCGATACCCGCCGAACCATTGATCAGCAGATTGGGCACCCGGGTGGGCAGGATGGCCGGCTCATGCTCTGACTCGTCATAGTTGGGAACGAAGTCGACAGTCTCCTTGTCGATATCGGCCAGCATGTCGTGGGCGATACGGGCCATGCGGATTTCAGTGTAACGCATCGCCGCCGGGGAGTCGCCATCCACCGATCCGAAGTTACCCTGCCCGTCAATCAGCATGTAGCGCAGGGAAAAGGGTTGCGCCATGCGCACAATCGTGTCATACACTGCGGTGTCGCCGTGCGGGTGATATTTACCGATGACATCGCCGACGATGCGGGCAGACTTCTTGTAGGGCTTGTTCCAGTCATTGCCCAGCTCACTCATCGCGTACAGCACGCGGCGGTGAACCGGCTTGAGACCATCCCGCACATCCGGCAGGGCGCGCCCCACGATTACGCTCATGGCGTACTCCATATAGGAGTGCTTCATCTCATCTTCGATGTTGATCGGGAGAAGTTCTTTTGCGAATAGTTCCATCAGGCCGTTTCTTTAGGATTCAGATCCGGTCATTGTAACATAACTGACCAAATTGAAGCCTGTCTGCCGACAAGAACCCCCGCTTCCGGGGACAGATGCGATTAGGGAGTAGACAGGATTTCTGCGGGCTTCATGATACGGCTTGAACGGAACCATCATCAGCGCCGGTACGGCGCAGGAACTGCGATTCGAAATCGGCCGCCGGCAGCGGTTCGCTCACCAGATTTCCCTGTATCACATCGCAACCCTGAGATACCAGGAACGCTCGCTGCTCTTTTGTTTCCACACCCTCGGCAATCACGGTGAGGCGCAGCTTCTGCGCCAGCGAGATAATGCTGCTAATCACGGCGACATCGCTGGGATGGGTGCCGGTGTTGGGAATGAACGAACGATCGATTTTCAGTACATCGATGGGGAAATGGCGCAGATAACTGAGTGATGAGTAGCCGGTTCCGAAATCGTCTATCGCCAGGGTTACTCCCAGCTCCCGCAGCCCCTGCAATACAGAGATGACCCCTTCGGCGTGTTTCATGATGATGTTTTCCGTAATCTCCAGCTCCAGCAGCTCGGGAGGTAGCGATGTTTCGTCAAGAATGGCCGCCACACGCCGTATCAGTTTGTCCTTCTCCAACTGAATGGCGGACAGGTTGACCGCCACACGCATGGGGGGATAACCCCGTTTCCACCACTGTTGCGCCCGTGAACACGCCGAGCGCAACACATAATCACCCAGGGGAACGATCAGCCCTGTCTCCTCCGCCAGTGGAATGAACTCGGCAGGGGGGATCATGCCATGCTTTTCGTGAGGCCAGCGCAACAGCACCTCCATTCCCGTGAACCGCCCGCTGGTGAGGTTTAGCTGCGGCTGATAGTAGAGCTCCAGTTCACCATTCTCCAATATCCGGCGCAGGTCGCTTTCCAGCTCCAGCCGCTTGGTAACCACCGAACCCATTCCCGGCCGGTAGAAACGGTAGTTCCCCCCCTCCTCCTTGGCGCAGAACATGGCCATATCGGCGCGTTTCACCAGCGTAGGGACTTCCGCGCCATCGGCTGGACTCATGGCTATCCCGATACTGACGGAAATAAACATCTCCCGGCCGGCAAGATGGAATGGCTCGGAAAAGACGCTGCGGATCTTGCCCGCAATTCGGGCGACCTCATCGGTGGAGCCAATCCCCTCCAGAATGATGGTAAACTCGTCACCTCCCAGCCGGGCGACCAGATCATGGTTCCGCACACAGCCGTTGATGCGCCCGGAAGCCGCCCTGAGCAGTTGGTCGCCGATGTCATGCCCCAAGGTATCGTTGACCAGTTTGAACCGATCCAGGTCAAGGAACAGCAGCGCCAACATCTCGTTTTCCTCCCGTTCCTTCTTCAACAGCGAGGCGAGCTGCTCCATGAAATAGGCCCGGTTGGGCAGTCCGGTCAGTGAGTCGTGATAGGCAAGCTGATGCATTCGCTGCTCGGCGTAGCTGGCCTGAAGCAGGCGTGTGATTCGCTGCCGGAGCAGCCCGAAATGCACCGGTTTGGGAATATAATCGGTCGCACCCACCTGGAACGCCTTTTCAATGGATTTTTCATCATCAAGCGCCGTCACCATCAGTACAGGCAGCGTGCCGCAGCCGGGAAGCCTGCGTATCTCCCGGCAAGCAGAAAACCCATCCATCCGCGGCATCAGGGCGTCGATCAGTATCAAATCCGGTATCCGCCGTTCGCAGAAGGTGATTGCCTGGGCGCCGTTGGCCACCTCCTCCACTTGATACCCGGTACTCTCCACGACGCTGCGCAGGGCAAACCGCATTCCCCGATCGTCGTCGACAACGAGCACACAGGACTTTTCATTCAGGGATACAGTCAAGCACTCCCTTTCAACCCTGCCCAGCTCTTTCTGCAGGGCCACTCTGACCTGGCCCAGCTCCTTTTGCAACTCCGTGACCAGCCGCGCCGTATTCCTGGCAGAACCTTCGCGCCCTCTCTGTTCCAGAACCCTGGCAATTGCCGCCAGCCGGCTTGCACCAATATTTCCACTGCTGCCCTTGATGGCGTGCGCTGCCTGGAGCAAGGCCGGGGCGTCATCCCCGGCAACGGCCTTTTCGAGCGCCTCCAGATAGAGCGGCATATCCTCCAGAAAAACGTCAAACAGCCCGGCCAGATCGTTCCCGATGTTGTCACGCAGTTCGTTCAGTGCGCTGCTGTCAAGTACCGGCAAACGGGAGTATTCGCTGTCGGAAAAACCGTCGATCATGCCATCCAGCCATTTGCGGAGTATGGATTTCAATACATTCAGCTTGATCGGTTTGGAGAGAAAGTCATCCATGCCCACATCCATACAGCGCTGAATATCCCCTTCCCGCACATTGGCTGTCATCGCTATGATCGGAGTATGCTTTCCTCCCTTCTCCTGGATGCGGATAGCACTGGTTGCGCCAAACCCGTCAACCAATGGCATCTGGCAGTCCATCAGGATCAAATCATAGTGTTTCTGCCTGGCCTTCTCCATCGCCTCTTCACCGTTGACTGCGATATCAACCTGGCACCCCAAACGCTCCAGCATTCCCTGGATCACCAGTTGATTCGCCCTGTTGTCTTCCGCTACCAGGACCAGATAGACCGTCTGAACCGGTTCCTCCACACGCGCCGCCGCCTTCTTGGACGAAGCCGCCATCCGATCGTTCTGGACAATGGCGCTGACCGTTTCATAGAGCACCGGCTCCCGTACCGGTTTAACAAGGCATTCAATGTTCTCTTGTGATGTCCAGCCGGAACAGGAGTGCTGCTGAATACTCATCATTATCAGCCTGAGCGGCGCAATCCGCTTGTCTTCAGCGATAGTCCGGATGAGTTGAAAACCATCCATACCGGGCATCCGATCATCGATGATGGCCAGTTCGTACGGCCTGTTCTCCTGACTGGCGAGCCGCAACTCCTCCAGCGCATCTTCTCCGCTTACCGCCACGGAGGGACTCGTACCCCAGCGGGCAATCATGTACCGGAGGTGATCCCGCCCAATACCACTGTCGTCCACGATAAGTACCCGTACTCCAGCCATATCGGCATCAAACTGCTGCGAGGATTCCGCCCTCCGTTCCGAAACAGCCAGTGGAACCGTAAACCAGAATGTGCTCCCCTCACCCGGATTGCTGTCAACCTGGATCTCCCCTTCCATGAAATCGACCAGCTGTTTACTGATGGTCAAGCCCAGTCCGGCTCCCCCGGCTGCCCGCGCCGTAGAGCCATCGGCTTGGGAAAAGGGTTCGAAGATCTGCTGCTGGACTTCAACGGGAATTCCACATCCCGTATCGGAAACCGAGAACCTCAACAGCAAATCGGCTGCAGGGCTTTTGCAGGTTCTCACCTTGAGGGCAACCTCCCCGCTCGTGGTAAACTTGATGGCATTGCCCACCAGGTTGAGCAGCACCTGCCGGAGGCAGCGGGGATCGCCACGAAGATTGGAAGGCACATCCAGTGCAATGACATACCCCAGATCCAGATCCTTGCTGTGCGCCTGGGTTGCGAGTAGCTGAATGACATCGTCCAGCAGATCCGGCAGTACGAAATCCACCGGCTCCAGCTTCAGCTTGCCTGCGTTGATGCGCGAAAAATCCAGTATGCCGTCAATCAGGGCAAGCAGAGACTCCCCGGAATTATGCGCTACTTCGACATACTCCCGCTGCCGCGCAGTCAGCCCCATCTCTCTGAGCAGCTCGAGCATGCCAAGGACACCATTCAACGGCGTGCGCAACTCATGACTCACATTCGCGGCAAACTCGCTCTTTATGCGGGCAAGCTCCAGAGCCGCATCACGGGCAACCTTCAACTCGGCCTCATGTTTTTCAAGCACCTCCATCATGTTGTTGAAGGTGGTCCCCATAGCGACGATATCCCGAGGCCCCTGGATATCAACACGCACGCCCGTCTGCCCGAATCGCGCGCGCCGCATGACCGCCGCCAGTTCACTCAACGGCTCGGTGACCCGCCGGATAATCAGCAAGAGCACCAATAACATCACCCCGGCCAGGAGAAAAGAGACGGCAAGATTACGCCACAGGATATCCTGCTCCATCGCCCGCAGAGCCTCTTTCCCCATCACCAGCCGTACAAAACCGATCAACCTCTTGTCATCGGCCGCATGAGTGATGGCGGAGGCCATGTTTTTTTTGGAATCGGAGACGTAAACCGGTGCAACGAAGAACCAGGCGTCAGCCGTCTCCAGCTCCAGCTCCAGTTCAGATGGCCAGCGCTCCCTTTTTTCAGAGGCAGCGACAGTGTCGAGTCCTTCGGAGTAGAGCAGTTGCCTTTCCGAGTCATATAGAGCCAGCCCCAACACTCCCGGAAAATCCAGAATCGCCTCGATAGGGATCTTTGCCCCGGTTTTGCTGTCGTACAGCAGAGCAAAAGTGCTCTGACGGGCAAACATGGCGGTGATTTGCCGGGCCTCATCGACCATGATCTCCTGCACTTTCCAGCTGGAGAGAGAGGACATGGAGACGGAAAGGACGATAGCGAGACATACGCTGACAATGGTAAAGGCAACCGCCAGTTGCCGGCGAAAACCTGTGGGTACCAAGGCGCTGGACAAGACCTTGATATATCGAAACACCAATCGCGCATCCCCCCGGAGTGTGACCGCCAATCCACCCCGCGCAAAGCGGGTGAACCGGTGTTTGTTATTGATCCGGCATGCAGTATCTGTCCGAGTTATCGTTCAGAGGCGAACAGGTTCAAACCTCGAGCAACATACCGCGATCCAGACTGGAATCAAGACAAAACATAATTTCCATATATTAACATTAAATCAATTTATAACAACCAGCCCCTGTTTCTTGCGTGCGGTTCGCTTCTGTCAACCAACCTGCCTGTTTTGCCATGGCGATGCCTGACCATTTGCAACCGGGAATCATTCAATCCGGGCGAAGAAGTGAATCAATATCGGCTACCGCCACTCCATTTTCCGTCAAATCCGCCTCGTGCAGCACATACCAACGCCCCTGCTCCCTGTTCAGATAGAGACGCTTTTTCCACCGGCCGATGGAGCCACCGGCATCGAAGGCCAGCCGGAAATCGGCCACTACGATGTCCTGATTGACGTCACTGGCGCGCGGATAGGCCAGGAGCGACAAGTCATCGATGGAAATCCGCGCCCCCCTGATACCCGTCCGTTCAGGCCCTTTCCCGCCTGCCTGGCCAGCCGACCCGCTCTCATCTGTCCAGAAATTCGCTGAATAGTGGGCCTGATAACGTGATATATCGCCGCTCTCCCAATCTTCACGCCAGATCTGCAGCGCCTGCATGACACTGTTCTTTCGTTCAAGCCAGACATCCTCTTCCAGCCACTCAAGGCGGCCGGCAATAATAAACGGCGTCGAGCCAGGGGAGATCAACGCAGCAATCTGCTCGAGATCGATATTCGAAAGTACGATGCAACCCTCACTGTCCAATGGAGGCCGGCTATAGAATGCCCGCGTGATACCATGCAGCCAGATCCCACCGCCACTCTTTCGTTGATGGCGATCCAGCTCATTGGGATAATTGATGGGGAAAGCGGCAGCCCCATACTTCTCCGGTAGCTGGCTGCCCGGCATGAAACTGGTAACGAAATAGACCCCTTCCGGGGTGCGTAAATCGCCTTTCCATGCTTTATTTCCTCTTTTTCTTCCGGTGCTTATATAAAAATCATAAAGCAATTCCGGAGGTCTATCCACGCCCGTATTACCAAACAGATAGAGCCGGTGAGTCTGTTTGTCGACCAGAACAGCCGTCTCCACCGACTCACCCATCCGCAACAACTGCCCCGGCAGCTTCTGCCTGTTTTGTCTCTGCAGATAGGCGCGCAGCCGCATCCGTGCCTCTTCACGAAGATCTTCGACGAGGACATAGCGCGAATCGGGCATGGCATGCAGCAAGGCGTTGTGTCCGATACCGCTTACCTTCGCTACGCGGCTCATCAAGATATCCCCCTTGATCATTTGCGCCAGATGAAACTGCGGAGCCTGCCTTACCACGCTGTCCAGCGCCGCCAAGGCGCGTTCGAACTGGCGGGACTCAAAGTGGATCAATCCCTTGAGCAAAAGAGCTTCGTAATCCTGAGGATAGCGGGCTATTCGCTCATCCAGCTCCTGCAACGCCCGTTGCACCTGAGCCGAGTGCTGCTCGAGCCTCCCTGCCCCGCCGGAAAACGAAACAGAGTGAACGGCCGTTGTATCGGATGACAGGGGGACGGAGCTGCAACCATAGAAAACAGCCGCAATCAATGCAATGAGAAACCCGCAATTTTTCACTGCTGGTCACCGCTCCTTCAGTCGTTGGTTGGGGGGAGTTGGTTCGAGGCGGCCGCTATCTGCCTTCTCTCCCGCCAGCTATCACTCGCCCGCAGATTTGGCGGATTCACCGGAAACTGCCCTGAACAGATCCGGCAACTCCTGCAGCTCCAGAGGCGGCATCTCCTGTTTCAACAACCGTGCCTCGGTATACGATTTTCGCGCCATCTCCATATAGATGGCGCTGATGTTTCGATAGAGAGATGCGTATACGGTGTGGGTCTTCATTCCCTGCTCCAGAACCAGCCTGGCCAACCGCAAATTGTTCTGCCGAACATAGAGTGCAGCGAGGTTATTGTACGCTTCGGCCAGATCGGGATAATCTTTAATCAACGCTTCATAACCAGCAATTGCCAGCCCTGTCTTGCCCTGTGCGGTATGGATGCGGGCCTGAAGAAAACGGGCGCTCGCATTGTCCGGCTCTGCACTCAACAGCGGCTTCAACTGCTCCATCGCCCGCTCCGGCTCCCCTGCCTTGAGAAGGCTCCTGGCCTGCTCGAAACCGTCGTTTTGCGTTATCTCGCCCTCTCCGGCCATAGCTGCCATGCAGACAAACAGCAGAGTGCTCCAGGAAAGTAGCTTGATTATCATGATGATGCCGATAACTCCTTATCCAGTTTATGCAACCTTTCCGGTGTGCCCACGTCGATCCAGCGCCCCCGGTAGTGCTCTCCGGTTACCTGATTGTCCCTCATCAGCCTGCGCAACAGTGGCGCAAGCGGGAAAGAACGCCGGCTGCAGCCGGCAAAAAGCGCAGGACGAAACACACCAATTCCGCTATAGGTCAGCCGCGGCGCTCCCTGGGAACAAACATGGCCACCCCGAAGCGCAAAGTCTCCCTGTGCATGATGAGATGGATTGTCCACCAGTACAAGATGGGCCAGGCCGGCCGGTGTAGCGGGCAGTTGGGCAAAGGGGTAACGGCACCATACATCACCATTGATCACCAGAAAAGGCGCCTCGCCCAGCAGGGGGAGCGCGTTGAAGATGCCACCACCGGTCTCCAGCCCCTGCAGCTCGGCCGAATAATGGATCTTCACTCCCCAACGGCCACCATCTCCCAACTCCCGTTCAATCTGCTCCCCGAGCCAGGCATGATTGATGATGACCTCCTGTATCCCGGCTTCGGCCAAGCCCGCCAGATGATAGTCGATCAAACAGCGCCCACCCACTTTCAGTAACGGTTTGGGGGTGTGGTCGGTCAGCGGCCGCATTCGTTCGCCTCGTCCGGCGGCCAAAATCATGGCTTTCATGCCATTAACCCGGCAACCCGGCATATCGACATCCTGCAGGCGCACTCGCGTACGCGCCATGCTTGTTGTCCTGAGGCCGGTATCTTGGGGGCCGGGTTAATAGTCGGAACAACGGCCTGCCTGCTCAGAAAATAACGTTTTTCAACCCGTGGAGTTCGGGATAACGGTGACAGACATCTTCGATATAGCGCAGTGTGCGCGGAATATTTTTCAAATAGCCCGGTTTTCCATCACGCCTATCGAGCCTGGAAAAGATCCCGACCGCCTTGAGGTGACGCTGTACACCCATCAGATCGAACCAGCGTAACAGTTGCTCGATATTCACCCGCTGCATACCCCCCCCCTTTGTTGCCATCGAATGATAGTTCGCTACCCACCCCTCCACCTGTTCACGAGGCCAGGCAACATAGCAGTCACGTAACAATGACACCAAATCATAGCTAACCGGGCCGATCACTGCATCCTGAAAATCCAGTATGCCCGGGTTTGGAACAGAGATCATCAGATTGCGCGAGTGGTAGTCGCGGTGAACCAGCACTTGCGGCTGTTCCAGAGCAGCAGTGATCAGGAGATCGAATGCATCCCCGAGCATCTGCTGCTTTTTACCGGTAAGGGTCATCTGCAACGAGCGTCGCAGATACCACTCCCGGAACAGCTCCATCTCCTCACGCAACATCGCTTCATCGTATCGCGGAAGCTGCCGCAGTCTGTGTGCCGGGCAGCTCTGAATCAAAATCAACGCTTGCAGTGCGTCCTCATAGAGCTGTTGAACCGACTGATCATTCAACTCATCCAGATACTGCCGTGAACCCAAATCGGTCAATAGCAAAAACCCTTGCCGCTCATTCTGCTCAAGTACCTTGGGAACATGCAGCCCCAATCCAGACAACAGCGCAGAGATGGACACAAATGGCTGAAGCGGTTCTTTCTCCGGAGGAGCATCCATCACGATACGTGTCACACCGTCGAATACAACCCGAAAATAACGCCGGAAGCTCGCGTCAGCAGAGGCAGGCGCAATATCGACGACAGGCAGCGCAAGCTCATCTCGCAACCAGTGCTGGAGTTGCGCATACCGGAGATCGCCGCTGCCGCCTGTATCAATCATCATCCAACCGACCGGGTAAATAATAATAACTGATAACTATTCAGCATAGTATGAAACAAGCCAGTAACTGTTCAGATTGCCCCTGAAATCCGCCGGTTCAGCGGCTCCACATCCGGGGCGTCGTGTTGGTTGCGCTACCGCTGTGAGTAACGAGCTATCTGCTGCTCAGTGAGCTGGCGCATATCCGATCCCTCTACCCAGGCCCGGTACCACTCGACAATCCACTCAAGCGCTTCGGAAAGCTCCAGTTTCGGGCTAACATCGAGCAGATCCCTCGACTTTGCGCAATCCAGTTTGAGATAGTGGGCCTCGTGCGGATGTTCGCCCCCATCCACCCCCCACTCCGC
>WFVH01000090.1 GCA_015491735.1 Gammaproteobacteria bacterium
CCCAGCCCGTAGGCGGCGGTGATGAACACCACGTCGCGGAAGCCGGTTTCGGTATCCAGGGAAAACATCACCCCGCTGGAGGAGAGATCGGAGCGCACCATCTTCATGATGCCGATGGAGAGGGCCACCTTGAAGTGATCGAAACCGTTGTCGATACGGTAGTGGATAGCCCGATCGGTGAACAGGGAGGCAAAGCAGCGGCGGCAGGCGTCGATCAACTGCTCCTCACCCCGGATATTGAGATAGGTCTCCTGCTGACCGGCGAAACTGGCGCTGGGCAGATCCTCGGCGGTGGCGGAAGAGCGCACCGCGACGCTCATCTCCTCGCCATACTCCTCCCGCAACCGGTGATAGGCCGCCACGATCTCCTGTTGCAGATTGTGACTCAAGGGCGCGCCATAGATGATGGCCCGGGCCCGAGCGCCGCGGCGAGCGAGGTCCTGCACATCGTCGGGATCCAGTCCTTCCAGTGTCTCTTTCAGGGCATCCCACAGGCCCGCCTCGGTCAGCATGTCGCGGTAGGCCTCGGCGGTGACGGCAAAACCGTTGGGGACCTTGACCCCCCTGGGAGTCAGCTCCCGGTACATCTCCCCCAGGGAGGCATTTTTGCCACCCACCAGGGGCACGTCATCGATTCCCAGCTCGGAAAACCAGCGAATATATCGGGCCTTGCTCATGATTCTTCTCCAGGTTATTCAGCCGCAGAGCTTTCCGGCGGCAGCAACGATATCAGCCACCCGCGGAATGGCAGCGGCTTCCAGTGTGGCGTTGTAGGGGATGGGGATCTCGCGCGCCGCCACCCGCTGCGGCGGCGCATCCAGTTCGTAGAAACAGCGCTCGCCCAGCCCGGCGGCGATCTCGGCTCCGGCCCCGGCAAAGTGGGAGTCCTCCTCCACGATCAGCAGGCGATGGGTCTTTTTCAGCGAGGCGGCACAGCGCTCCCAATCGACAGGACGCAGGCTGCGCAGATCGATCACCTCTGCCTCGATACCGTTATCCGCCAGCTTGCCGGCGGCACGCAGGGAGAGATCCAGCATGCGCGACCAAGTGATGATGGTCAAATCTTTTCCCTCACGACGGACCTGCGCCCGGTGCATGGGCGGTGCTTCGAGCTGCATATCCAGGCTTGCCTTGCTGAAGTAGAGCAGCTCGTGCTCCAGCAGAACGATAGGCTCGTCGCTGCGGATCGCCTGGCGCAACTGCCACCAGGCATCCTGCGGCGTGGCAGGCACGGCGATGCGCAGGCCGGGGACATTCATCAGCATCTGCTCCAGCCGCTGGGAGTGCTGCGCGGCGAGCTGTTTGGCCACCCCGCCCGGCATGCGCACCACCAGCGGCATGGGGAACTGGCCACCGGACATGAAGGGGATCTTGGCCGCCATGTTGATAATGGCATCGAACGCCAGCAGGGCGAAATTGACGGTCATGATCTCCACCACCGGCCGCAATCCCGCCAGCGCCGCACCCACCCCCAGGCCGGTGAAACTGCCCTCGGAGATGGGGGTATCGCGCAGCCGCCACTCACCATATTTGGCATACAGCCCCTCGGTCACCCGGTAGCTGCCGCCGTAGAGCCCGACATCCTCGCCCAGCACGATGACCGAGTCATCCGCCGCCAGCTCCGCATCCAGCGCCCGGTTGAGCGCCTGCCAGTAGTAAATTTCGTCCGCCATCAGATCAACACCTCATCATGACGATTGCAGTCCAGCGCTGCCTGCGCATCCTCCATGGCGGGTTCCGGACTCCGCGCCGCAAAATGCACCGCCTCCTCCACCACTTCGGCCACCTCTTTCCTCATCGCCTCAAGCTGCGCCGCGGTGAGCAGTTCACTCTGCTGCAGATGTCCGCTCAGGCGCTCGATATTG
Organism: Gammaproteobacteria bacterium; assembly: GCA_015491735.1. Taxonomy (GTDB): domain Bacteria; phylum Pseudomonadota; class Gammaproteobacteria; order Thiohalospirales; family Thiohalospiraceae; genus DRMK01. Next base: position 1,866 of record WFVH01000090.1, read on the forward strand.
CCGGAGCCCGCGGCGGCGATCTGCTCCCCGGTGGGATAGGCGGCGACAGTTTCGGCAATGGCGATCTTCACCGGATCCTCGTTGTCCTCGAACGCCTGCAGCTCCACCTTGGGGCGGTAGCTGCCGGGGTCGGCCATGGAGTGTCCGCGGAAGCGGTAGGTTTCGCACTCCAGCAGTTGCGGGCCGTTACCGGCGCGGATCTGCTCCAGCGCCGCAACCGTGGCCTCATGCACCGCCAGCACATCCATCCCGTCGATCCGTTTTGCCGGGATACGATAGCCACAGGCCCGTTTCCACACCTCGGCCACCGCCGAGTGGCGATGGATCTCGGTGCCGATCTGGTAGTGGTTGTTCTCGCACACGAACAGCACCGGCAGCTTCCACAGCGCCGCCATGTTGAGGCTTTCGTGGAAAGTGCCCTGATTCACCGCACCGTCACCGAAGAAGCAGATCACCGCCTCGGGCAGTCTGCGCATGGCAACGGCATAACCGATTCCGGTGGCGACCGGAAAGGTCTCACCAACGATGGCATAGCCGCCCATGAAACGCCGCTCCCGGTCGAACAGATGCATGGAGCCACCCATGCCGCCGCTGCAACCGTCCTTTTTGCCGAACAGTTCCGCCATCACCACGCCGGGTGGGATCCCCCGCACCAGGGCGTGCACATGCTCCCGGTAAGTGGAGACGATATAGTCAGCCGGCTCCGCGGCGCGCAGCACCCCCACCGCTATCGCCTCCTCCCCCGGATAGAGATGCAGAAAACCGGCGATGTTACCCTGCGCATACTCCTGCGCCGCCCGCTCCTCGAAGGCGCGCGCCAGCAGCATGTCACGCAACATGGTTTTCAGCAGATCCACTTCCATACCCTGTTTCCTCGATTCAGTTATAAGCCGGCGGGTGACGGCGCCAGTAGAGCAGCAGCAGGAATCCAAACAGCATCCCGCCCAGATGGGCGAAATGGGCCACTCCCGCCTGGGTTCCGGTAACACCCGCCCACAGCTCTATCCCTCCAAAGATTAGTACAAACCATTTGGCTTTCAGCACCACCGGTGGAAAAATAAGCATCAGCCGCTCGTTGGGAAAGGTCATCCCGAAAGCCAGCAAAATCCCGAATACCCCGCCCGACGCGCCGATGGTCGGGTACACCGCCCCCGCTTTCGCCGCCTGGGTGGTCACCACCAACTGCACCAGAGCAGCACCAATGACACAAACAAAATAGTAGAGGGTAAACGCCCTGGAGCCCCAGGTCTGCTCCATGCGCGAGCCGAACAGCCACAGCGCATACATATTCAACAGCAGATGCAGAATGCTGCCGTGAAGAAAGGCGTAGGTCACCAGTTGCCACAACACAAAATGGGGCTGCGGAACACCGGCCAGCGACACCTCCGGAATCAGCGGCCAGAGCGCAAATGGAACAATCAACCATCCGCCGGTCGCCGCCTCCAGCAGAAAGATGGTCACATTCGCCATCAACAGAATGGAAATGACGGGAGGCATCACCAGTCACATCTTCTATTCAGGAAGAAACTCATCCAGCGCCTCAAACAGCGGCGTCATATACATATAGGCCGGCCCCCCGTGCATTACCACCGCCATGAACCCGGCCTCGATCACCTCATCACGACTGGCGCCCGCCTTGACCGCCTGCTCCACATGAAAGGCGATACACCACTCACACTGCGCCGCCACCGCCAGCGCCACATTGATCAACTCCTTGAACTGCAAATTGAGCGCCTTCCCGCCCTCGGCCTTTCGCAAAAAACCGAGAAAGGCACCCGTCTCATCGGGATACTCCTGGCGCAACCGACGGGTAAGAACCGTAACCTGATCGAGTTTATCGCGAACACTGCTCATGGCTTCTCTCCCTTCTCGAGCCTATGGCCAATGTAAACCAGGCGAGTGCGGGATTCTGTAACCCAGGTTGCAGTTGGTGCGATTTTATTGTGGATGGGTCGACGGCAGGGAGGAACCTGTTCTCGACATGGTTAGACAACGGTTTGCAGAGACTGTCATTGAACGGATGCGCTGTGATCTCAAGACACTTCGTCGGTTATTCATATGTCAAACGCCGTCGATAATCGGGAGCTGAAATAGTATTTGGATCGGGCAAAATAAAGGAAGGAAACGCGCAAATCAAAAGATTGGCTTGCTGGAAAAGCAAAACCAATCGTAACTATTCAGCCCATTCCGCTATGATCATCAACATTTGGCCTTATCTGCTTGCATGAAATCCGGATTCCTGCCCTGAAACAGCAGCGTCAATGCCTGCGTGGCTGACAAGCCATGCTTGCGACAGGTCGACAGGTAACTGCGCACCCGA
>WFVH01000091.1 GCA_015491735.1 Gammaproteobacteria bacterium
GATCGAAGGTAATCAAGCTGTCCCCTTCCAGCACCGGATACCAGTACGAGGCGCCGGAGAGATAGACCCCTTCGCCGGAGACGATGCCGGGCGTGCTGCGCATGCCCCGCGCCTGCTCTTTTTCCGTGGATGGCAGCGGATGGAAGATCTCGCCACTGTATTGCAGTGAAAGCTCGCGCTGGCCGGGCGGCAGGGTGGCTTCGTAGCTGTTGTAGAGAAGATCGCCGTTTCCCGTTCCCTGTTTTTCAATCACTACGCCGGGCTGGGCGGAGAGGGGGTTCAGCCCCTTGTGCAGCAGGAACCGCACCGGTGCGCGAGGCGGTTCGGGGAAGGTGATGGTGTCCTGTACCTGGATTCGGTGTTGGTCGGGTTGTATAGAGACTTTCAGGTTGTGGTGGAACAGTTCATCAGTCGTCGCAGCGTGTAGTAACCCTGCGGAGAGAAAGAGAGTAACAGAAAGCAAAAAAAACAGCGGTACCAACACCTTGCTGCGGGCAGTAATGTCCAGGAGGTGAGGACGAATTGCTGAGATCAGCCCCGCTAATGGCAAATCGGGTTTCGCTGTAGGGCTAGAGTAGAGCAACATTATTTCATGAATTGGCCAGGTTCCACATCATCCACACAGGTGCTACGGTTAACGCAATACCTATTGACCATGGCCATACAGGATGGTTGCTATACAGCATGCATGCCAGACAGTTGTTGCTTTTACGATCCGCAGCGACAGGGGCCAGTGCAAGTATAGCTAATAATCCTAGCGCACACAGCGTCAAGGATATGAGTTGCCCTATGTTTTCTTCGCCCGGATCTCCGGTAAGGTATGAGTACGCAATCAGCCCGGTGACGAAGGAAGTCAATGAGAACGGCATAGACGATAGTGATTTGCTTGCTTCTGTTAAGATGCCGGATATGAATTTGACTATTATTTGCCCCTGGTTGTTGAAATTATTTTGCACGATATAAAAAATTATGAGTAACCCGGATAGAAACAAACCCAAAGAACCAAACGCCTCAAAGGATCTGCTTGAAACCAGGTCATCAAGAATTATTTTGAGCCGGTTGTTTTGGTCTCCCATGGCTGCACAAATGGAGAGAACAATGGCTGCTATGAACCGCGAGGTAAAAGTATAGAAGATTCTGGTAAATTCCCCTTTCATGACACGCTCCTTTTCCTTTAACTCATTGGCTTATTCCACCCAGTCCGCAATGTAGATGTCCGTAGCGCGCGGTTTCTTCGGATTGCGGTTGGCGCCGAACACCAGCTTCTTTCCGTCGGGCGAGAACATGGGGAAGCTGTCGAACACCTGGTTGTAGGTGATGCGCTCCAGCCCGCTGCCGTCGATGTTGATCAGGTAGAGCTCGAAGTTGTGGCCGAAGCGCCGGATCTCCTCCCGCCAGTCGTCCATGTTGCTGGAGAAGATGATTCGCTTGCCGTCCGGGTGCCAGGAGGGGGCCCAGTTGGTGGCGCCGTTGTTGGTCAGGCGCCGTTTGTTGGAGCCGTCGGCGTCCATCACCCAGAGATCCAGCGGCCAGGCGAGGATGTAGTTGCCGGCCATGGCCGCCTTCCACTGGTCGTGCTCCTCCGGGGTCTCCGGATACCAGGCGCGCCAGACGATCTTGCTCCCGTCCGGGGAGAACCAGGGAGCGCCGTCGTAGCCCACCCGGTCGGTGAGACGCCGCACGTTGGAGCCGTCGGCGTTCATGATATAGATGTCGAAATCCCCCTCCCGCTGGGAGCCGAACACAATCTGTTTGCCGTCGGGGGAAACGATGGGCTCGGCGTCATACTGCGGGTTGTCGGTGATCCGGCGCAGGCCGGAGCCGTCTGCGTTGGCGGTATAGATGTTGTAGGGATAGAGCGGCCAGCTGTAGCGGGCGTCCGGCGGCGTCTGCGGCCGGGGCGGGCAGTCCCCCGGCAGGTGGCTGGTGGAGGCGAACACCACCCGCTTCCCGCCGGGGAAGAAGAAGGCGCAGGTGTGGGCGCCGTGATCCGGGCTGATACGGCGCTTGCCGCTGCCGTCGATGTTCATCGTCCAGATCCGGTCGCAGCGCTTGCCATCCCGGTTCGACTGGTAGATGAGCCGCTTGCCGTCCCAGCTGAAGTAGGCTTCCCCGTTGTCCCCCTCGAAGGTGAGCTGGGTGA